>CAZYZD010000058.1:0-13674 GCA_964651755.1 uncultured Sulfurospirillum sp. | reverse complement strand
TGAAGCTGAAGTATCATCTCCAAGGTTTTGAACTTATATGTTAAAATCGGGAAGTGATGACTTTATCCAGTTTCTGAATCTGCTGAAAATATTTCAAAATGAAATATTATTTTTTACAAAGTAAATTTTATGTTACTCTTTTTTTGAAAGCAAAAGGAGTAACAAATGCCCCAGGAGTCATTTTTATACGATAGAACTTTACGGGAACTTTTTCATGAAGTACCAAAAACACTTATCAAACTTTTAGTAGGTAAAGAGATAAAAGAGGTGCTTGAAACCAGTTTCCCAAAAGTAGAAGAGAGAAGAGTTGATCTTTTAACTCGTCTTGAGGACGATACATTGTTTCATTTGGAAATCCAATCTATAAATGATCCTCTGATGCCTATGCGAATGTTAAAATACGCTTCTTTGATCTACGAACACTATAAAACATTTCCAAAGCAGATGGTTCTATATATAGGTGTTCAAAAACTGAAAATAGAAAATGGGATTGTCGCACAGAATTTATGTTATACTTACGAAGTAAAAGACATTAGTGCTTTTGACTGTTCGGAACTTATGGAGAGTCAGAATATCACAGACAATATCATAGCGATTCTTTGCAGTATCAAAGATATCGATTTGTTTTACGAAAAGTTGATGCAGAAACTGGGAAAACTTGAGTCTAAAAAGCGGGAAGATTATCTGAGAAAACTTTTCTACCTGATGCGACTTAGACCAAACATTGCCAAAAAGCTCAAAGCCAGAGAGAAGGAGTCAAAAATGCCGTTTATACTCGACAAAGAGATAGATCCTTTATACAAGGAAGGGATTGAAAAAGGCAGGCTTAGTGCGGAGAAAGAGACGAAGTTAGCCATCGCCAAAAGTCTGCTGGATATTTTGGATGATGAGACAATCGCCCAAAAGACCGGTTTGTATATCGACGAAGTAAAAAAGCTGAGACTTTCAAAAAAGGATGCTTAAAGCCTTTTTCTTCTTTTTTTGTTGTTTTATATTTTGATGTTAAAGAGGGTAAAATAGCGAAAAAAGCAGAAAGGTTTGAGATGCTCAGAGTATTGCTTTTGTTCGGTCTGCTGCTGATGCTGGCTGGTTGTCTGGAAAAAGTTTCGGAACCTGAGGAACAGGAAGAGATCAACTTTGGTGCAGGCAAGCAGAGTCTCCTGCTCAGCAGTGATGAAAACACACTTTTTGTAAGTGTCGGAGACAAGGGGATGGATGTTTTCGATATACACGATGCAACTTCTCCTTTCCTTCTGCATACCTATAGCACAGATGATTTCACCTATGCTCTCGCCCGTGTCAACGATACGCTCTTCCTGGCAAACGGCAGTGAAGGGGTAGAGGTTCTGGATATCTCCACCCCGCAAAATATCCGCTATCTTGCGACAGTCAGAACAGGTGACGACAATGCCACCGCGCTCGCTGTCTCTCCCGATGCGCAGACTCTGGCGATAGGTACAGGAGAAGGAGTACTTCTGTATGATATTTCACTTCCCGATTTTCCGCGTTACATCAGCAAATATGAGAGTAACGGTACGATTATGGATCTCTCTTTCAACAGCGAGCAGAGCAGGCTCTATCTTGCCAATTTTTATTACGGTTTTGAAAATGTAGATATCACCGTTCCCGGTCGTCTGGAACTTGTCGGCAGTGTGAAGCTGGAGGGGAGTGCTTCCGATATCGAGACAGACCCGAATCGGCATGATGTTTATATCTCCAGTTTAACCAGTACACTCAAAAAGATAGATCTTTCCGATGAACGTTTTCCCGGCGTAGAATTTGTCTATGATGCCCACGATGCCAGTCTGATATGGGATATGGCTTTTGAGAGCAGCTACAACTATCTCTATCTCGCCAAAGGAGAAAAGGGGGTTGCGGTTCTTGACATGAAAACTCCCGGCAAAATCACCGAAGCAGGGTATTTTGATACCAACGGTACGGCAAGGGGTATTGTCGTCAACAGAAGCGGGACAAAAGCTTTTGTCGCCGACGGAAAAGAGGGATTGAAAGTTTTGGATATCTCCGATAAAAGCAATCCTCGCCGCATAGGATATACACTGTTTTAAAAAAGTGCCGATATAGAGACAATATACCGTTTTTGGGGCGGTGAACCAAGTGAAGGATTCTCTATATGCGAAAAGGTATCAGTCTCATAGAGCTTGTACTTGCGATTGTGGTGGTTGCTATCTCTGTCATGTCTGTACCGATGATGCTGCAGCAGGGTGCAAAAAACGATAACTTTTCCATGATGCAGGAAGCGATTCTGGCAGCCCGTACCAAGATGGGAAATATTCTCAGCTATCAGTGGGACGACAATGCCCGTGACGGAAACAACTCTGAAGGAAGGCTTCGTGTGCTGGATGTCTACAGCGGCGACAGCGCGCTGGACCGGAACAATACCTACTACGATGAACGCCGTATAGGGCATGTTTTCGGAGATTTACGCCGTAAAATGATGGCAACACCCACCTATCCCTCATCAAATGTCGATACCAATATCAGTGATATCAACGATTTTGACGGGCTCTCTGCAACACTTGCATGGTCGGCGGCAAGTACGGCAACAGACAATTTTGACTACCTTGACCGTGATCTGAACCTGACAACGCATGTTTACTATGTTTCCGATACACCGGTTGCGGGGACAGACTATAACAGTACGACAATCTCCTTTGTTTTTGATCCTTCTACCAAAAAGAGTATTACCAACAATGCAGACAGTACCAGTATCAAAATGGTGGAACTGGAAGTGACCAGTACCAACTATCAGACTTTTATGTTTCGTACTTTTTCATGTAATATCGGAGAAGTTGACCTGCTGGAAAAGGAGCTTAACTAAATGTCTGCAATCCTTAAAAAACGTTCCGGTTTCACACTTTTTGAGATTGTCATGGTAATCGTGATTATGGGTATCGTTGCGATGATCGGTACAAATATAATCGCCCATCTGTATGAGAACTATATACGTTCCAAATATATCAATAATCTGGAACAGAAAACAGAACTGGCGCTGGAGATGATTACGACACGTTTGCAGTACCGGGTCAAAGCTTCGACGATTGTACGGCAGAAAGGCACCAACAATATCGACTGGCTCAACTCCAAAGATTTGAACGATACTTATGATGTTCTGGAGTGGATAGGGTTTGATTACGAGTCGTTCCGCGGTGAGAGCAACGGAACAGTGATGATTCCCGGATGGAGCGGTTTTGTAGATCTTGAAAATCCGGCTACCTCTGACACGCAGATCTATACCAGTGGTTCAAATCTTGATTTTGCTGTTGAGATGATCAATGATCTCTCCTACGGCGAGATAGATTTGAACGATACAGATACAACCAATACAAACAATCCTGTTGTTATATTTAAAAAGATCAGCAACTACACTTTCAAAAGTTTCGGCTGGGACTGGACCAGTACAGATCATAATGTCACTTTGCCGGTGCACAGAGATCCTGCGAACAATCAGATTCTGGTTTTCGATGAAAATATCACGGCGCAGGGTGTGACGCATCTCAAAGAGCAGTATCGTCTGGCATGGACGGCGTATGCGCTTGTTCCTGAAGGGAATTTAGAAGATGACTTCAACCTGACACTCTACTACAATTACCAGCCATGGTACAATGAAAAATATACAGACGGTAAAAAAACAGTTGTTGCGGAGCATGTGAGTAGTTTCAACTTTTTACAGGCGGGAAATACGATTCGTATCAAACTCTGTATCCAGGATGGGAACAAAACCGGTATCGGGTTTGGATTTTGTAAAGAGAAGGCGGTATTCTGATGCGTAATGGATTTACTTTGATTACGGCGATTATTATCATGATGGCGGTCTCCTTGCTGATGACGATGATGATCTCCCTCTCCTCTATGACAGTAAAGTCAACGATGGATATGTATTTTAAGGAGCAGGCACATCTGCTGGCAAGAACAGCGACAGAGTACGCGCTGCTGGCGACATCCGGACATGACAATCATCTCAGTTGTATCGAGAAAGTCAATATTCTCTATCCCAATACCGCCACACCGACACATGAAATGAATGTAACGCTTATGTATATGGGAAGCGGACTGACCAACTGTAACAGGGTACTGGACAACAACCTCTCTACCGATGACTCCAACCTGACAGCGATTGTCGATGTGGTTGTCAATGTACTGGATAACAACAATACAGGCATCAGCGAACCGATCCGCATACACAGACGCACGATTCAAAAACTTTAAATAATTAAACATTTTCTACACACTATTTTGGTATAATTAGTACCTGACAAAGTCCCTGCCGGACACACACTCCTCCCGGCAGGGGCTCTGTATTGGACGCTTCTTTACGTTTCTCATCTTTTTCTGCTATAATCGCGAAAAATATAGTTGTAAATGAAAAAATAATTTACACATGAAAAGGTATATATGTTTATAGATAATGTAGAACTGACACTCAGTTCAGGAAAAGGGGGTGCGGGTTCTGTCTCGTTTCGTCAGGAGAAGTTTGTACTCAAAGGCGGACCTGACGGCGGTGACGGCGGTCGCGGCGGGGATGTCTACTTTCTGGTAGATAAAAACAGCCATACACTCTCTTCATTTCGCGGGAAAAATCATCTCAAAGCCAAAAATGGAAGACCCGGTGAAGGGCGTAAAAAGTACGGTAAAAAGGGAGAGTCTCTGACAGTTGTCGTTCCTCCCGGTACACAGGTACTCGATGCAGAGAGCGGGGAAGTTTTGCTTGATCTGGTGGAAGACGGCGAAAAGGTAAAATTTCTGGAAGGTGGAAAGGGAGGACTGGGGAACTGGCACTTTCGAAGTTCTACCAATCAGCGACCTACCTATGCCCAGCCGGGGCTTCCGGGAGAGACAAAACGTGTCAGACTGGAGTTGAAACTGATTGCAGATGTAGGGTTGGTCGGATTTCCCAATGTAGGAAAATCAACGCTGATCTCAACACTCTCCAATGCCACGCCGGAAGTGGCGAATTATGAGTTTACGACACTGACACCAAAACTCGGTGTAGTCAAAATCGATACTTACCAGGCATTTGTGATGGCGGATATTCCGGGGATTATTGAAGGGGCAAGTGACGGGCGTGGGCTAGGGCTTGACTTTTTGCGTCATATTGAGCGTACTAAGTTTTTGCTTTTTATGATAGATCTTGCAAACTACCGTCCGCTTGAAGAGCAGTATGATGTACTCAAAAAAGAGTTGGAAAATTTTTCAGAAGAGTTGGGAGGGAGAGATTTTGCGATTGCCCTTACCCGTGCCGATGCACTGGGAGAAGATGAGGTTGTCAGCAAAACGGAAGCCTTTTTGAAACATCTGGGACTGCCTTCGGATGCAGGGGAAAACAAGTACCATTTTGAGACAAAATATCCTCTCTTTATGCAGGAGATAGATTTTGCCGGTCAGATAGAGCAGGAAAAACCTTTCTTTGTAGCGCCCATCTCTTCCGTAACGGGGATCAATATAGATGCGCTCAAATTTGCGCTCAATGCAGCTGTACAGCGGGGAGAGCAGGAGTGAAGCGGATTGTCGTCAAAGTAGGTTCTCATGTATTGAGCGAGCAGAACAGACTGGCAAGAGAGCGGATTGGGAATCTTGTCTCTTTTCTGGCGGATCTTTCTGAAAAGTATGAAGTAATTTTTGTCTCTTCGGGAGCAGTTGCTGCCGGATACTCAAAACTCAAAATCGACAAATCTGTTCTGGCAAACCGTCAGGCGATTGCCGCGGTGGGACAGCCCTATCTGATGAGTGTTTATCAGAAGAAGTTTGAAAAATATGATCTTTTGACGGCGCAGGTACTTTTGACAGCAGATGATTTTGATTCGCGTAAACGTACCCACCATGCAAAGTGCGCTGTAAGCAAACTTCTGGAAAACGGTGTACTTCCAATTATCAATGAAAATGACGTAACCGCAACGGAAGAGCTTGTCTTTGGTGACAATGACCAGCTCTCTGCGCATGTGGCGTACTATTTTGATGCGGATATGCTCGTGATACTTTCCGATATTGACGGCTACTACGACAGTGATCCGCGTGAAAATCCGGATGCCAAAATCTACTCCAAAGTTTCCGAGGTAAGTGAAGAGGCGATGCAGATTCCCTGCAATCCAAACCATAAATTTGCCACGGGCGGTATCGCTACAAAACTGAAAGCAGCCAAATTTTTACTGGAGAGAGACAGAGAGATGTTTATGACAAGCGGTTTTGATCTTACGGAAGCCAGAAGTTTTCTGCTGGAGAGGAAGCAGATCGGAGGAACACACTTTACAAAGGCTCTTTCATGAAGATAGTATTTATGGGGACGCCCTCTTATGCTACTACTATCTTAAAGAAACTGCTTCATGAAGAGGGGATGGAAGTTGTCTCGCTGATAACCCAGCCGGACAAGCCTGTAGGACGCAAGCAGATGCTGACACCGCCGGATACTAAAAAGTATTGTCTTGAACATGAAGTAGAGATCGATATTTTCCAGCCCAGAACCCTGCGCGATATAGAGAGTATCTCCTATATCAAATCTTTCTCTCCCGATTTTATTGTTGTGGCTGCTTTTGGACAGATACTTCCCAAAGAGGTACTAGAGATTGCTCCCTGTATCAACCTGCATGCATCACTGCTGCCGAAATACCGCGGGGCATCTCCCATACAGGCGGCAATACTCGATCGTCAGCGTTACAGCGGCGTAACTTCGATGATGATGGAAGAGGGACTCGATACGGGAGATATGCTTGGATTTGCCGTGACGGAAATTGTCGGTATGAATGCCGTAGAACTTTTTGAAAAATTGTCGCATATGGCAGCCGATCTTTGTGTTGAAACATTGAAAAAATTTGATGACATTGTACCGCTGAAACAGGTGGGGTGTGACAGCAGTTATGCCAAAAAGATCACCAAAGCCGACGGTCTTGTCGATTTTTCGGATGCAGAGATGCTCTATGCAAAATATCTGGCATTTATCTTCTGGCCGGGGATCTATCTGGAGAGTGGATTGAAACTCAAAGAGATTGAAATTCATGAAGAGAAGGGTTCTTTTGAAGCGGGGAAAATATTGGAAATAGCTGAAAGAGGTATTGTTGTGGGGTGTAAAAAAGGTGCGTTAAAAGTCTTTAAAGTGCAACCTGTTTCCAAAAAAGAGATGTCGGTAATCGACTATATACGTGGTAAAAGGCTGGGTGTTGGAGATATCTTATCTTGATGAAATAGCCTCTACGCACCTCTATCTGGTGGATGCTGTTAAAAGCGGAGAAGTAAAGCCTCCCTATGCTCTTAGTGCCGAAAAACAGTATGGCGGAGTAGGAAGCCGCGGCAATGCCTGGGAAGGAATGGAGGGGAATCTCTTTCTCTCTTTTTGTATGAGTACAGAGAGTCTGGTACCTGATCTTCCCCGCCAGTCTATGTCTATCTACTTCTCCTTTTTACTTAAAGAGACACTCGCAGAATTTGGTTCTAAAGTCTGGCTGAAATGGCCAAACGACTTTTATATTGGCGACAAAAAAGCGGGAGGAACAATTACCGCTGTTTTAAAGGGCAATATTGTGGTTTGTTCCATTGGTTTAAATCTTTTAAAAGCACCGCCGGAATATGCAACTATTGATATAAAAGTAGAGAAAAAAGAGTTGCTGGAATCCTATTTTTTAAAAATAAAACAACATATTTTTTGGAAGGATATATTTAGAAAATATAAGGTAGAATTTTTACAATCTACGGGGTTCCAATACTTCGATTCAGCTGCGCAAAAAAAGCTTCTTTTAAAGGATGCGGTTTTGCAAAATGACGGTTCAATTATAGTAGAAAATAGAAGGGTGTATAGTCTAAGATGAGTGAAATAATCGCAATAGCAAATCAGAAAGGTGGTGTCGGAAAAACTACGACGGCGGTAAATCTGGCAGCATCTCTGGCAGTGGCAGAAAAAAAGGTTTTATTGATCGATATTGATCCGCAGGCAAATGCAACGACAGGGCTTGGTTTTGCCAGAACAGATTATGAGTACAATATCTATCATGTATTGATAGGACGTAAAAAAATGTCCGATATCATTCTTGAAACTTCTATCGAAATGCTTGATCTTGTACCTGCAAATATCGGGCTTGTAGGTTTGGAGAAAGATTTTTATGACAGCGGCATCAAGAAAAAAGAGCTTGTACTCAAAGAAAAACTGGCGGAAGTGCAGGAAAAATATGATTATATCATTATCGATTCGCCGCCGGCGCTCGGACCGATTACGATCAATGCTCTAAGCGCGGCGCACTCTGTGATTATTCCGATTCAGTGTGAATTTTACGCGCTCGAAGGTGTGGCGCAGCTTCTCAATACAATCAAACTGATCAAGAAGACGATCAATCCAAAACTGAAAATCAAAGGTTTTTTACCAACAATGTACAGTTCACAGAACAATCTCTCCAAAAATGTTCTCTACGATCTTGAACAGCACTTCAGCAGTAAACTTTTTGCTTCGGAAATGAATGATGATGAAAAATATATCGTGATTCCGAGAAATGTCAAGCTGGCAGAGTCTCCGAGCTTTGGTAAGCCGATATTGCTTTACGATATCAAATCGTCAGGTTCGATAGCCTATCAAAATCTTGCACAATCAATTTTAGCAGTAAGTTAAGGAGTATTCAGAAATGGCAAAAAACAGACTGGGCAGGGGACTTAGTGCTATTTTGGATGATGTGGAGGATGCATACAGACAGGATATAGAGAGTGAAACGACGATTGTCAGAGAGCTTCCGTTGGAAGATATCATACCAAATAAATACCAGCCAAGGAAACATTTTGATGAAGAGGCGCTGCAGGAGCTATCCCTCTCGCTGAAAAAACACGGGCAGCTGCAACCGATAGTGGTTATTGAAAAAGATGATGGTTATATGATTATTGCAGGTGAACGGAGATTCCGTGCTGCCAAACTTGCAGGTTTTGAAAACATCAAAGCTGTTGTAGCGGATTTTCAGAACCAGAACCTCAGAGAACTTGCGCTTATTGAAAATATCCAGAGAGAGAATCTCTCCGCATTGGAACTTGCACAATCCTATAAAGAGTTGATTGAAGAGTATCAGATTACGCAGGAAGAGTTAAGCAACATTATTCACAAAAGCCGTTCCCAGATTACAAATACCCTGCGTCTTTTACAATTGACACCTTATACACAAAATCTTCTTTCCGAAAACAAGATCACTCAGGGACATGCAAAAATGCTTGTCGGACTCGATCCGGATACGGAAAAACTTGTTGCCGATACTATAGTAGGACAGAAGTTAAGTGTCCGCGAAAGTGAAGAGCTTATTAAAAGTCTCAAAAATAGTGATTCAGTTGAGAAAAACGAGTCATCAACTACCATCAAAAATAACTTCACTGAATTTGAAGGACTCTCTGATGTTACAAAGAAATTGAAATCTTTTGGTTTTAAATCTTCAAAAGGCAAAAATAAAATTACTATCTCTTTTACTGACGAAGCGCAGATTAAGGCATTCTTATCGATTTTATCAGCAGATTAAATTTCTATTTATGATTTTTATGCTAAAATCTGACGAATTTTTCAAAGCGTGATCGAAAAAACTTACAAAGGCTACACATGTTAGATATCAATCTATGGTTACTTCTGTTTGTTGCGGCGCTGTTTCTGGCGCTTGTCTACATTCTTAACAATATGCTTTATCAGCCCCTTCTTGCTTTTATGGATAAAAGAGAAGAGACGATAAAGAAGGATCTCGAAGCATCTAAAGAGATGGGTGATGAGATCAGCGAGGCACTCACACAGGCACATGATACTATTGCGGAGGCAAAAAGCGAAGCGCATAAGATTCGTGAAAGTGCTGTTGCAGCTGCAAAAGAGAAAGCTGCCGGAATGGTTGCATCTGTTCAGGAAGAGCTTGAAAAGCAGTATGATGCTTTTGTTGAAAAGCTTGCAGGTGAAAGAACAGAGCTGAAAAAGAGTATCGAAGCGAAATTGCCGGAATATCAGAAAAATATTCAAAGCAAATTACAACAAATATCATAAAGGAGTGCAATTGAAATTTAAATATCTACTATTGACACTGTTGCCGGCAGTAGCATTTGCTTCTGAAGCAGCTGCGGAGGGTGGTACAGATATTCTTCCGAGAACTGTCAACTTTCTTATCTTTGCAGCAATCATCTACTATCTTATCGCAGATAAAATAAAAGCTTATTTTTCAGGCAGAACCAGCGGGATTGCCAATCAGCTGACAGAGATTCAGGAAAAGCTGAATAGTGTTCGTGAATCTAAAGAGCAGGCAGTCAAAGAAGCTGAAGAGGCGAAAATAAAAGCAAAAGACTTAATAGAAACTGCAAAGAAAGAGGCAGTTATGCTAAGTGAAAAGATTGAAAAAGATGCTGCTTCTGAAATTGAGCACCTCAAACATGCTTTGGAAGAGAGAATGCAGATTGAAGAGAAAAAGATGGCAAAAGAGGTTGTTGCAGAAGTGATTGAAGAGATCTTTAAAGGTGACAATCTGAAGCTCAGCAATGAAGATTTTATCAAAATCATCAAAAAGAAGGTTGCATAGATGAGTGATATTGCCAAAAAATATGTAAAAGCACTTGCAAAAAGTGTAGATGACAAAACACTGGAGAGTATTTTTAATAGTTTGGAATCAATCGTTCCTGCTTTTAAAAATAGAAAATTTACTGCTATTATACAAAGCAGTGATATCAAGAAAGAGAGTAAAGTTGATTTCTTACTTGGTATGCTTGACAATAAAGAGCCGAAACTTGAAAACTTTATAAAGCTGCTTGCTGAAAAAGGAAGAATTGAATTGCTTCCTGCAATCGTAAAAGAGCTCAATAAAGTAATCGAAGAAAAAACAAATACATATCATGGTCATCTAATCAGCGGTTCCAAAATCGATGAGAAAGAGATTCAGGATATTGAGGATGTACTTTCTAAAAAGTTTGATGCCAAAATCAAACTGGACAATATCGTTACAGACTATTCCGGTATGAAGGTTGAAGTGGAAAACTTAGGTGTAGAGATCGGTATTTCTACGGATAGAATCAAACAACAAATTGCCCAGACAATTTTAAGCGCAATATAAATAATAAAAGGAGAAGTTAGTGAGTGCAAAAATAAAAGCTGATGAAATCAGTACACTGATTCAGGAGAGAATCGAGAATTTTGAACTGAATGTTGATATTGAAGAGACGGGTAAAGTTATTCAATATGCTGACGGTATCGCAAGGGTTCAGGGATTGAACAATGTAATGGCCGGTGAAATGGTGGAGTTTGAGACAGGTGACCGTGGTATGGCACTGAACCTTGAAGAGTCTGTTGTCGGTATCGTTGTACTTGGTAAAGGTGGAGACATCAAAGAGGGAAGCAGTGTTAAAAGATTGGCGCGCCTTTTGAAAGTACCTGTCGGTGATAATATTGTAGGACGTGTTGTAAACCCTCTTGGTGAGCCGATTGACGGTAAAGGTGATATCGAAGCTACTGAACACAGATTTGTGGAAGAGAAAGCACCTGGTATCATGGCAAGAAAATCTGTTCATGAACCGCTTCAGACTGGTATTAAAGCGATTGATGCTCTGGTTCCGATCGGTAGAGGTCAGAGAGAGTTGATTATCGGTGACAGACAAACAGGTAAAACAACTGTTGCAATCGATGCAATCATCAACCAGAAAGGTCAGGATGTTATCTGTATCTATGTTGCTATCGGTCAGAAGCAGTCAACCGTTGCACAGGTAGTAAAAAAACTTGAAGAGCATGGTGCGATGGATTATACAATCGTTGTAAATGCTGCTGCAAGTGAAACTGCTGCGTTACAATTCCTTGCACCATATGCAGGTGTAACAATGGGTGAGTACTTCAGAGACAATGGAAGACATGCATTGATCGTGTATGATGATCTTTCAAAACATGCCGTTGCCTACAGAGAGATGTCATTGATTCTTAGAAGACCTCCGGGACGTGAAGCATATCCGGGTGACGTTTTCTATCTGCATTCAAGACTTCTTGAAAGAGCTGCGAAACTAAGCGACGAACTGGGTGCAGGTTCTATGACTGCATTGCCTATCATTGAAACACAGGCGGGTGACGTTTCTGCATATATTCCTACAAACGTTATCTCTATTACCGATGGTCAGATTTTCCTTGAGACAGACCTTTTCAACTCCGGTATCAGACCTGCGATCAATGTTGGTCTTTCTGTATCTCGTGTTGGTGGTGCTGCGCAAATCAAGGCGACAAAACAAGTTTCCGGTACTCTGAGACTTGACCTTGCACAATACAGAGAACTTCAGGCGTTTGCACAGTTCGCATCTGACCTTGATGAAACAAGTAGAAACCAGCTAGAGCGTGGTGCGAGAATGGTAGAAGTCCTGAAACAGGGACCATACTCTCCGGTACCGGTTGAAAAACAAGTTGTTATCATTTATGCTGGTGCAAATGGTTATCTTGATGATATCCCGGTAGCTGACGTAACTAAATTTGAAGCAGAACTTCTGCCTTTTATCGAAGCGAAGTATCCTGATATCTATAAAAATATTCTTACATCGAAAAAGATCGATGATGAGACAGATGCACTATTGAAAAAAGCGTTGGATGAGTTTAAATCAACTTTTGTAGTTAAATAAGGCTGAATATGGCAAATTTAAAAGATATTAAAAGAAATATCAAAAGTGTTAAAAATACGCAAAAGACTACGCGTGCAATGAAACTGGTCTCTACCGCAAAGTTACGACGTGCGGAAGAGGCGGCAAAACGTGCGCGTGTCTATGCTGACAAATTGAATGAAATGCTTTTTGAAATTTCTGAGAAGATTAACAAATTTAAAGTTGGTGGTTCTACAAGTAAGTTTTTCAATAAAGTTGAAAAACCAAAAGTTGTAGATATTTTATTTGTAACAGCTGACAAAGGATTGTGTGGCGGTTTTAACTCTCAGACAATCAAAGAAGTGAAGCGTGTTACAGAAAAGTATGAAGGAATGGGTGCTACAGTACGCTTGCGTTGTGTAGGACGTAAAGGTATAGACTTTTTCCGCTTTCAGGGAACTGCACTTCTGGATGAATATATCGGAGTCAGTGCGGCGCCTACATATGAGAAAGCCCAGGAAGTGATTCAAAAAGCAGTTGATGATTTTGCAAATGGCGAAACTGATACAATTATATTGATTCACAATGGTTATAAAAATATGATTACTCAGGAGATGAAGACATTGCATCTTATGCCTGTAGATACTATCGAGATAGAAGATGAAGCTTCTGAATCTATGATGGAAATCGAAGCTGAAGATGAAGAGAAAATTCTCGATGAGTTAATCAAAAAATATTTCGAATACAATATGTTTTATGCACTTATTGATTCACTTGCTGCTGAGCACAGTGCCAGAATGCAAGCGATGGACAATGCAACAAACAATGCAAAAGAGCGTGTTGATCAGTTGACGATTCAATACAACAAAGCAAGACAAGAAGCGATTACAACCGAGTTGATTGAGATCATCAGCGGTATGGAAGCACTCTAAAATAAAAGAAAATAGGTAAAAAGGAGCATTATAGATGGAAGGTGTTATTTCACAGGTTATCGGACCTGTTGTAGATGTTGATTTTGACGGGTATATTCCGGAAATTAACGAAGCGATCGAAGTAAATTATACAGTAGAAGGTACAGAAACGAAACTGATTCTGGAAGTTGCGGCAATTCTCGGTGACAATCGTGTAAGAACA
>CAZYZD010000057.1:0-13838 GCA_964651755.1 uncultured Sulfurospirillum sp. | reverse complement strand
CCTATTTTTTCGATCTGCGATTTTAAAAATTCTTCTCTTCGTTCTATCCCTAACAATTTTTTCCTTGTAAGATCAGGATAATTTCCACTGAGTCCTTTTCCATCGTTTCCATGACAACCTCCGCAAATGCTGGTATAAAACATCTGCGCATCTTTGGGATAATCATGAGGACACTTTTTACCTGATAACTCTAAAACATAACAAGCGATTTTAGGAGCATCCTCTTTTGAAGCATAACCACCTTCCATAACCCCACCCTTAAAACCAAGGGTATCAGAACCATGATTAATCACTTTAACAATATAGTTTTTCACATATTCAGTTGTATTTAGCTGTTCAAGTTCTTTTTGAAGAAAGGCATACTTATTAGTTTTGTTCCGACAAACAACACAATTTTCATCACTTCTGTACTTTTGAGCACTATTCTTTTTCTGTGCATTATATATACCGTATAAAATTATTATGATAAAAAGAAAAAAGAGATATTTATGCATAAGTTATTGTATAGTTTTTATCGTTAAAATAATAAAAATGTTGATAATTTTATATTGATTATAAATATTATTATATACATTTATTTTTAAAACAGTTATTTTTCGTTACTATTTGTACTATAAATAAAAAAATGCAGAGGGAAAATCTTATGAAAAAACTTTTATCCTTTTTGGTAATAGGAACCACACTATTGGTTGCTTCTGGGCAGGATCAGAGCAAAATAAAAGAACAGAATAAAACAGCTACACAGAAGAATAAATCAGCATTAGATAAAGCCATAGAAAAAGAGAAAAAATATGCACAAGAACAACGATTTTATTTTGGAAAAGAGTACAACCTTAAAGAAGAGGAAGTAGATCCTGAAACAGTTAAAAAAGTCCCGGTTATTGAACCAGAATATGACTTTGATATGGATACTGGTGTATATGACGACTAATCATTCACATTCGATACACAGTTTTTTGTTAAGATGTTATTGTTTTAAATAACTAAAACACAGCCTCAAGAAGAGGATGTCCACCTCCTTCATCCTCTTCATTCTTTTACTTTAAATTATAATTGCTCTGTTGTTTGTTTTGATTTTAGGATCAACCATTAGTGCAGTTGAAAAAACACCACTTTCCACACAATTTTTTGAAATCACTGTTACGGATGAGGGGTTATCAACATTGTCTTCAAGAGAAAGGATATGTGAAAACAACTTCCCTTCAATTATTGTATTTCTTTCATAGGAAGCAGATGTTGTCAGTGCCTCATTTTCAATCTCTTCAAACTGAACAAACTGTTTAGGATTATCAGGATCTTTTATACCTACCTTAAATTTTTGATCATTTGGTTTTCTTCCAACTGCAAAAATATCTCCGCCAAAATTTATCAAAGCATTTTTGATTTTTGATTTTTCAATAATTTTCACGGCTTGATCAACAGCATATTCTTTTACGAAGCCACCAAAATCTATTTTTGTATACTCATTATCAAAGAAGAGCCTGTTCTTTTTAATATGAAGATGTTCACATCCAATATAAGGTAGTAAATTCTCTTTAGCTCGATTTAATTCTTCAAGAGAAGTAGATATTTTATAAAGATCTTTTATGGTCGCAAGCGTAATATCAAAAATATGTCCAGTTAAATTATAGTAACGTATGGCTCTTTGAAGAAGATTTTTTGTTTCATAGTCCAAATAATCATTCTGACGATTATTTAATAGACTCAGATAAGAGTCTGCAGAGAAATAATTATACTTTTTTTCCAGTCGTTTTGTCTCTTTTAGTATAAGCTGTGCAACAACATCAGCCTTCCCTTTCTCTTCAGAAAAAAGCAAAACTTCACATGGTGTTGTCATTGCACTAAACCTGTATAGAAACTGCATACTCTCTTTCATCCAATCAAAAAATAATATTTAATGTTATTGTATAATAAGTCTCATCATAATCATAACATAGACAGTGCAGGTTTATACAAGTCATATCATTATAAAATAGATAGATGCTTTTGCATTTAACAAACTTTGTTTAAAATTAAGGATTATTATGTTCAAAAAAAAATTTATTATACTTTGCTTACTACCACTAACTATCTATGCAAATAATATAGAAGAAAAAATTAAACAACAAAATATAAATGTTGTAAAAGCTGCGGCACAAGGACTATCTGAAAAATTGCCACAACAAGTAGATAAATATACTTCTCTGATAAAAATTCAAGCAAATGGTGCAAAACTGGTTTATATATATGAAATCAACGATCCTCAAAAAAGTGACCAGGAAATTGCAAAAATAGGAAAGAAAAAAATGGAAACCCCCGTAAAACGAGGGATATGCAATTCATCAAAACGTTTCTTGGAGAGTGGAATTGATATATCCTACGTTTATACCAGTGCAAAAAGTAAAAAAGAGTTATTTCACTTTGATGTCAGCAAAAAAGATTGTAAATATTAATAAAAAGTCACCTTTCATTCACTTATAACAGATACAATACCTCTTTAAATAATTTTACGGGAGAACTATATCTTATGAAAAAAGCATTACTTATTTTGACAACTATCACATCACTTGCTTTCGCAACACAAACTACACCGGCAAATATGCCCGGTAATGGCAAAAGCACAGAAAAACAGATGAAAAAAGGTTCACCATTTTTAATCAACGGTAAAATGCCACATCTCACAAAACTGGTTATGAA
The DNA here is from genome assembly GCA_964651755.1 of uncultured Sulfurospirillum sp. Taxonomy (GTDB): domain Bacteria; phylum Campylobacterota; class Campylobacteria; order Campylobacterales; family QNZT01; genus QNZT01. The sequence goes on along the minus strand of CAZYZD010000057.1, from coordinate 11,162 downwards.
AAACTGGGACAAACTCAATCTCAGCGATAAACAGCAAGCAAAACTCATAACAATCAGAAAAGAGACTATGGGTGCTATAAAATCTATCAAGCCACAAATAATTGCACTTGAAAAAGAGGTAGCAACCGCTACAATGGCAGGCGAAAAACCTGAAACACTTAAAAATAAAGTTGATACCATAGCTAAACTCAAAGCCTCTGCAACTATGGCACATATTAAATGTATTTATGAGACACAAAATGTACTTACACCAGATCAACTTGCACAATTAAAAAAATAATTCAGGAGGGGATATCCCCTCTTCTATAGTTGTAAACTTTTACTAAGCTTAAGGAATAACTCTCCATAACGTTCATATTTCACTTCACCAATACCATTTACTTCCAACATCTCTTCTTTACTTTTAGGTAATCTGGCAGAAAGTTCATAAAGTGTTTTATCACTAAAAACTAAATATGCCGGTACATCGTTTTCAGTAGCGATTTTCAGACGCAAAGAACGAAATGCTTCAAAAGTTTCATCTTTTTCAATAACATCAATAATTTTTTGTTTTGAGATATTCCCCAGTTTATCTTCATCTATCCAGACTTTTTCCTGCCCTTTTAAAATAGCAATAGCCTCTTTCTGAAGTTTCAGTGCCCGATGCTCTCCCAGATTAATAGCAGAAAGTTCAAATAATCGGTCAGCAATCATTCCCCACTCATTTTTATTTCTAATCTCTCCTATCCCGTAAACAGTGAGCTTTTCATGCCCAAATTTAATGATATTATGTGCAGTAGATCCTCTAAGAATATCTATAATATGATTTTGCCCAAATCGCTCACCTGTACGATAAATTGCTGAAAGAAACATCTGTGCTTCTTTAGTAATATCAATCTGTTCCACTGGTGATTTCAGACAACTGTCACACTTACTACCACACGCTTCACTTTTATCGCCAAAATAGACACCCAAAAGTCGATGTTTACATGAACTGCTTAGTGCAAAACGATACATTGTCTGTAATTTCTCATATAATACCTGTTTGTATGCATCATTTTCTACACTATCCATCAACTCTCTTTTCTGAATTTCATCCCCTTTGGTATAAAGCAACAATGTTTCACTCTCCAAACCATCACGCCCTGCCCTTCCAATCTCCTGATAATAGTTTTCAATTGTCTTTGGAAGTGAAGTATGCACAACAAAACGAATATTACTTTTATCTATACCCATACCAAAAGCAATTGTTGCAACAACAATATCAATCTTATCATACATAAAGTCTTTCATTACCATATTTTTCTCTTCTGCAGGAAGTCTTGCATGATAGGCTTTTGCCCTGATATTTCGAGACTGCAAAAAAGCTGCCAACTGTTCTGTCTCTTTTCGCGTAAATGTATAAATAATACCACTTTCATCACGGTGTGTCTGCAAAAAATTCAACAGTTGTGTTCTACCGTTTGAAACACGCTTTTGGGTTCGAATCGTCAAGTTTTTACGAAAAACCCCGGCACGTAGTTTCAGAGGTGCATTCAACTTCAATGCAGCATAAATATCCTCTTCTACTTTTGGTGTTGCAGTTGCTGTAAAAGCCGCTACAGGTATAGACGGAAAATTTTCTTTTAATAAATGTAATTTACGATAATCTGCTCGAAACTCATGTCCCCACTCACTCACACAATGTGCTTCATCAATAACAAAAAAATTAATATCAAGTGTCTTTAAAAAGGAAATAAAACCTGGAGCACTCATCCGTTCCGGAGCTACATACAGAAGTTTAATACTCCCTTCTTTCAGTGCTGAAAATACTTCCTGACGCTCTTCATCACTCATATCTGAATTAATAGTAGCTGCACGAATACCATTTTCATTTAAACCTCTAACCTGATCCTGCATCAACGCAATTAACGGTGAAATTACTACTGTCACACCCTTCATCAAAAGCGATGGAAGCTGATAACAAAGTGATTTTCCTCCACCTGTTGGCAGTATCATTAGAAGATCTTTCCCCTTTATGATTGCATCTATTGCCTCTTCCTGAAAAGAACGGAAACTATTAAACCCAAAAACTTTTTCTAAAACTTCTAACTTTTGCATAAAAGAAGTATATCGAAACTATCCAAAAGGTAAAAAAATATTTCATAATGAAATTTCTGTTATAATTCTTACTATGAAAGAAATCGCAATACTAGGACCTACTGCTTCTGGAAAATCTGCACTCGCTATAGAACTTGCACACAAATATAATGCAAATATCCTTTCTCTGGATTCTCTGGCAATATACAAAGAAACTGATATTGTTTCTGCGAAACCTTCATTGAGTGAAAGAGAAGGTATTAAACATTTTGGTATCGATATTTTTACTATCGATACCTATTTTAGTGCTGCAACTTTTTTTAATCTTTATGAAGAAGCAAAAAAAATAAGTCTCTCAGAAACGAAACATCTTATTATTGTTGGAGGTACAAGTTTTTACCTCAAATCTATGATAGAAGGGCTTTCTCCTAAAATTTCCCTCTCAAAAAATAAAAAAGCAGAATTAGACACACGACTACATAACCTTGCTGACTCTTATCTATTCCTCCAAAAAAAAGATCCAGCCTATGCAAACAACATCGCACCTACAGATCGCTATCGTATCCAAAAATGGTATGAAATTTATCTTGAAACCGGTATAAATGCTACAAACTTTTTTGCAAAGAATAAACGTAAACCATTGTTGAAAAATATTCCTGTCTTCGATATTCAAATAGAACGAGAAATACTCAAAAAACGTATCAAAGAAAGAACTTCACAAATGCTTGCAAAAGGACTTATAGATGAGATATTTTATCTCGAAAGAAAGTATACCCGTCTACCGACTCCTATGAAAGCAATCGGAATTAAAGAAACACTTGCTTACCTTGATGGCAAATTTTCACTAGATCAACTTCATGAACAAATTTCCACACATACTATCCAACTCGCAAAAAGGCAAGAAACTTTCAACACTTCACAATTTCCTGAGCGGATAAAATTACTTAAAAATGACTTAATAAAAAATATAAGTAAATATTTTAATTAGTATATTATATTAAGTAAAAAATAATTGTAATTATCTTGACAATTTATGCTTTTTTTTAACTAAATAGGAGTAGAATGAATCTATTTAGAAAATATAATATTAAAGGATTGCGGATGAAAAAAGTGATTGCCGGGGCAATATTGACCACTTCTATCTTGGCTACATCAATGCTTCACGCTGAAGTAAAAAATCTCAGAGCCTATGATCTTGCAGGAACATTTGGTGCAACATCTATCAAAAACGATAGCAGCATAAAACTCAAAGATGCAACTTTCGGTATCAACTTTCAAATGAATAACTATACCGTAAAGCCACGGTTTGACTTTGAATATGTACGTATCACAGACAAAGATGCACTGATAAACGGTTTAAAAGCGGATGAAGTAAATTCTCTTTTAAAAGCCTCTATCAACGGTGTATATGAAATGCAAGATGCAGAAGCATTTATTCCATATGCATTAGTCGGTGCAGGCTACGAATATGTTACCGATGAAACAAAAGGTTTTGAAAGTCACCCTTTCATACAAGGTGGCGCTGGTCTTGGGTACCGTTTTCAAAACAACTCTTTTATCATAAGATTAGAAGCGAGACTTTTGCAAATTCTTGGAGGAGAAACTATTAAAAGTAAATCCGAAGACAATGAAGTCATTACTACTTTAAGCTTTTCTGTACCTTTTGGCAGAATTCTTAACGAAGAAAAGAAAGTTGAATTTATTGACAGTGACGGAGATGGTGTTATGGATCGGTTTGACAAATGTCCAGATACACCAAAAGGTGTCAGAGTAGATGGTTCAGGTTGTCCTCTTCCGGAGCCAAAAACGGAGATCATCAAAGAACAAGTTATCACTTCTCTTGAAGGAAATGAATGCCCTATCAAAATAGATGGACCGGATCGTGACCGTGATGGTGTAGAAGATGAAATAGATCAATGTCCAAACACACCTTGTGATTTTAGTGTTGATGATAAAGGCTGCCCTGTTAAAGCAAATCTTATGATCCACTTTGAAACAGATAAAGCTTATATTACAGATTATTCCAGACCATTAGTTAAAAAATTTGCTGACTTCCTGATTAAAAACAAAGGTAGTCTGGTACACATCATAGGTCATACCGACTGGAGAGGATCTGATCAATACAATATGGCACTTTCAAAAAGAAGAGCTAAAGCAGTAAGAGACGCTCTCATCGAATATGGTGTAAGTGCTTCAAGACTCTCTACAGAAGGTAGAGGAGAAAGAGAACCGATTGCTTCTAACAAAACCAAAGAGGGTATGGCACTCAACAGAAGAACAGAAGTCAGACTTACCTACCCACAATACATAGATGCAGGAGAGAAATAATGAAAGATATAATTACAAAAAGTTTATTATCCGTACTGGTATGTACGTATATGGTATCATTTTCAGGATGTGTGGACGACAGAGCTATTTTCCTAGAAAACAACAATACTAATCCTATAAACCCATCCGGTGATCTTGATCCTGCCGGAGATGAAGACGGTGATCAGCTTACAAATGGTGAGGAAGTAGATCTTGGCACTGACCCAAGAGATCCAGACAGTGATGGTGATGGTTTAGACGACGGACTTGAAGTTAAAATCATAGGAACTGATCCTAAATCTAACGATACCGATAAAGATGGAGTTACCGATGGAATTGAAGTAGTCGGAACTTATGAAGATGAAACAATATCTGAAACTGGTGACGTACTAACAGCTGGACATAAACAATATACTATCGAAAACGGTACTCTTAAAGTTGACACTCCCATTTCGATAAAAGATTTTGAAGGAAAAACAGCAGCAAATACCCATCATAATAATTTCACTGATATTGGTGACAAAATAGATGCTCTTGATGCTATGAATGATAGTGATTGGGATACTAAACAAAACAAAACTGAAACAATTGACGATAAAACCAACCCGCTTAATAGAAATGACAGAGCAAAATGGATATACGAAACAGATGAAGGTAAAAGTATGGAGGAAGCTGGTTTTATCTATGTTCCTGCCATTGACAATAAAGGTGGTTTTTGGGTTGCAAAGAGAGAAGCACGATGGACAAATACAGCTATTACCAATACAAACATGCCTGAAGCTTCAACAATATTCAAACTTTTTGAAACCGAAGGTATTCCAGCTTCTCTTACACCGTCAAGCGATAACAATTCTCACATTAAAGTAAATTTCACAACAGGTACAAAAGCTGCAGATATTTATCCATATGATGCCGCATTTATTGCGGAAAATTCAGCTCCTGCAAATATACCTGCTGCATGGAAATTATCTATTCCAACAGATACGCAATGGACTCATATGGTAAAACTGATTATCAATAACGCCAATAACTGGAAAGATAATATTCTAAAGCCTGAAGATAGCTACCTGCTAACAAATTCTATTTTGGCATATGATGCAAACGTAGAAGAAAAATATTCAAGAAATGTAAATGAGTTGGCAGCAAGTAATGCAGAATGGACCAGAACACTGATATCAAAAGATAAAAATTTACCACAGGGAACAGAAAGTTTTAATGCAACCAGAATTAAAACGCTATTTCCTGCATGGTGGCTACCTACTTTAAACAATACAATACTCGATAAAGATACAGGCATCGGTATCTATATAAAAATTGATGGTAGATTTGCGAACAGTACAAATACTTCGAATTATATTATAATGACAAGAGGTGGTGCCGATAATGAAAATCTTGCAACTGAGGATAATGGTATCGCAACCGCTGATTTTGGATATGGGCTTGATTTCAAAAATCCAAACATTGGATTCCGCGCTGCATCTGACTACATCAAATAACTATTAACCTTCCTATGTTAAAATTTGGGTGCTAAACCCAAATTTTAACTATAAAAGGAGGCTACATGATCAATGTTGTCTGTCCACACTGCTTACATATCAATCGCGTTCCTATTAAAGAAACTTACAAAAAAGCAAATTGCGGTCATTGTAAAGGTTCTCTTTTAGATACTACTCCCAAAGACGTAGATAACTCTGCATTTTCAAGGCACATCCAGGGAAATGATATTCCGGTAGTGGTTGATTTTTGGGCTGAATGGTGCGGTCCCTGCCGTATGATGGCACCTGCATTTAAAGCTGCAGCTTTACAGTTTCCTCTTAAAGCAAGATTTATCAAAGTTAACACAGAAGAAAATCAAACTACTGCTGCACAATTTGGTATACGCGGTATTCCAACGATTATAGTTTTTAAAGGCGGTCAGGAAGTCGACCGTGTCAGTGGTGCTTTACCGGAACATCAAATTGTACAGATGGTAAGCAAACACCTTATTTAACTTATTTAAACTCTATTGAAGCTTTTTAGCTTCAAAGAGTTTAACTTTTTCATCTTTGATTTTAAAATATATTTCAATCGGATTACAACAAACCTGACAATCTTCTATATAAACTTCTTCACTCATATCAGGATCTAAAAGCATTGAAATTCTCTCCCAGCAATAAGGACAAGTAAAAAAATATTCTATCAATCATCATCCCCCTGGCGTGCACGAAGTTCAGTAGATTTCAGATAAAAAGCCAATCCTGCAAGCAGTATAGCAACACCTCCTATCAGCATAACAGCATATTTTATTTTTTCTGGACTCATAATAGCAAATTTAAAAACAAGCATTAATGCTTCTATAGAGAGAGCAATTACTATCGATCCTAAAAAACGTATCATTGTACGGTGTATATCTTTGTTTTTCCCAAGATGATGCCCCAATACTTCCTCTTCAAAAATTGTTTTTACCAAATCAAATATTGCCAAAGAGAGCGTTATGAGAATTGTTGCTTCAAACATCTGCTTGATTTCAAGTTTTTCAATTGAAAAACCATACAAAAAGATACTCTGAAGTCCATGAAAAAAGAGTAAAAATGCTACAAAAAATAGTGCAGCAGAAAAAAGTGTATATGATATTTTACTCATATAGTGAAAAACTGACTCCAAAGAAGTTTCTTGAGTAATTTTCAGTAAATCATGTAAAGCAATATCAATACAAACTATATAACGTAATTTTTTATTTGCATCATATACAGGATAAGCAGCTGTAACAGTTAAATCATTTGTTAACAAAGAAGGATAGGGATTTGTTAAAATACATTTTTTCTCTCTAGCAACTCTGTAATAATATGCTCTGGCACTTCGGTTCAAACCTTTTCCTACACGATATTCCGGATTTCGAGAAAGATTATGAATAACCTGAACACCTTTAGCATCTAAGACATAGATAGATTGAAATTTTGGAAGTTCTTTTTCTATATTTTTCAATCCTCTTACTATAATATCCAACTCTGGGTTTGGTAAATAATTTGGTATTGTACGATTAAGAAGATAACATAAATATGCTCTTGCTTTTGCTCTTATGTCTGAAAACTTTTTAATCTCTTCTGGTACCATACTTTACTCCTTGAGTGGATTTAAAATTGAATTATAACACAAACATAACGAGTTAGAGATTAGTATTAAAATAGAGATAATCTAAGTATAAATATACAAATTCTTCATCCATAATATGCTATGGTAAATTTTACTCTAAAAGGAAATCATATGAATATAAAAATCTTTTTGTTTATCTTACTAATTGGACTTAGTGCATGTGGAGGTGAACGTAAAAAAAATCATATCATCGCAAACATTCCAGAGGCATCCGGTATTTGCTATAATGAATTTACAAGAAAGCTCTATGTAGTGAGTGATAGAGGTAGTGTTTATGAATTGACTAAAAAAGGCAAAATAGTCCGTAAAAAACATATAGGCAATTATGATCTTGAAGGTATCGCCTGCGACTTAAAAAACAATCGTTTAATTGCTATAGAAGAAGGAAATGATAATATTCTCATCATCAATCCAAAAACCTTAAATGTAGAAAAAAAGATTTCTGTAAAACGTTCTTACAATGGGAAAAAAATCCTTGTTAAAGACAAAGAGTTTGGTCTCGAAGGTATTACACTGGATGCTGAAGGTAATATCTACATCAGCAATCAATCTTACCGCAAATACCCACAAAAAGATCCCTCTGTTATAATATTAATTAAAGATCTTAATCATAAAAAGACCCCTATTCTATCGCTAATCGATCCCGGACCCAAAGATATTGCAGGATTATTTTATAAAAATGGAAATATCTATATGGTCAGTGACAGCAACAATAAATTATATAAATATAATTTAAAAAAACAAAAAATTGACTTTGTCGTAAAATTGCCAAAATTTGCACAAGAAGGTATTGCTTTTGACGATGATGGTCATATATATTTTGCAAACGACAATGGTAATATTTTAAAATATAAAACAAAAAAGTTCGGATTACGTAATTAATTTTATTTAGCTTTCATTTTCTTATGAATATTTCAGCATAAAAACGACATAGATTAAGTATCATGTTTTTAATTGGAGAAGTCTTTTTTCAATTAATCTATATCTACCTGAAAAAAGTTTCTTACTATGTCAACAGGAGCAATCTATGCTAAGCAAATTGATATTACTGCTTGGTGCAATTATCAGCACTTTTATCGCTTATAGCTGTATACATAACAATCAGCAAATTCTTAAAAAAGCACCTTCCCAAGAACAAAAAACAGATATAGTTATTGAACAAGAAAATCAAGTCCAGCAAAAAAGTGAACTAAAAAAGCAACAAGCACTACCAGAACAAAATAAGTCTGCAAAAGCTATTCAAGATAAACAGACTTCTTCTTTTATTTATCAAAACTCTCCTATGGAAAATTTACAACTATCTGTTAATAGTACTGATAAAGAAGATCCATTTCTTGAAAAACTCAACTCTTACTGTCAGGAACCACTCTGTACCAAAGCATTGCATTTTGAAGATAATATAGAAAAAGCACCATGGAAAGAAGAGATATTTCAATTAATTGATTTTATTCGTGATAATCATGTAAAAAACGTTTCTATAAAAATAGAAAATCACAAAATTTCCATTTCAGGAGAATTTTCTGATAAATCATCTATTGAAACTATAAATAAAATTCTCAATGCATTTGAAGCTATGGGATTCGATATCCAAAAAGATTTTTCTGTTATACCAAAAAAAGAGATTGAAGAACAAAAAACTTCTCTCATAAATGAGATCCCTCGCAATGAAAAAATAAAAATGGATACAGAGGAAACTCATAAAATCACAACTGAGAAACCTGAAGTGACACTTGAAGATGTACAAAAAAGAAACATCCAGAAAGTACAAGCAGACATCAATGCATTACTTAAAAATAATCCAATATATTTTAAACATAATAGCAATGATTTAACACTGGAAAGTAAAAAGATTCTTGACAAAATCATAGATATAGTCAACCGAACCAGTGAAGAGATTGCCCAGCTTAAAATTTCAGGTCATACAGATGCCAGTGGTTCTGCCGCATATAATAAACTTTTGAGTCAAAAAAGAGCTGAAAAAGTTCGTAACTATCTTATTGACCACCATATAAAAGTACCAGTACTTGAAGCAGTAGGTTATGGAGAAGAGAACCCCATCTCTAAAAACCCATATGCAAAAGAAAATCGTCGTGTAGAAATAGAGATCAAGAAGGAGAAAAGTCATGAGTGAACAAATGCAAATGATTATAATACTTTTTATATTTGCTTTTTTAGCCGGTTTTTTTATTATACATCTTTTACGCAAAAATGCATACAAAAAAAAGTATGAAGAAAAAATCGCTATGCTTGAAGATGAAGATAAAAAAGCTGCTTATCTCTACACGCAAACACTTGAAAAAAAACAAAAAATTCAATCTGAATACGATGATATCCATAAACAATATAAAACAAATAAAGAATATTCTAATTCTCTATCAAGCAAGGAAGAAGATATCTTACAAGAAATCTCTTCTTTGGAAAACAAAAAAGATCTATTTAAAGAAAAAATAAGATCAACAGATCAAAAGATTCTTGAAATCAAAGACGACATTATACATCTCTCCTCAGAATTAAAAGATTTAGAAACACTAAGAGATATTATTGTTTCGAATGAAGAAAAAATATCTTCGCTTGAAAACACTCTAACTGACAAACAACAACTTATAGAAGCATACCGTGTCGATATCGATCAACTCAAAGAGGCTCGAAAATCCTTACGTTCAGAAACAGAAGCATTAAATGAAAAAATAACAAATTTAAAAGCAAAACTTTTAAAAACAAATCAAACATTACAAAAAATTGAACAAAAATACAGTAATACTATCAAAACACTTACAGAAGAAACAGAAGAGTTGAAAATCAGAGCACTCAATTATGAGTATGCAATCAAAGAGTATGCAACTTTATCTGACAATGAGACAACAAAAGTTACAAATAAAGCAATACAAAAAATATTTCATATACCTAATACAAAAACAAAAGAGATTGATAGTATCATTCAAAAAAATGATCACGCCAGATGGATTGATAAATTTGCAAAAAAACTTTTTAAAAAGAGACATATTACAAATGAGGAGATATAGATGTTAGAATTACTAATGGCATTTAAAATATGTCTTGGTTTGGTTTTATTAACAGGTTTAATTACAGGATATCTTTATACTCTTTTTTCTACAAAGGAGGAGTTTCAGCCTAAAATCAATGAGCTGACTGACAATATTATTCACAGCAATGAACAAACTGAAGTTTTAGAAACTGAATATAAAAAAATTTATGAAAATATCCAGAAAAAACAACAATCAGTAGAAAAGCTTAATGCACAAATTCATGAAAAAGAACACAATATAAATATACTAAAAAAGAGTCTTGATGCTCTACGCGAAACAACCCAACAGAGTGAAAGAGAGTATAGTTCAGTTGCTTCTATTTTAAAAATGCAAACACAACGTTACGATCAAATTAAAGATGAAATAGGATTTGATACAGTTTCAAGCCTTACTCAAAAAATTGATGAACAAAAAAATAAATTGCAAAAGATAGAAACAAAGATTGAAAAAGAGACAATATTACTCAACGATACTCAAGCAAGACATGAGAGAATTTTGGAGCAAAAGGAAACACTTCAAACACAACACGATAAACTGCAAAACAAACTTCAAGAACTTACCCATGAGTTTAACACACAAAAAGAAAAACTTGCTACTTTCGAAGATGAGTTAAAACAA
>CAZYZD010000056.1:0-14207 GCA_964651755.1 uncultured Sulfurospirillum sp. | reverse complement strand
TTTACTTGTTCTCAAGATGCCTATCTATTTAATAGTAAAAATCCTTCCAAAATACATACCATTAATTTGACAGATGGTTCAACAAAACAGGTTGGTATGATTGATTCACGTTTTATCAATGGTGCAGGGTACAATATCAAAGATGATCTTATTTGGGGATATGATATCAATAACAATGAAGTGATTAAAGTAGATGCAGATTTTAACGTCGTAGGATATAAAATAGATAATCTTCCAAAGGGTAAATATTATGCAGGTGATGTTTCACAGGATGGTATTTTATATCTGAAAAAACATAACGATAGCAAACTATATAAAATTGATTTGAATAGTGCTAAACCAAAATACTCAGAGCCTGTGACGTTAAAAGAAGGAGAGAGTGTTTCAACGGCAAATTTCGGTGATTTTGCGTTTAATCCAAAAGATAATATGTTATATGGAATCAGTGAAAAACAAGATAATACATATAACCATCTTTATAAAATAAATCCGGCAAATGGTCAGGTGACGGATCTTGGAGAAGCCAATCCTGGGGTAGAAGTACACTACCATACATTTGTATTTGACGTAGATGGAAATCTCTATTTTTATGGATCAACAGGAAAAATATATAAAATAAAAATTGCTCAAGAAGAATATAAAGCAGAGCTTTTTGCAGAAACTGATAATAAATCCGGAGGTGGTGACGGGGCAAGATGTCCAAATGCTAAAGTGGAAGAGCCTGTAAAACCGGAAGGTAAACCTTTTACATGTAGTATAAATTCTTATCTCTTCGGAAGTGATCAAGATGATCCATTTGCAAATGCTTATAATATGAGTTTAACGGATGGTAAAATAGAGCGGGTCAAAAAAATTGAAGGCTCACATATAAATGCAACAGGTTATAATGTAGAAGATAACTATATTTATGGTTTTGAATATGGTGATTACGAATCAGATTCCGATGAAGATAGATATTTTGTTGTACGTATTGATGCAGATTTCCATAAAAAACGCTATAAAATAGATGGTTTGCCAAATGAAGTTTATTATTTGGGAGATGTCTCTTTTGATGGTATTTACTATCTTGCCAATAGACAGGAAGATACAACAAGCAGTAGTCGAGGTGGACATGGTAGAGGAAGTACAAACAGCAGAAATGGACATCAAAACAGGCATAGATGGCGTGGTGGAAGAGATAGTAGAGATAGTTCTGATGTATTGTTAGAAATTCAAAGAATTGATGTTTCAAAAATGAAGTTATTATCAAAACTGGTTTTGCAATATCCTAGAAATGTTAAAAAAATTATTTCTGCAGATTTTGCATTCAATCCTAAAGATAAAAAGATCTATACGATAAATGCTGTAAATAACTCCTTGTATCGTATTGATCCAGATACAGGTAATGTTGAAAATCTTGGTTCTGTTGGGCTTCAAAATACGTATAGTGTTATCAGTTTCTTCGATAAAGATGGATATTTCTACTTTTATAAAAATGACGATAAAAAGGTCTATCGTATCGATGTATCTAACCCTTCGTCTATAAATCCTGTTGCTCACCCATTTAGTGATATTTCGTCACAGATGATTACTTCAGGTGATGGTGCCAGATGTCCGAATGCTTCTGTCCCACCTCCTCCACCTTCTGATGGTTTTTGTACCTCTGGAATTATAGAAGAGGTATCTATTCCAAATTCTGATTTTGATAACGGTGTTAATAATTGGAGCCATATTAATTTTGAAAAAGGAAGTACATATAGTGCCCATAATGCATTTTATGTTTATGGGTGGGATCAAGGTACACTAAGTCAAGATATTACTATTGAACCAAATGTAGAGTATCAGCTCAAATTTATGGGTGCTTATTCTGTCAAAAAGAATCGTGTGAGCGATACTAGTGATTCAACATATAAAAATCAAAAAGTGATAGTGAAATTTGATTCTGGTTCTGAAAAGTCACAAAACGTAGATCACTGGGTGTTTGATGATAATGGATTGGCAGAATATACTATGAATTTGGGCAAAGCACCAGAGAGTGCAAATAAGCTGAATTTAAAAGCTTATGCAGGTGACGGAGATTCTTTTATAAAAATTGATTATTTTAGATTGTATAAATGTAAAAAAGATGGAAATGATTCAAGTCCAAATGTAAAATTCAATATCTGGGATCAAGATGAGTCTATCTCCCACCAGGTTATTAAAACAAAGATAGTTGGCGAAGATATTAATCTGACTTTTGCTTCTCTGGATGAAAATGGAACACAATTTAAAACTACAGATATAGACAATATAAAAGTGGCTTTCTTTTCAGAAGGAAACCAGATCACAATGTGGAGAAGTTTGGTTCTTGAAAATAGTACGCATATGAATATTTCTTTTCAGCCATCTATATTCCGTTGGTTTGATTTGCCAATGCAAAGGAATCAAAATTATCAAAATAAAGCATTTAAAGATGTTGTAGTAAAAGTGCAGTATACAGATGAGAACAATGTTGTACATACTGTTTCGTCCACAGATCATTTTGCAATCAGACCATATGCTTACAAGATTACTCCAGACAGTAGTAATCTTGTAGCGGGAGAAGACTTTAATCTTACATTACAGGCAGTTGATAGAAACAATAACATTATCACGAATTATGCAGAAGATACAACAGTTTATACTATAGAAGCAAATGAAACGAAAAGTGGACAAGGATGTAATCATGGTGGCTCTATCAATATTCAAAAACATAATTTCACTCAGGGTGAAACGAAAAGTGAAGTAAGTTATGCGGATATCGGGGAGTTGACTTTTAAAATACATGAAATCGATACCAAAGAATTTGCCTCAATTGATCGTGATGATACTTCCGCAGCGCAAAGATTTATTAGAGGAGCAACTATTGTTTCTTCGGAAATAAAACCGGCAGATATTTCAATTGAGTGGGAACTGGAAAATGGGGATAATGTAAATCAATATACCTATTTCAATGACTATAATCATACTGATCCGGATCGTCAAATGAGTGCGAAATTCAATGTCTCTGTTTCATTGCTCAATAAAACTGGAGATAATGTTAAAAATTTTACAGCCGAATGCGACTATGCAAAAGATATCTCTTTACGGATAAACTATTTATCTCAGAGTATTGAAAGTGGTGGATATGAAATAGTTGGAGAATATAAAGATCAAAATGATACATATGCTACTTCTTTATCAACACTTCCCTCAAATATTGATATTGGAGACAATAGTTTTTCAGGATATAAACTGGAAAAAACACTTTTTAAATTTGGTCTTGGAATAAAAAAAGCAGAATTTAGTTTGAAAAGAGATGTAGATGTTCCCCGTGAACCTCTTTTGTTTACGATTAAGGATGTGACAGCAATGGTGCCGTCCTCTACACTTACAAAAACGAAATATAATCCAACAACTGTGAAGTTTTTATATGCCAGAGCGCATATTCCTGACCAAAAGATAGTTGGTAATAAAGGCGATGCTCATGTTTTTTATGAAGTATATTGTAAAGACTCCAATCGTACACAATTTGGACTTGATGGACTGGAAGAGAGTAAAGACAGCATCTATTGGTATATATTGAAAAATATCAATGAGACATATAGTGATTTTTCCGTGCCTCCATCGTTGAATGGTTTTGGAACTTATGCCGGTATTACCGCTAACTATAACGGTTTTTTGAGTGCCGTTTCTCATACCAGTAATAATATATTGCATATTGAAAGTGCGAAGTCACCGAGTGTAGTGCGCATTAAATATAAACCTAAAAAGTATCTTGTCTTTAATCGTTTTAATGCGACGGCGAATAATCATAGTTTTACAGCGATATTTACTCCCAAAGAGAAATCCTGGGGAGGAAAGGGTAGTGTAGGTCATACAGTAGATATGGTTGTTTCACCACGTAATAATATGAATATTATAGACTGGTAGATATAAGATAAGGTATAGTGTGTATCAATGACACTTATACCTTATTCTCTTTTTTCTCAAAAGCAAGTGTTTCATAGGTGACAGGTGCTGAAAAGTAATATCCCTGAAAGTAGTCAATTCCTAAATCATAAGTGATTTTGAAAATCTCTTCACTGCTAACAAATTCTGCAAGTGTCTCAATCTGCAATGCTTTTGCCAGTTGGACAATCGATTTGACAAACTCATAGGATTTTTTATCATTATCGATATTTTTGATTAATGATCCATCAATTTTCAAAATATCTGGCTCAAGTTTAAAGACATGTGTAAAGTTGGAAAAGCCGCTTCCAAAATCGTCTATTGCTATCAGGACTCCCATTTTTTTAAATTCAGTGATAAAATTGTTTATGACAACATAATCGTCTACATTTTCACTTTCCAAAATCTCTACAGTTAGTTGCTTTCCAATGTTATATTTTTCTATATTTGATTTTAAAGCATTCAGGACTTTTTCGTTAAGCATATCGTTAAAAGAGAGATTCAAAGAAAAAGCTTTACCGAGTTCATTCATATAGGTAAAACTTTTATCTATCATGATCAGTGTCAGTGTTTCATACTGTTTGGTTTTGACAGCAGCATCGAGAAAAAAATATGGGGAAAGTAACTGTTCTTTACCTTCTATGATTTTACGCATTCGGATTAATGCTTCATATTTGACAACTTCCCTGGAACGATTTACGATAGGTTGAAATACAGGTATAAAATTGTCAGAGATAATTGCATCTTTGATTTCATTTTTACGCTGGAGTAGTTGATGGATAGTTTTGCTTTTGTCAATCATTTTACTATAAGCAATAAATTTTTTTGCATGCCCTTTTGCAAAACTCAGTGCCATCTCCGCTTTGTTTAGAGCATCTTCTTCTTCCAGGGAGATACCTATTGTAATATCAAGTTTAATGGCATCATTGGTATTGTTAAGTCCCGGCTGCATCTTCTCTACAAATGCAAACAACTCTTCGATAGTCTCTTCATAAAAATCGAGATCGATGAACTCTGTTTTTGCTTTGAGGGCAAATACATCACTGTAGATTCTATACAGTTCAAATGGTTTATCTTTTATAAAATCTTTCATGCTTCTTGCAAAACTTTGTAATAGCTGGTTTCCTGTATGCATACCGTAAAGTTCATTGATATTTCTGAAACCATCAATATCAATTACCATTAATCCTGTGAATTTCTCTTCTTTTAGCGCTTTTTCCAGAGCAAGACGATTTTTCAATCCTGTTAGTGTATCATGATGATATTCTCTTTCAAGTTCGCTTACACGTATTTGCAGACTGTTATCAAGTGTTTTGTGTATTAGATTGATACGACTTAATGTTTTTTTGTTGAGCAGAGTGATGAGGGTGAGACCGATAACCATCGACAATCCCAGGTCAATGTGTGTAGACCAGAAAGGATTAAAGTAAATAGCTGCCGATAAAAAGAGAATACCCGTACTAAGCGCTATATAAAAGTATTTGTCTCCGAAGCGGATGCCGTTGCCCATAATGATCCAAATTGTCAGTGGGTAGAGAATGATAGCACTGATATCCATTTTATAAATTAAAAAACTGAGAAATCCCAAATCGGTAATAATGGCAATCACCCGTCTGAAAAAGTATTTACCTGACTTTTGGATAATCCAGGTAGTGTGCACTATGATATAAAATACATAAATGACAATTCCCCATTGCAAAGAGCTCTCTTGCAGGTATTGGGGATATGAAAAACCGAGAATTAATAACAAAGAGGTGAAAAAGAGTATTCTTGTAGCGGATTGTCGTAACTCTTCATCGTATCTTCTGGTTGAAAGAAATGATTTCCAGTCGGCTTTTCTAAACAGCATAGGGTCTCTTTATACAAAATTTTGTTTTTTATTATAAGTATAATCGGATTATTTGATTTTTCTTATATATTATATTTACTATTTTAGAGTAATTTTATTAATTTATACAAAGGATGTATATTTATGCAAATCTTTTTGATTGTATGTGTGAAGTTTTGAATAGTAAGAACCCTTTAATAGGCTTTCAAGTATAGTAAATGTATGAAAAAATCAGAAGAAAAAATAGCTCTGCTTATCGATGTAGATAATGCACCTGCCTCTAAAATCGATGTTATATTGTCAGAACTTGCAAAATATGGTGTTGTCAATATTCGCCGTGCCTACGGTAACTGGAAAAGTCCCAAGTCCAAAGGCTGGGAAGCAGTACTTCATGAATATGCCATTCAGCCGGTTCAGCAGTTTGACTATACCAAAGGTAAAAATGCCTCGGATATGGCAATGACAATCGATGCGATGGAACTTCTTTTTACCAAAGAACTGGATGCCTTTTGTATTGTCAGCAGTGACAGTGACTTTACTCCGCTGGTGATGCGTATTCTTGCCAATGGTCTGAAAGTGTACGGTTTTGGTGAGAAAAAGACACCGATGCCTTTTGTCAATGCCTGTTCACGGTTTTTATATTTGGAAAATCTTGGTGATATAGAGGAGGAGAGTTCTGCTAAAACCACTGGAAAAGATCGTAAAAAATCCAATCAGGAACTCAAAAAAGATACCAAACTTTTAAATGCGCTTCGTCATGCCATAGAGAGTACTGAAGATGAAGAGGGATGGGCGTATCTTGCCAATGTCGGAAATCATATCTCCAACAATACCTCATATGATCCAAGAAACTTTGGGTACAGAAGCTGGGGTGAACTAATCCGTGCGATTGATCTGTTTGAAGTTCAGAAGCGGGGAGATCACCGTTCTGCACTCTATGTTCGGGATAAACGTAGAAGTTACTAAATCTCCGAAATATTTTTATGCACAAATATTTTGCAGATCCAGAGATATAGTTGTTCCTTCTCCTTTCTTTGTATCAATCTTGATAGTGATCTTTTCACGGTCGCAGAAATTTTTGACAATGCTAAGTCCCAGACCGAAACCAACTGTTGTCGGGTTCTCCTGAAAAGATTTTTCATACACAATAAAGAGATTTTTGGGATCGATACCGATACCGCTGTCCTGTATATAGAGCTTATTCTCTTTGGTGTAAAGTTTGACAAAACCGCCGGGACGATTATATTTTATTGCATTTGAGATGAGGTTGTCCATCGTTCGTTCAAAACCGTTTTGATCAGTATATAGCCTGATGTTTTCCGTATTGTTATAGATTTGGATATCTCCTTTAAGTTCTTCAAATTTTGCGATACTCTCTTCAAGGATTTCATGTAATGAAAATCTGCTCTTTTCGATATGTTCAATATTTTCTTTGATGTTGTATTCGATACTTTCATAGAGTTTGGTGAGATTTTTTGCAGCCTCTTCGATACGGTGCAATCTTTTTTGTGCTTTCTCTTCTGTAAGAGTACGTTTAAGAAGTGCAATATTGGCTTCAATTGTGGCTATGGGAGTATTGAGTTCATGAAGTGTATGGTCTATCATCTCTTTGAGTTTTGCATCAGTCTGGATGAAAGGCTCAATAACAGAAGGAGCGAGGAAATAGTAAATCCCGGCAGAAAACAGGATAAGCAATATACCTCTGAAATAGTCATTGGTGATTATTTCCTGTAAAAGGGTATTGCCAGCTAAAATAAAAAGTGCAATAACAATAATAATAATCAAATGTGAAAGTAAAAGTCCTGATTCTCTAGATCGCAAGACGGTATCCTATTCCTTTGATATTTTCGATATGTTCCTTTCCCAGAATCTTTTTCAGTTCATTGATATAGACACGCAGCGCTCCATCACTGGGATTTTCATCCCACCCCCAGAGGTGCTCTTTGATTTTCTCTTTAGAAACGACGCTGTTTGGTTCTTGTGTAAGAATATCCAGAAGCGAAGTAAGCTTTTTGGAAAGTGGAAAATGTTTCTCTTCTTCAAAAAGTATCTGTTGAGACCGGTCATAAGAGAACTTCCCTATTTTTACCAGAGAGAGCCGTTTATTGGTACGTTTTAAAAGTGCATAGATACGCATCAGTAACTCATCCAGATCAACCGGTTTTTTAAGATAATCGTCTGCTCCTGTTTCAAATCCTTTAAGAAGTGTCTCTTTATCTTTGTAGGAAGTAAGATAAATTGCAGGTGTTTTGTTTTCACTTTTGCGTAAAGTATCAAGCAGTTCAAGTCCTGACAGACCCGGCATATTGATGTCAAGCAGCAGGAGGTCGTAACGGTTTTCGTAACAGTATGTTTCAGCCTCTGTACCGTTATGACAGAGTGTAACATGAAAGCCCTCTTCACTTAAAAAATCTTCCAGTGTCTGGGCAAAGAGCATATCATCTTCTACAATCAATAGTTTTATCATCTGCTAATGATACCAAATTTCGGTATAATGTAGAAATAGGTAGCATAAGGTAAACAAAATAGTCTTTTTTGGATTAAAAAAGTAAAGTTTTTTGGAATTTTATACACTAAAATAGTTTTTTATGTTACACTGAACCAAAAGGAGAAACGATGCATAACATGAGATTGTTAATACTTTTTTTGCTCTTTTTCACCTTTTGGGGATGTGCTCCTTCGCAATCAAACAAAGAGGATGATAATTTGAGCAGCAGGAATATTGCAACATACCAGATTTTGAAAACAGGTCAGTATCCTCAGGATAACGGACGTTATCTTGATGCTCCAAAAGAGGTTTTGTTCTATTATAGTAACAAGGAAGAGGATATCAAAGCCTTTGAGCAAGAGTATTTTTTATTGACAGGAGAGGACGCGCCGGTTTTTGAAGGTACTGCTCTCATCGCCAAAATGGGTACAAAGAACAGTGGCGGATATAGTTATGAACTTGTGGATATAGTACCATCTGCAAACAGTATCGAAGTGAAGATTTTATATAAAAAACCTGGTGAAGGGGAGCTAGTTACGATGGCGTTGACCAACCCCTATATTATTATTTTGCTGCCTGAAAATTATAAAGAGGTGATTGTTACTGAAGTGGAGGAGTAGTTTGTCAGCTACTCCTTTCTGATGTAATGTTTGTCAATCTTTGATAATATGCCCTGCAAATTTGGCATCGTCATCCAGAATAGGGCGTATACCGGTTCTGTATCCCAGTCCACATCCTTCATAAGCAAAGAATACACCTGCCTGATAGTAGTTTCCTTCATCATCCTGGTTAAGTTTCGCTCTCTCCTGGTAAATCATCTTGAAGTTATCGTAGTGTCCCTCTTTTTTATCCACAATATCACCGTTTTCATCATAAATAGTGACATTTTCTCCTTCTCGTCCAAAGGTCGGTTTTTCGACACAGGCTTTACCTTCCAGCGGTTCAAATGAAGTTTCCAGCAGAAGAGGGTGGTTAGGGAAAAGATCCCATAGGATTTTCATAAATGCTTTGCTTTGAAACATCAGTGTATAAGCGGGGTTAAGGATAATAGCTTTTTGATTCTGGACAATCTGTGTTAAAATAACTGCCAATTCACCTTCTGCAATGGCAATATCCTCCCACGGTACAAGTTTGAAAAAGTAGTCATATTGTACATCATTGTAAAAGATGCCTTCTTCTGCGTCAAATTCTACTTCATCGATATAGGCAAATGCTGTTTCAAAACCCGCTTCTTTTGCGATTGCTTCAAGGTAACGGGTAGTATCTTCATCTTCCTGCGCATCCCGGACACTTGCAAAGAGAATTTTCCACCCTTCATAATATTCATTGAATTTATCGACATTCTCTTCCAGCGTCACCAGCCGCTGAAAATTCTCTTTGAGACATTCATGAAGATTGTTGAACTGTCTGTGCTCATCCAAACCATTTGCTTTGAGCATCGCCCATTGTGCGATAGCTGTATCAAGCAGCAGGGTAGGGGTATCTGCGTTAAATTCAAGCAGTTTGATAGGTACTCTATCCAGTCCTCCTGCAAAGTCGAAGCGACCGTAAAGATGCCAGTGTACAACGTTTTCCCAGCTTGCTTTGATAATATCCACAAGATTAAAAGGGATATTCAGATCATGAAAGAGATTGTTGTCGATCACATAGTCTCCCGCTTCGACAAACATATCGTAAAGTTCATTGGCAGCATCTGCATAGGCATTTGCTTCGATCTCTTCTACTTCTACAAGTTTGTCTACCAGATAGGGAGTATTGTCATCCCAGTCTGTATGCCATGAAAAGTTGATTGATTCAAGAAATTCGGTTGTCAGAGGTTTGACTTGTAAAAGATGCATCTATCAGCCCCCGAAACTTCTCGAACCAGTCGATTTGGAACCAAAGAAACCGGAACTTCTGGTACTGGTTCTTGTTCTCGTTGTGGAAGAACGGGAAGTTGTCTGTTTTTTACTTCCGAAAAAGCCTGATTTTTTAGAGGAAGAAGTAGTTTTCGCTTTATTGAAACTGTTTTTACTTCTGGCGTATGTTTGTGGACTTTTATAAGAAGTTCGTCTTTTCGCCTGATAGTTTTGATTGTTAAAGAGTTTGCTTCCGATCCAGCTTCCCAGAATCGCACCGGCAGCACTTGCCAGGATGGTTTCACCCAGTCCCATACCTCCCATTCCGGAACTTACCTGTTCACCTGATGTCAGCCTGGAAGTGCCTTCGTCTATTTTTTTTGCCTCTTCTTTGATAAGTGCATCCAACTCTTCCTGTGTAAGAATTTTCTCTTTACCGTCAAGCGTTTTAAGAATGACTCTGGTATCGGAGCTTGGGTATTCATCGACTATTTTGTACTGTTTTGGTGCAACTTCCTGAATGACGACAAAAGCACCCTGTGTCTGGGCTGCCTGCTGGAAAGTGTTTTCCTGCGGTGCCTGTTGCTGAGGGGGCAATCCGCTGTCTCCGCAACCTGTCAGGGCTGTCATCACAACAGCTCCCATCCCGCCAATCATCGAATAATCTGCAATTTTTTTGATATGTTTCATGAAATTCCTCTTATCAGTTTGATTTTTTCTTTTGCTTTTGTGAGGGCATCATTACCATAGGTAAGTACCACCGCCATCCGTCTTCCTTTATGTGCTTCCGGTTTTCCGAAAATGCGTAAAAAAGTATTTTGGTCGAAAAGTTTTTCATCTACTTCAAATGCCGGAGCGACACTCTCTGTCTCAGATTTATATGCGGCACTTGCTCCTTCCCCGTAAAAGAGAAAATCAAGCGGCAACCCAAGTACCGCCCTCACATGAAGCGCAAACTCGCTCTGACTCTGAGTGATCATCGTTACCATACCCGTATCATGAGGACGCGGACTCAGTTCGCTGAAGTATACATCATCTCCCTTGACAAAAAATTCTACACCGAAGATTCCTCTGCCGCCAAGTCCGTCGGTAACGGTTTTTGCCATTTCCTGAGCTTTTTTGAGTGCTGTATCACTCATCTGCATCGGCTGCCATGAAAAGATATAGTCACCATCTTCCTGAATATGTCCGATAGGTTCGCAAAAAACAGTACCCGTTTCATTTCGTACTGTCAATAGTGTGATTTCGTAGTCAAAAGGAATGAATTCTTCGACTATCAGTTCACTTGCATCACCTCTTGCCTCTTTTGCGATTTCCCATGAGTGTGCCAGATCTTCCGCAGTTCTGGCAATACTCTGACCATGCCCTGAACTGCTCATAACAGGTTTGATGACACAGGGAAAGCCGATGGTTTTGCTAGCTTCAATCAAGCCTTCGAAAGTAGTGACAAAAAGATAGTTGCTTGTTTTAAGCCCGAGATCTTCTGCCGCAAATCTCCGGATATTTTTACGGTTCATTGTTTTATTGACAGCTTCGGCGTTGGGAATGACATGAAATCCCTCTTTTTCCGCTTCAAAAAGAGCATCGATGCTGATTGCCTCAACTTCCGGAAGAATAAAGTCCGGTTTTTCACGGCGTATCACTTCCAGAACTTCCTCTTTGTTTTTCATATTGATGACATGGTAACTGTTGGCAACCAGATGTGCCGGTGCATTTTCATAAGCATCGACGGCAACGACTTCGACACCCAGCCGCTGTGCTTCGATAGCTACCTCTTTACCTAACTCACCGCTACCCAAAAGAAGGATTTTGATAGCGTTACTTTTAAGTGGAGTTGAAAGTATCATGATGTTCCTCTTTTTTTAAGGTAGTGTACAAAAAAATGGCATAGAAGTTGGTAAAAAGAAGCTTTTGATACATTTCATGATCAAATGTTATAATTGCACGAAAAAAGGATTTCCCATCACTTATACACTTATACATACAATACATCTATATGCAGCATTTATTTATGGCGGATTTCTGTTTACAGACAACCTCTTTCTTTCCAAAATAGGACAGAGCTTATCTGCAGAAGAGGCGCAAAAGGCGCGGGAAGCTTTCATGAAACATGTGCGTAAAGTAGTACCGCCTGCTTTGATTGTAACGGTACTTACTGGTATCTATATGTTTACGCAGGTTTTTGGAGAGATTGGCGAAGAGGGGATGACTCGTTTTCAGATTTTACTTTCCATCAAGGCATTTCTGGGGCTTTGGCTGGGTATCAGAGGATTCAATCAAGTCTATCTGAAAATTGATCCGTTTGTTTTCAAAAGCCATAGATTTCCATGGTTACTGGTGATCATAATCATTGCCCTGTCACAGTTTATGCATCTTTAAGAGTGCAAGAGTGTGTAAAGCTCTTTACCTGATTTAGAAATAGACAACTATTCATATGGAGTATTAAGTAAAATCTATCAACACTTTGCTATAATCCCCACAAAAAATATATGAGGAATATACATGGGAAGAGCGTTTGAGTACAGACGGGCAGCGAAAGAGAAACGCTGGGACAAGATGTCCAAAGTTTTTCCAAGATTGGCGAAATCAATTACAGCAGCAGCCAAAGAGGGTGGTCCTGATCCGGATATGAATCCAAAACTTCGTGCGGCGATTCAAAATGCCAAAGCGGAAAATATGCCCAAAGACAATATCGATAAAGCGATTCAGCGTGCTATCGGTAAAGATGCGGATCAGATTCAGGAAGTGCATTATGAAGGTAAAGGACCTTATGGTTCTTTGATTATTGTCGAGTGTCTGACAGATAACAATACCAGAACAGTTGCAAATATCAAAGCATACTTTAATAAAAACGGCGGTGAACCGTTAAATAAAGGTTCTCTTGATTTCATGTTTACGAGAAAAACAGTTATTGAATTTAAAAAAACCGATGATATGGATCTTGAGGAGATTGAACTTGAACTAATCGATGCCGGTTTGGAAGATATGGAAACAGAAGGCGATAATGTAACGCTTTATGCGCCTTTTACAAGTTTTGGTGCATTGAACAAAGCCGTAGAAGATTTAGGTATCGAAGTGACAAAAGCCTCTTTGAAATATATCCCCAATTCACCTATCGAGTTAAGTGAAGAGCAGATGCAGGATGTAGAAAAAATCATCGACAAAATTGAAGAAGATGACGACGTACAGGCAGTTTATACAAATATAGCCTGAAAATCTGCATTTACTCTACCGGTAAATCGTTTTGATCTACCGGTATGATTATCTTTTACTGGTAAGGAATCACCCGGACATGCAGCTTGACATCATCAAGGTTGATAGCTACTTTCTCCTTGATGGGGATTCTCGCTTTTTGTTTGTGAAATTTACCGTTGAGTGTGAGATTTGTATAGAGTGTAACAACTCCGTTATTCTCCTCGTCAACTTCCATTAAGAGTTCATATTTGTTGTTATCTCTGTTTGCTTCTACCGCTCCCGCTTGTTTTAAAGGCGCGATAATAGATGCCGAATCAATCACCTTGTTGTTTTGACTGATGGTTGTTTCGATCATGTAAGCTTCAGAGGCAAAAAGTGTAGTACCAAATGCAAGCGCAGTAAGTGCTGTTACAATTTTTTTCATAAAAATTCTCCTTTAGTTCAAAAACATATGATATAACAAAATGTTAAACAAAAACTTAACAATTACTATATCGGCAAATATAAATTTAACTTTAACACTTAAGGTAAAAGAAGTTTTTCAGAAATGTTTTAAGTAATATTGTCGCAAGTACGGGTGCTTTTTATGCTTTCATGAATTTAAAAATATTCAATTCTATACAAGGTTTTAAAATTGTAGGCAGGTGCAGAATTTTTTTATAATTCAACCCTTCAATAGCAAAATTTGAACTTCAAGCAAGCAGAGGTAACAAATAAAGAAGTTTGAATGTACAAGCTTGATAGTTTACAGTAGAGTTATTGCCAAAGTTTTTTAGGGGGTTATTTTATATTTACATGATGAAATAGTACGGGATGATAAAGTTCCAGGAGATAGAGTCAGAGTTTATTATGAGGATACTTGCCATAGCTTATAAGGTGAAAAGCCCTCGTTTTTCGGGCTTTTGCATTTCGCACTGCGCTTAAAAAATCA
>CAZYZD010000055.1:0-14440 GCA_964651755.1 uncultured Sulfurospirillum sp. | reverse complement strand
TCAAGGAGGCTTAGTAATAGTGGATGATATTATATTTTTTTATAATCTTATTTATTCGCTAAGTGAGACTGAGGTACAATGCTCCTCCAATAGAACAAAAGGCGAGGTAGTTGAAATGTTGAGTTCAGGGACATACATTCCAAGTAAGCTGGCTCCTGAGAATGCTATGTGGGATGATGATTATTTTAGACAAGCTAAATCAGTGTATGGGATGGAAAATGAAAAGATTTAAACGGAGTAATTTATTGTTATTTATTCTGTGCTTGTTCTGCATCGATCATCGCTGTGAGGGTATCTCCCTGCGAATTGAGTTTTGCGATTACAGAGTCATAAGCGGCAAACTTACGTGCCATAATGCTATATCGGTCATCTAAACGTTTTTGTGCAGCCTCTTGCTGTTCTTGGAGTCTTGTTGCATCGTCATCAAGATTTTTTGCCAACGATTTCAAGACACCATTAGAACTGGTTTTGATGTCAAATACCGCACTCTCGAGTCGGTTGAAGGCACCGTTTCTTCCATCTGTTCCTCGAAAAAAGTTTTCAACGCTTTTAGGATCCTCTTTAAGTTTTGCTTCAAAGTCGGATTTGTTAAACTTAAGGGTGCCGTCACGCTGCTGTTCGAGTCCGAAGTCTCCGATCGTTTTTCCACCCTCAGAAGCAAGTATGAGGGCATCTTTGATCATAGAGGCAGCAGATCGTATGGCTGAGTTACCCTGAAAGAGTCCCGCAGTTTTCTGATCTTTGTTAAACTTGGTACTCTCGGTAAATCCTTGAACCAGCTTGTTGTACTCTTCGACAAATTTTTCCATACCCTCTATGAGTTTACTGTTATCCTCTTTTATGGTGATGTTGGTTGTACCCGCTTTTTCAAGGGTGATCTCCAGCCCCTCGACAAGATCGTCTACTTGATTACTCGCTCTTGTTACGGCGATACCGTCGAAAGTGAAGCTGGCATCTTTCGCTCCTTCGCCTACTTGATCGAAGTTATAATCACCGCTAACGGTGATGTTGTTACTGGCTCCCGTTTCGGCAGATTTGAGTACGAGATGGTAACGATACGTACCGTCGACGTTGATTAAAGATGCTTCTATTTTGCCGTCGGTCTCTTCACTGATACGCTTTGCGACATCTTTGATCGAGTCAGTTGACTTCACTTCGATAGTATAGGTTTTTTTCTCACTTCCCTCACCGATCTCCAGCGTCATTGTCCCTGCACCCATGAGTGCTCCGTCATAGGCGTATCCGGTTTGAGACTGCTTGATATCATGGGTTGCGAGATTGTTTATCTCCAGCGTATGACTGCCTGCCTTGGCTTTAGATGTGGTATTTACTGTGATAGAATTGCCTGTGAGTGTTGTCTCTTTGGCATTGTAGAGTGTCGGATCGGACATGGCGACGACTTGATTGTTGAGTGAGGTAACGAGTTTTTTTAGTTCGTCGAGTTTATCCTGTTTTAACTGATTTAGCTCGATCTTGTTTTCGATCGGTTTGATGATAGCAGAGGTATCAGCCTCTTTGAGTTGATCGATGATATCGTAGGAGAGTGCCCCTTTACTACCGATACCGAGTGTACTTAATGTTCCTGCTGCCATCTCTATCCTTTCTTATCTAGTAGGGTACCTACCAGCTCTTTCATGCTTTCGCTTATTTTCATCGCCTCTTCGCTGGGAAGTTTGCGTATAACGCGACCGGTATGTTTATCTATGACATTGAGATATACTTGGTCGATCTTATCGTTATAGGCAAACTTTATATCCAGGTTAAGTTCTTCACTCATTTTATTGAATTTTTCAGTTGCTTCTTTTAGACTCTTTTGTTGTGTCTCCATTGATGGTGACGTATGATTTTCCGCAAGGTTGTTTTGTGCCTTATCCATCGTTACCGTTTGGCTTACCGCACTTTCGGTATGTGATGCTGTGCTGCTGGTCTGTGGGGCACTGATTGCAACTTCTGGCATTACAGCCGGAGTGTTATTTACTATCATAGTTTGCATGTGCTACTCCTTTAGCAAAGTCCCGGATTTGGTTTTGAGACTTTCTCTATCCTCATATCGTCAAAATTTTGCAGAAGTGTAAAATAGTTCTCTTTTTAGGAGAGTTTTGGATAAAATAGTCTAAAAATTTTACATTTTGTTACAAAGTGTTCCTTTGGAGTCTGTTACATGAAAGTGATGATCAAGTGTCTTTCGCCTCTTTTACAAAAAACGCTGGAGATCTATCTGCAAAAGTATATTTACGATATTGAGCTGGCGGATGTATTGATTACCGATACCAAAGTTTTAAGTGAAAAAGTGGTTTTTCTGGTGGGTACCGAAGAGGATGCTGATTTGAAAATACCTTTTACCAAAGAAGAGCTTTATGCTGCTCTGGAACATTTTTACAAAACCAATCCCCGTTTGCTGCATATACTGCATACCAAAGAGACGCTTGAGAGTATGATTGAAAAGCTCAATAAAAAGCATCATGAAAAGATTACCCGTCTTATAAAGAGTTACCATGAAAAAGCATAATCTCTCATTTACGATTATCGGCGGTCAGTTTAAAGGTAAAAAACTGCCTCTCCCTTCCAAAGAGACAACACGTGCTACAAAGTCGATTATTCGTGGTTCTGTATTTGATACGTTGCAGTTTGAAGTGGTAGATGAGATATTTGTAGAGCTCTTTGGTGGCAGCGGTTCAATGGGACTTGAAGCGTTGAGTCGGGGTGCGAAACAGGTTTACTTTTTTGAAAGAGATAGAGCTGCATATCAGATTCTGGAAAAAAATGCGTCCGCTTTGGATAAGTCGCGTACTACACTTGTATACGGTGATACTTTTGAACAGTTTCCGATTCTGGCAGAATCTCTCAAAGAGCAGGGCAAAGAGGCGTTTATCTATATCGATCCTCCTTTTGATATACGGGAAGGGATGGAAGGTATTTATGACAGGATTGTGGATTTAATCGCGAGTATCCCGCCAGAAGTAGTTTTAAGGATCATTGTAGAGCATATGAGCAGTGTCTCTTTTGATGAGAAAATAGGTGCTTTTGTCAAGCAAAAAAGTAAGAAGTTCGGGAAAACAACACTGACCTATTATAGTGTGGCATAGTACGTGCTTTATATCTTTGAAAAAGTTCAGGATATAAAGTTTATGTATAGATTTTGGTTGATTGTTATACTTTTTCTCGGTACGCTCCATGCAACACAAATCAAAGATATCTCCAGCGTTGTAGGTGTGCGGGATAACCAGCTGATCGGCTATGGTTTAGTTGTGGGATTAGAAGGAACAGGAGACGGTTCCTCTTCTCAGTTTACAAGGCAGGCAATCTCAAGTATGCTTCAGAGTGCCCATGTCAAAGTAGATCCCCGAAACATTAAAGCCAAAAATGTTGCCGCGGTGATGGTTACGGCAAAACTCCCTGCTTTTTCCCGTCATGGTGATAAAATCGATGTAGAAGTCTCTTCAATAGGTGATGCCAAATCTATCATAGGCGGTACACTTTTACTGACGCCGCTTCGTGGTGTAGATGGTGAGATTTATGCGCTGGCGCAGGGTGCAATTTCCAAAGGTTACAGCGCTGACAAACGAAACAGACGTAAAGCAACTGCTGCCAAAATTTTTAAAGGTGCGATTGTCGAGCAGGAGGTTGATTTCGATCTTTACCACAAAGAGCGTATTCGCCTGAGTCTTAAAAAAGCAGATTTTGAAACAGCTGTTAAAATCCAGAACAAAATCAATACGACATTCGGCAGTCGCGTTGCAATGGCGATTGATCCCAGAACAATCGAATTACAGCGACCGGCAGGAAAGAGTATGGTAGAGTTCCTTGCACGTGTAGATCATCTCAATATCCCATACAGCGGTGCAGGTAAGATCGTGATCGATGAAAAGACAGGTACGGTGGTAGCGGGTGTTGACATCAAAGTAGACCCTGTAGTGATTACCCATGGAGAGTTGACACTGAAAATTATGCCGACATCAAATGTGGATTCCAACCAGTATGCAGTAGACAGACAAAACAACGTAATCAATATGCGTTACGGTGAAGTAACGGTGGCAAATATAGCGAGAGTGTTGCAAAAGCTGGGTAGCAAACCGGAAGATATTATCGCCATTCTTCAGACAATTAAACAAGCCGGTGCTGTCAATGCTGATCTGGAGATTATCTGATGTATAGTATCGATACAACTCTGGCACTGAGCAGTTTCGAGTCCAGAATTGAACCCCAAAAGGTATTGCAGAGTGAAAATGACAAAAAACTGAAAGAGCAGACGGATCAGTTTGAAGCTTTTTTACTCAAAAAAGTACTCGATATCTCTCTGAAATCTGAGAATAAATTGTTTGGTAAAGATGCCGGAGACAAAATCTATCAGTCAATGTACAACGATACTTTTTCCAAAGCATTGAGTGGTGATATCGGATTTAGCCAAATGCTCTTTGATTTTCTTAAAGAACAGAAAAATTTACAAAAATAATTAAATATATTTGATTTTTGCAAAAAGTTAAAGATTTTTCCCGCCTTGTCGATATATGTTATATAAATATAATGTATAAGACCTTCGGGTCGCCAGGGGTTAACGATGCAAAATTTCAGACTTCAACTCGATTCTCTGATCAGTGATATTGATCGCCTGATTGATTTGACATACAACGATATTGAACTTATTAAAAATGCACAACATGCAAGGATAAGCGAACATCATCATGAAAAAAAAGTATTGATCAGTCGGTTTGAGAGCAATAAAGCAATTTTAAATGACTCTTTGCAGCAGTTAATGGCGAAAAACCCGGATGCTACACTTTCCGATATTCTGCCTGAAGAAGAGCAGAAGTTACTGGATCTATTTAAAACAAAGCTTATGGAACTTCATGAAGCCAATAAAATTTACAGTAAATTTGTGGTTTCGATGAATGAATTTTTCAACTCTCTGGTTTCCGCAATTCTCCCGATGAAAGAGGAGGGATATGCCAGAAGTCAGCCTAAACCGGCTGCATTTTTACAAGTGAGTGCATGATGGGAATTTTTGATGCACTCAGTTCCGGCTATTCCGGGTTAAGCACTTCACAAACAGGTATACAGACTACCTCACATAATATTTCCAATGTCAATACCCCCGGTTACAGCCGCCAACGTATAGAGCAAAAAGCCAACTACCCGTTTGATACACCATCAGGTGAAGTTGGTACGGGTGTGAAAGTAGAAGAGATTGTGCGAATGCATGACGAGTTTGTTTACGGACGGCTCAAAAGTGCCAATGCTTCTCTCTCTTTTAGTGAGTTTTCAGAAAATACACTCAAAGAGATTTCCGATTCGCTTACAGATTTGGAGGGTAAAGGTATTGCTACTGATTTGACAGATTTTTTCAACTCTTGGAGTAAATTGACACAGTATCCTCAGGACGAAGCCGCAAAGCTGGAAGTTGTCAGCAGTATGGATCGCCTGGCTAAAGATTTAAACAGAACCAGTGAAAAGATGACGCAGGTACAAAATCGTTTAAATGGCGAATTGACTGACAGTGTGGATCAAATCAATGACCTTGCCAAAAATATTGTTGATCTCAATAAACAGATTAATAAAATCGAAAATGTACCGCATCAGCATGCTAATGATTTGAGAGATGAGCGTGATAAATTGGAACTTGATTTGGCAAAACTGGTTAATATCTCCGTTTTTAAAGGGAATGCAACAATTAACGGAAAAGTAGCACAGACAGATGCCGGGAATGGATACAATATCAACATTGCCGGACATAATATCGTAGATGGTGTGACATTTCATCCTCTTGAGGTTTCTCAGGCAGATCAAAGTACCCCTTTTCAGTCGGTTTACTATACAGACCATAATCAAGTAAAAACGGATATTACAGATAAACTCAGAGGCGGTAAAGTAGGTGCTATCCTTGATCTAAGAGGTAATGGTTACGATAAGGAGAATGGTAAACCTCTCAACTCCAAAATCCAGACCTATATGGATAAATTTGATGCTCTTAGTAAAACACTTATCCAGAAAGCAAATTCCATTTATGGCTCTGTTGTACAGGATAAAATTCAGACAGATACGCTTCCTGATGTCAATGCCGATACAAAACTGTCAACTATACCTGATCTGAAAGAGGGGAGTTTTGATGTTCTTGTATATAACAACAGTGGAGATGTAGTTGCAAAACGTGCGATTACAATCGATGAAAACAGCACTTTACAGACGATAACAGATGCTATCAATGCAAATCAGGATGACAATGGTGATAATGATGGTACCAATGATCTGGATGATCTTTTCAGTGCTACGCTCAACAGTGACGGAAATGTATTGAGTATCTCTCCCAAAAATGGCAATAATGCCTATCATATAGCGATTGAAGATAACGGTACCAACTTTGCAGGCTGGTCTGGTGTCAATAAACTCTTTGAAGGTAGTAGTGCAAAAGATATTCATGTACGTAGTGAAATTATGAATAATCCTTCTTCCCTTGCTGCATCAAAAGCAAATATTGACGGCAGTGCCGATCTTGCAACGGAGATGGTAAATTTACAGTATGAAAAATTAACATTTGAAACAGCAGATGGTAGCAAAACGACCCAGACTATCGAAGAGTTTTACCGTTATACTGCAACATCAATAGCAGAAGATACCCAAAATGCATCACTCTCAAAAGATTCTGCCGAACTTTTAACAAAAACAGTCAATGAACAGATGCAGGCTGTCAGCGGTGTAGATATGGATGAAGAGTTGATGAATCTCATGAAGTATCAGACTGCTTACCAGGCAAGTGCAAAAATCATTACAACTGTGGATCAGATGTTAAATACTTTACTGGGAATGAAACAGTAATTTCTTTATTTTACTTTTTTATAATCAAATATGTTGAATTATTGTAAACTATGTGATAAAATAGATCCTGTAAAGCTTATTTAAGCATAAAAATAAAAGGATGTATGAATGAAAGCAATCTTTAAAACAGTTTTAGCTGGGTTGATTGGAACAGGATTGGCTGTCTCTGCACTGAGTGCAAAGGGGTGGGTTATGGTAGACCCAAGTGATGGTGCACAATTGGTTTGTTGTAAAAAAGCAAAGAAACGGGTTGTCAGAAAACCGGTTGTGAAAAAATCTTTAACGCCGTGTGATGCTATTCCAACAGCAAAAACATACCCGATTCAAAAAGGTGAAAAACTGGCTCCTGCTGATATTAAAAGATGTATCAGTTGTGATCAAAAATATGGTTCTATTCATTAAATAAAGCTATTTTTTATCTTGACAGGGCTGTGATGATATAACCCGTATTTCGTCACAGCTGAATCCTGCTTTCTGGCGGGATACAACATTGACATAAGCTTTTCTCTTTTTAGCGCCGGGGAGAATCTTTTCTACAATATCAAAATAACTCTCTTTTGGAATATTCTCTTTTTCACAAGCCCATATAAACCAGCGGTCTCCTTTTCGTACATGATCTATCTCCTCTTCAAGAATAACTTCCAGTGCTGCAATAATTTTTTGACTCCCTTCATCTCCAATACGTTTGAGTTTTTCAATTACCAGTGGATTGGAGTCAAGACCGGAAGCTTCCAGATAACGCGGTACGACAGCCATTCTTGTCAGCAGATCAAGGCTTTTTTGAGAGATATCAAAAAGAAAGCTGTGTACCGGAAAACTACCGTAATGATATCCTAAAGTATGAAGAATCTCTTCGAGCATATGAAAATGTCTGATCTCATCTTCCGCTACTTCAAGCCAATCATCATAATAGCTTGTAGGCATATTTTGAAAGCGGTAGGCATGGTCAAGTGCCAGATCGATTGCAGAATACTCTATATGCAGTACGGAGTGTATGAGGTAGGCTTTGCCTTTATTTGTGGAGAGGGAACCGCGTTTTGGCAGGGTTGTAGCAGGCACTATTTTACAGATTTTTGCAAAAGAGGGTGTTTTAAAAACTTTTGGTGTGAAATTATGGTTAAAAGTGATTTGATGGTTCTGGTACAGATGATAAAAATAGTTAAATTGTTTAATCTTTTCGCCGGGATCACTGGTAGTAAGTATCTGTTCGAGTGTACTGAAAAATTCCATATGCTATTAAAGCAAATTATTGGTATGAAAACGATTAAATAAAATGGGTATGAGGTCGATTTTCAACTATAAAAACAGAGAGTATCAGGATAGGATAAATATGACAAGACGTATGCAAGATGTATCGGTAAATCCGGAGTTGATAGACCGGAGACGTACTGGCACTATGGATAGAAGAAAATCTCAACAAACCAAAAAAACTTCCAGGACAGTAGAAACACTTTTCAGAAATGCTCTCAGATCAAATCTGGAACTCACCTCTCTTGCTGATACAAAAGCAAGTATTCTTATCTCTGTGAATGGTTTTATATTGACTGTGATCATTACTGCATCTGGGTTGCAGTTGAGTGATGCAGGAATGATGTATGCATTTAGTTCTATTATACTGACAGCGTTGCTTTCTATTACATTTGCTGTATTGGCTATTCGTCCGAGATTTAAAAATCATCTTCTTAAAAAAGAGTATCAGCATGACTACTATTCTGTTCTTTTCTTTCAAGATATGGCAGATCTCTCACCACAGGATTATTTGACCAATGTACATAAAGTGATCTCTTCAAGAGGTTTAACGCAGGCGCATATTATCAAACATCTGCATATGCTTGGTTCCGAAATTAAATTGAAATATATTTGGCTTAGACGTGCCTATACGGTTTTTGCGGCTGGATTGATCATCAGTGCGCTTTTGGTAATTGTATCGATGCATACCATGCAGACAGATGCAATTGACAATGCAGAAAACAGTGTAGTATTGGATCAAAGATGATACAGTACAGATATCTTCTGCTGGCGGGAATCCTCTTTGTACCCGGTACAACATTTGCCAAATCACATAAAAGTTATCCTACCTATAAGCTTGGTGGTCAAATTGTTGCGGACGCTGCCTTCTTTACAAAGGATAATGATACACAGAGTGATCAGGAAATCAGACGTGCAAGGCTCTACGTTAAAGGGGCAATGACCAAAAAGCTCTCTTACGAACTTGAGTACAGTTTTACAGGCGGCGGTTCCTGGAAAGATATCTATTTACGTTATGCATTCAACAATCTCTCTTCACTGACAGTGGGAAATATCAAAGAACCTTTTGGGCTTGAAGCGCTGACAAGCTCAAAGTATAATACTTTTATGGAACGTGCACTTCCGGATATTTTCATCAGTGACAGGAAACTGGGAGTACTGATGCAGTATGGTTTTTCCAAAAAGAAGCGCTATGTCTGGAGGATTTCCGGCGGTCTTTTTACACAACCTCTGGAAGAGTTTAAAAGAGGGGAGGATGAGTATACCTTTGCTGCAAGAACAACATATCTTGCTTTGCTGGGGAAAAAGCATCTGCTGCATCTGGGGATATCGGGTGCATATACAAATTACAATGATCAAAAAATCAAATTTTCAACCAGACCCGAAGCGCATTTGAGCGAAATCAAATATCTTAAAACAAAATTTAAACATACAGACAACATGAAGCGTTACGGTTTGGAAGGTTATTACCAGAACCGGGCATTTTCCCTGCAAGGTGAGTATATCGCAACACGTATGGAGACCCAAAAAGAGCCATATGATCTTTTCGGCTGGTATTTGCAGATGGGATATTTTCTGACAGATGACAGCAGACGTTACAAAACAAAAGAGGGCGTTTTTGGGCGTATGCAGCCCAAACATCCTGTAACGAAAGGCGGATATGGTGCAGTGGAAGTAGCTTCCCGAATCAGTATGCTGGATTTTACTGAAAAAGATAATGATGCCAGGATGAAATCTTACACGATAGGGGTGAATTGGTATCTGACAAGCCAGTTACGTTTGATGCTGGATATTTCAAAAACAGATATTGAAAATATTGCACAGAGTGATAATCCCAAAATTGTCCAGATGCGTGTGCAGTATGATTTTTAAGTAATTATTTTGTAAAGAGATAATTTTTTATAAAAAGCAGGCAGTGTAGAAGATACACTACCTGTAGAGGAGAGTGTTACTCTACCGTAACACTCTTTGCCAGGTTTCTTGGCATATCTACATCGTTTCCAAGTCTGACGGATACTTCCAGAGCAAGCAATTGTGTAATAACCATCATCTCAAAAAATTCACTCATAGGATGATCACTGTGGTACGTATGTACGTAGTCATCACACAATTCGAAACGTTCAGGTGAAATTGCCAGAATAGTTGCATCTCTTGCGCTTAACTCTTCCACGTTGCTTTTGACTTTGTCATAATGTACCGTACGGGGCATCAATGCAACTGTAAAGAGTTCACTGTCTGCAAGCGCGATAGGACCATGTTTCATCTCTCCTGCCGGGTAACCCTCTGCATGCAGATAGGAGATCTCTTTAAGTTTCAGCGCGCCTTCGAGTGCCAGCGGATAGAAAAGATCACGTCCGATGAAGAAGAATCCGTGACCATGAAGGTATCTTTTGGAGAGTCTTTTCATCTTTTCATGTAGTTTGTTATCTACTTTTACAGCAGCTGGAATACGTCGTATTGCTTCAATTTCCGTATCAATCTCTTCTTGTGTCATCGTCTTTCGATGTTGTGCAATATAAAGAGAAAGCATCCACATTACCATGACCTGTGTTGCAAAAGCTTTGGTGGAAGCAACACCTTTTTCGATACCGGCACGTGTGAGAAGGGTATAGTCTGCTTCTCTGACAATCGAGGAGTTGTCGACATTACAGATGGCAAGTGTTTTCAATCCGGCACTCTTTGCCATTTTCAGTGCTTCCAGGGTATCTGCTGTTTCGCCGCTTTGACTGATAACCACAAAAAGTGTTTTGGGATCAAGCAGAGGTTCTTTGTAACGAAATTCACTGGCAATCTCTACCTGTGTTCTGATCTTTGCCTGTCTCTCAAAAAGATAGGAGCATGCAAGACCAGAGTTGTAACTGGTTCCGCATGCGCAAATTTGGATGAGGTCGATTCCGTCGAAAAAGTTTGCATCTAGTTCTTCAAACTGAATTTCATGATCTAGCGCTCTACCCATAATGGTATCTACTATTACATCGCTTTGCTCATAGATCTCTTTCTCCATAAAAAAGCGGAATCCGCCTTTTTGTGCAGAGATTTTATCGCCGATAAGCGGTTTTTTATTTAATTCTTTGCTCTTTCCTTCATGAAAAAGGACGATACCCTCTTCAACAGAAGTGTATCCGTAATCTCCATCATCCAGATAGATTACTTCATTTGCTTTGCCAATCAGCGCTGCATCACTTGATCCGAAAAAGATTTCGTTTTTGTCACTGTTTCCAACAATCATTGGAGAACCGTGTTTTGCAAAATAGATACGGTCAGGATCCACCTTTGTCATAAGCAGTACTGCAAAAGCACCTTCCAGTCTCTCCAGTGTTGCTTCAAATGCCTTAAACGGGTCTCCCAGTGCTTTGTAATTTTTTTCAAAGAGATGTACGATCACTTCAGTATCTGTCTGGCTGAGAAAATGCACCCCTTCTGCCTGTAACTCTTTTTTGAGTTCCTGGTAGTTTTCGATGATACCATTGTGTACAACATAGCTGAATTCACCAAGATGAGGGTGGGCGTTGATCTCTGTTGGTTTGCCATGTGTAGCCCAGCGGGTATGTCCGATACCCATTCCAAAGGCATGTGGATTAAATTCTTTTGTTTTATCTTCAAGATTTTTAAGTTTACCGACAGCTTTAAATGACTGAATATCATTCTCTTGCAGTACAGCAATTCCGGCAGAATCATATCCTCTGTATTCGAGTTCTCTGAGTCCGTCAACGAGAACATCTTTGATATTTTCTTCACCGATATAACCGACAATTCCACACATATTTACTATCCTTTATTCTGTTTTGTTGTTAATGTTTCTATGACAAGCTCTTTGTTGGTGCAAAAGTTGCCATTTTTTTCTATTAAAAAGAGATTTCGTGCTCTATTTTTAATAGTTTGAATTTTTGCACTGGCAATGTCTATGCCTATATCGTCAAAAAGTGTCATGATATTAGCCATCAGACCTTTTTGATCTTTTGTGACAATTTTCATTTTAGCATAACTTTTTGAGTGATTACAATTGATTGCAATCTCTTGAGGTTTTAATGCAACTGGTTTAAGTTTTGGTTTTTTGTCCCAGATCAGCATTTCATCCAGAATTTGTTTTACATAGAAGAGTTCTTCTTCGGGAATTGATTCATCAAAATCGATTCTGAAATATTTTATACCGTTAAAAAGATTGAATATATCCATATTGACAACGTTCAGAGTGGAGATTCGGGAGAGGATATATCCCAGGTTGACGCTGGTACGGCGGATAATCTCTATCGAAAGAAATTCCTGGTTGTGAATTTTATAACAGTACTCCTCTTTCAGGGAGTAAACCCACTGGGAGATTTCGATAATCTCTTCGGGCTTGAATTTGAAAAAGAAGAGGTTTGATTCGATACTGAAGATCTTTTTCTGCAAGAGGTTTGGAAGTACGATGAAAATAGGGTTTTTTCTAAGCTGTTTCTCTATTTTGTTGCGTTTTGCAGCTTCGTTGAGAACAGTTTTATTGCTGATTGCTTCAATTGACTGTTTATAGAGTCCGTAAAGCAGTCTGGCATTATTTGCAGAGTAGGCACTTTTAGATACAGAGGCAATATCTGCATATGTCAGGATATAGAGCAAATCAAGTACTTCTTTTGTTTTGAGTTTTGCAACAAAAGCAAAAATCACTTTTTCACTGTAGATATCTTCTCTGTGTGCGGTATTGCTCATCAGTGTATGGTAGAGTATGAGAGTGTAAATCAATTGTGCATTTTCTTCGCTGAAACCTAGTGTCAGAGCGTATTTTTTGATCATTGCAGCACCTAGCAGGGAGTGGTCTTTTTTTCTTCCTTTGCCGCTGTCATGCAAAAAAGCGGTTAGTCGAAGCAATGCTTTTTGTTCCATATCCAAAGTATCGTAGATTGCTTTGACACGTTCGTCGCTGATATTTTCCAGTGCTTTGAGTGTATAGATAGAGTGCAGGTCAACCGGATGGCTATGGTAGCCGTCAAACTGGGGCAGATAGGCTACTTTACGCAGTGGAGCGATAAGTATCCATAGATAATGAGCCTGGTAGAGTGCTTCAAATATAGCTGCAGGCTTCTCTTTGTAAAATATATTTTTAATAACGCGATGAAGACGCTTTTTATCCAGAGGTGCGAAAGATGCAAATTTCATAAGAGATATAAAACTGATATCGAACTTTTCCGTTTCATTGGCAAAAGGGATCAGTGTTTCAAGAATATCCAGAAGAGGACGTTTCTTTGCATGAATGGAACTGTAATGAATATTGTCACAAAAATAGTGATTTTTACCGATACGACTGCTGCGAAGTAGGGTAATGTTATCTCTATCAAAAAAGAGTGTATGTGTCAGACGTTTGATGATAATGGAAGATATAGTGCGTATATGGTGCATCGCTTCAAAAGTTTTTTGTACAGTTCTGGTTTGAGTAAGTTTTAGTTTCTCCCCAACACTGGGAATCAATTCAAGAATGAGACGATCGTTTTTTTTATCGCTGCTCAAATGCAGTGCGGAACGTACTCGAAAGAGAAATTCCAGAGAAACCATTAACTCTTTATATTCTGTATCGGTAATAATATTTGAGGGAAGATCTTTGATTTTGGTGATATTGTGGAGGATTTTAGCAATCCAGAAGAGAAGGTTTGCATCCCTCAGACCACCGGGTGCATTTTTGATATCGGGCTGCATATTGAAAGGATACTTTTTGATGACCTCTTCTCTTTCATGCAGTTTTTCGCGGATATAGTTGAGCGGTTCATGCTGGCGTATACGTTTGAGTACATGTTCGGTCTGGTACCAGAGATATTTGGAACCATAAATAAATCTTGATTCCAAAAGCGCTGTTTTAATAGTATGATCTGTGCAGGCAGCATCAAAAAGTGTGTCCACTTCATGTACACGATGTCCCAGTTTCAAACCACTGTCCCAGAGAATCTGTAAAAATGATTCGATAATCGGTTGTGTATTATATGCAGGAATCTCTTTATACACTATCAATAAATCAATATCGGAATAGACACAGAGTTGTTCTCTGCCGTAAGAGCCCATTGCCACTATAGTAATAGGTATAGCATTAATCAATGGCAGATACTCTTTGAAGTTTTTACGCAGTGTATATTTATAGACATTGGTGAGAATGGTATCGATATTTTTAGTATGTCTGACAAGAAAATGTTTTCCCTGGTCAATTTCAAAAAAATGGGATAGAGAACCAATGTAGTTTTTGATCTCCTCTTTAATTCTTTGTGCAACTTCAAATTCGGAGCTGTTTTCTTCGATGAGCGTCTCAATATCCATTTGAAGTTTCAAACTATTGCCTTTTTGGTATATTAAATTTAAATTATATCAATTAACTGATTAAAAATTTTTAATGCATCATTATCACTTATTCCATATAATCAGC
>CAZYZD010000054.1:5877-14572 GCA_964651755.1 uncultured Sulfurospirillum sp. | reverse complement strand
GCCACTAAACAAAGTTTAGGACTCATATAGAAAAAAGCTTGTCAAACCTGTCGCATAACAAGCAGTTGTTATGCTTTGCTCAGGTTTTCCCTTGGAATTGACAAACACATCTAACGCATCTCCATCTTGAACTTTATCCAGTTTGCCACTTTTTTAATACTCTCAATATCATTAATATTCACTTCTAAAATATCAACATTTGGTTTAAGTCGTCTCGCTTCCGCCTTTTCCGCTTCAATGTCATACTTGAAGTAAGGCAACAGGTCTGTTTTGGTGATGAGCACAAGATCCGCCTGTCTGAACATCACAGGATACTTGGCAATTTTATCTTCCCCTTCCGGAACAGAAACCAGAACAATATTCAGATGCGTTCCCACATCATAACTTGCAGGGCAGACCAAATTCCCAACATTTTCCACAAAGAGTACATCGATCTCATCAAGCGGCATATGATGAAGCCCTTTATGTACCATAAAAGCATCCAAATGACACGCTGAACCAGTCTGTATCTGCTCAGCGGCAACACCTTTTACTTTTAATCTATCAGCATCTTTGTTAGTCTCAAGATCTCCTTCAACTACACCAAACTTAAAATCAGCTACATCTGCCAAATACTCAAGGAGTGTGGTTTTCCCACTACCGGGACTGCTCATAAGATTTATTCCAAGCACTCCGGCTTTTTCCAAATGCGCTCTGTTATGATCTGCCTCATGGTCGTTTTTATCCAGTATCTTTTGAATCACAGAAATTGTTTTGGCATCATTTAACTGTGGATTATGATGCAAATGTTCATGTGCCTTCTGATGTTCATGACTGTGATTATGATCATGATGATCATGTGAATGCTCATGTATATGTTCATGCCCGGAAATCGAGCAACCGCAATCTTTACACATATATTCTTCTCCTATCCTAATAATATATTGGTTCCCACCACCAGCGAAACCGCACCGGCAACGGCAAAAGTTCTTTTCACATTTTTGATATTGTCAAGTAAATGTTCATTGATGTAGAGTATCACAAACCCAAACGAAATAAAGATCAGCATCACACCTGCCGTAAAAGCGGCGACAAGAGTCAAATCGACATGACCACCATGTACGGCACCAAGGGTAATGAGCATCCCCCGCACACCGCCGATCCCCATCAAAAGCCCCATCGTAAAAGAGGAAGCATTTTCGACATTATCATGATCATGCGATTTTCCAAACCAGATGTGGATGTGCTCTTTACCCTTGTGGGTATGTTTTTTGAGATGGATACGATCTGTAAAGACCATAAAGAGCAGATAGAGCCCCATCGCGATAATCACACTCGCACTGATCACATCCCCATATGCCAGTACTTCGGGAGGGATAGGCGTATTTTCCAAAATCTTCGCAAAAACAAAAAGACTCAGCCCATGCCCAATCGCAAAAAGTGTCGTGATCATCAATGTCTTTTGTTTATCTTTACCAATCGAAAAGTCCGCAATCGCTGTCAAATGATCAGGACCAAACGCGTGTAATATTCCATACCAAAAAATCACACCCAGTGAAAGTTCCATAACTTACCCGCCTTAAAAAGTGAATGAATATTCATATTCTACATTGATTTGGGTTAGGTTTGTGTTAAAGTACTTTAAAAAAATTTTATCTTATATTCTATTTCCTCGCATCATACCTCGACCATGTCCTCTAAAACCTACAGGTGGGAAATTATCATACATCCACTCGGTAATCTTCTCAAGCTCCTCTTTGGTAACGTTGCCTTTTTGCGATGGCATCAGACCGAAACGCTGAATCTTTTGCGGCATACAAATGGCTTTTTCTTTGGAGGGGTTCATCACATAGTCACGCATAAATGCCAACGCTTGATCTTTGTTCGGATAACTCATTTTGACATGACGCATAACCCCCATCAGTGCAGGAGCGATCACTTTCGACATATCGGTCGGTCTGGTTTTGCTGTGACATACCCCACACTTTGCGTCAAAAAGCTGTTCGGCACTCATATCTGCCGCCCAAAGTGTCATCATACCAGATAGTACAAACATAGAGAGTAATACTTTTTTCATATCTCATCCTTTCAAATGGTTTTTTACATTATAGTCAAGAAGTATCAACTGAATATTAATTCATTCTACATTCATAATTCACATAAAATTCATATCGAAACGCTACCATTCGCTATGCGTATATTTATATTGATCTTTTTTCTCTACTCCAGCCTTGCTTCTGCACAAATGCTTAAAGCAATTAAGAGAGCACTTTCAGCTGATGAGCAAAGAGAGAAATTTCTGATGACAAAAGTAGATCAACTCGATCAGGAAAGTATGTCATTTGTCAAAAAATATTTCACGTCAAATTTCGGTCTATACGCATATAAAGCAAACTACCTTCTACCACTCTCATACTCATCCAAAGATTATATCTACTGGGATAAAGATGGTATCAATGGCAATTATGAAAAGCAATATGAAACAGAATTTCAAATCAGTCTTAAAAAACCGGTACTTTTTAACCTTTTAGGCTTACATGAAACACTCACCTTCGCTTATACCCAGCGTGTTTGGTGGCAAGTCTATTCTGATTCTTCTCCTTTTCGCGAAACCAACTATGAACCGGAGTTTTTCGTTACTTTTCCTACCCCGAAAATGTTTGACAAAAGTTACGGTCTTAAAGGTTTAAGAGTTGGTTTTGTACATGAGTCTAACGGGCAGGATGGTTTACAATCACGTTCATGGAACCGACTATACTTCGCGTCGATCTGGCAACATCAAAATATTTTCACCAAGTTTCGTATTTGGTACCGGATTCCTGAAGATAAGAAAAAAAAGCCAACCGATTCACATGGAGATGACAACCCGAATATAGAAAAATATATGGGTTATGGAGACATTACCCTTTCTCATGTTCTCGGGAAGAGCCACTTTACCCTTCTTTTACGAAACAACTTGCGACTCAGGGAAAATAAGGGTGCAGTAAGACTCTCCTACTCTTACCCTCTCGCTTTTTCAAAAGATACCTTTTTATATATCAAACTCTTCAGCGGATACGGGGAGAGTTTGATCGACTACGACAGATATATCAACAAAGCTTCCATAGGCTTCTCTTTTTCACGAGGACTTTTTTAAAAAACTATTTTTCCGTTTCTATTCACTTTCAGTTCACGTTAACTCCGTACAATCTTTACTTCAACTTTAAATTACAAAAGGATATTTATGAAAAAACAGATTATTTTAACTTCTATCTTGTCACTTGCTTTGACAAGTTCACTTGTAGCAAAACCAAATATGGAGAAAAATCCAGAAGGTATGAAAAAACTCGCTCAAATGGCGGGAGAGGTAGGACCATACTTTAGAGGCAAAAAAGAAGTATTTCCAAAAGATTACTTTTTGGTTGATAGAAACTTACCTTTCTTGGTAGGTGCAGCACTCTTTCACCCGCAAAGCGACACACTAAACCTTACAAAAGAGCAGCTCCAAAAGCTAGCGGAAATGAAAAAAACAATCGTTCCTGCATCTGCAAAAATGGCAAAAGAGGTAAAAGCGCTTGAACTACAACTGGCAAAAGAGATCGTCGTAGAGAAAAAAGATCCAAAAGAGCTCTATCCACTCGTAGATAAAATCGCTAAAAAGAAAGCAGATATGACAAAAGCACACTTAAACTGCATCCACGATGTTCAGCAACTCTTAACACCGGAACAGTTCAATAAGCTTATCGGACTTGTTTCACACAAAACAAAAAAATAGTTTTTTATATGACCGATCAAGTGATCGGTCATACACTTCAACTTTTATAAAAAGATATAAAACGAAAACTTCGCGATACTCTCGTCAAATACCGCACCTTTGTGTCTTGCTCCAGTAATATGCACAAGATATTTATCTTTCCATGAACGACTGTAGGTAATTGATACGCCGGTATTGTTTTCTTCGGCTTCATCTTTGTCTAAAGAGATAATCGTTCGAATTTGAGAATCTTCATCTAGCTGATAAACAAGTGTTGTTTGCGATCCATAGTAGCTATTGACATACTGATCACTATCTTTATATACAAAACTGGTCTGAAAAAGAAACTGTTCATCAAAAAAGTGTTTCTCTATAGGCAATACATATGAATCAGAAGTGATATTGCCAATCTCTTTATGAATATAAATCAAGCCAATATTGTATCCTTTTATATCACGCAACTCCACACCTGTGGTAAATTCACTATCTTCATCATCGTTTGCATAAGGAGCAGATGTTGGAATACCGTAATTTACTAAAAATAGTGCTTTATCATTATAGAGGTATGAGTATTCCAAACCTTTGACTAAACCAACTCCCGTATAAGGTACTGGTAACATATACGGCTGTTTAGGCATAACCGCCATTTGATACTTTTTCAACTCTTGCGGGGTTGCATCTGATCCTGGTGCCGGTGGCTTTGGAGGAGTAACAGCATATGTTGGT
The DNA here is from genome assembly GCA_964651755.1 of uncultured Sulfurospirillum sp. Lineage (GTDB taxonomy): Bacteria > Campylobacterota > Campylobacteria > Campylobacterales > QNZT01 > QNZT01. Next base: position 10,134 of record CAZYZD010000054.1, on the reverse strand, counting down.
CTTTTCACACTTCTTGGCGCTTTTTTCATCAAACCAGAACCCATTAAAGCATTATCCATCAATGTTCTGTCAGCATTTGAAAACATTGTAATAGGATCCATCCATCCAATTTTAACTACATGTTTATCTCCTTGAGGATTCCACTGTACAAAACCTCTTGTATTTGTTTCACCAAAAAGGTTATGATTTCTTTTAAGATTATAAGTAGATCTTGTAACAGTATAAACAGAAATTGTATCTGTCATACTACCACCCATATAGATATTGAGTTTCTCCATCTCCTTTCTACTTTTAGAATCAACATTAATTCCCGCAAGTCCATGTACGGGTAAGAATCGTTCTTTTGAAGAGTTTGCATCCAAAAATCCACTTAACCATGTTTTGTCATCTTTACTAAAACGAAAACCATTTCTCAAAAACTGTAAACCTGTTTTATTCAGTGTAGGTGTCAAACTATGACATGCGTTACACTTCATTTTATATTGTTCCGCAAAAATAGGCGTTGCATTCGCCTGATCAAACCCCATTACTAAAAATATCAATACATAAATTATTTTTTTCAAATTCATTCCATTCTCCTTAAACTACATTACTTTTAAATAAACATATAAAGCGAAAACTTCGCTACACTTTCATCAAACACCTTGCCCTTATGTCTCGCACCTGTCAAATGTATGATAAATGTGTCATTAATCAGCTTACTGTATGTAAAAGAGAGTGCAGTATTTGAATTTTTTGCCTCATCTTTATCGATTGCACAAATAACACGCACATGCGTATCTTCATCAATCGCATATGTCATAGATGTTTGATTGCCGTAGTAAGAGTTTTCATACTGATTGCTATCTTTGTAGACAAAATTGGTTCGCAATAACAATTGTTCTTTCATAAAGTATTTTTCAATAGGAACAATCAAAGAATCTATATCAATATTTCCAATCTCTTTATGTAGATAAACAATACCAATATTTGCTCCTTTAACATTTTGCAGTTCGAAACCCAGTGTCAATTGGGTATCTTCATTATCATCGGCAAAGGGTTCTGCTGTAGGAATACCATAATTGATAAGAAATAGTTTATCATTTTTCAAATAGGAGTACTCCACACCTTTTACCAAACCAAATGCTGCATTTGGAACAGGTGCTTTATAAGGCTGTTTAGGTAATAGTGCCATTTGATACTGCTTAAGCTCTTGTGGTGTAGCATTAGCTCCTGGTGCCTTTGGCAAAGGTCTGGATTTATACCAGCTTGGTACTAATTTATTTGCTGGTGCTACTTTAATAAGCCCTGCACTTACAAGTCCACTATCCATCAAAGTTCTATTGTTTAAGTTGGATATTGCCATCAAAGGATCCATCCATCCTATTTTAAACACATGCTCTTGTCCTTTTGGATTCCACTCCAAAAATGCCCTGCTCGAACCCTCACTGAAAAGCACATGATTGTTTTTTGCATTGTAATTTGATCTGGTAATCGCATAAAATGAAAGCGTATCACTCAGCGTTCCACCGGAATAAAAATTCAACTTATCAACATCTTTTCGATCTTTAGAATTGATATTAACACCTACCAACATTGTAATCGGCAGATTCGCTGTCCGCTCTTTCCATGACTTAGCATGTAAAAAGCCATCCAGTGTTGTTGTTTCGTTTTGATCAAAACGGAAACCACTCCTCATAAACTTCAACCCAGTAGCATTCAGTGTCGGCAACATACTATGACAACCGCTACACTTCATACCATATTTTTTTGAAAATGCGGGATTTGCACTTACTTCTGTAAGTGATATAAAAAATATTGCAAAAAGCAATATAAACAATTTTTCTTTCATTCTTCCTCCTTATAAGACATATTAATTATATTAACAATTACTAAGAAATTTTACTTATATTTATAATAAATTATTTTATTAAGTCTTTGAGGAATATTTTCATTCATAAATTCTTAAAAAAGGAAAGATATATTGGTATTTAGCTCTTGAAAACTAATCTCTCTTATAAAGAAATAACTTTTTTTCTTCAGTTTTAATTATTTCTTTCACTAAAACATGCTACCTGTCCAAGTGCAATTCCCCCATCGTTTGGCGGTACTTCATGAGAAATTATTGCATCAGGTAAACGTTTTAAAACAAGTTCCAGAAGTATTTTGTTTTGAAAAACTCCACCGCTTAAAACCACAGGTAAATCATACTTTTTACTTATAATAACAATAATCTCTACCAGGGTATTAAAGAACTTTGAAACGGCTATAGTTTTACTTTTTTCATGAAGTAAAGCTTCAATCATTGGCAAAAAGTTGATCTCTTTTTCTTTGAGAGTAAAGGGATAAACTTCTTTAATATTTACATCATAATACTCTTCCAAAAGCATCCCGCTTTCCCCTTCAAAACTCATTTTATGACAAACATCCAACAGCGATGCCACCCCGTCAAACAACCTGCCGCAAGAAGAGGATAGCGGAGTATTAAGTCCTTTTTGCCATGAAAGAAAAAGTGTTTTTTGCTCCATCTTTGAAAAGGAGTTTAGCGTGGGATGATCCATCTCAAGTGCTTTTTGATCATAAAGTTCAAACAAAAAACTAAGCGCTACGCGCCTTGGCTCTTTAATCGCTTTGGCTCCGCCCAGAAGTTTGAAATAACGCAGATGTGCCACCCGCTCATACCCTGCATAATCACACACCATAAACTCCCCGCCCCAAAGATTACCATCATCCCCATACCCTGTACCGTCAAACGCAACACCCAATACTTTCTTTTTGATCCCCCGTTCTGCCATTACACCCAAAATATGTGCATAGTGATGTTGAATCGCCTTCAGATTTTTAAAGTTGGCTTTTGCATATTTGGTCGATTCGTAATTTGGATGTTTATCATGAATGACAATATCTGGTATAAAGTCATAGATTCGGCGAAGCGAAGTAATATTTTTGTGAAAATAGTCCACCGAAGCAATGCCATCCAAATCACCGATATGAGGAGATAAAATCGCCTCTTTATCAAAAGCAATCGCAACGGTGCTTTTTTGGTTCGCACCCACAGCTAACACCTTCTGATCCAGTTTAAAAGGAAGTTTCACTGAACTTGGCGCATACCCTCTTGCACGACGTAAAGTTACCTTCCGCCCAGCCACTACCATCACCACACTATCGTCACATCCATTGACAATCTCTCTATCATGATCAATCACCATATCCCACACATCTTTAAGCCTCTCCAAACTCTCTTGATCTGTGCAGATGGGTTCATCAGTAACATTGGCACTGGTTGCAACAATCGGTTTGCCAAACTTTTTGAGCAAAAGCAGATGCAGCGGTGTATAAGGCAGGAAAAGTCCTATTTTAGAGATATTTGGCGCAACAAAAGAAGATAAAAGGCTATTTTTTTTAGCTTTAAGCAGTACAATGGGACGCTCTTTGGAAGTTAAAAGAGCCTCTTCTTTCATATCTACTACCGCCAATTTTCTAGCTATTTCAACATCTTCTACCATTACTGCAAAAGGCTTTCCAGGACGATGCTTTCGCTCTCTAAGCCGTACCACTGCCTCATCGCTTGTCGCATCACACACCAGATGATACCCGCCAACCCCCTTCACCGCCAAAATCTTACCATCTTCCAATGCCCTCACTGCCTCTTCAATCAGATCAACAACCCCCTCCTTCTTACTTCTTCTCCCTTCCCCCTTAACTCTCAACTCCGGTCCACACTCGAAACACCCTATCGGCTGGGCATGATAGCGACGATTTGAAGGATCATGATACTCTGCTTCACATGCACTGCACATCTTAAACTTTTCCATTGAGGTATTTTTACGATCATAAGGAAGTGTTTTGATGATAGAATAGCGCACCCCGCAATCTGTACACGTGATAAAGGGGTAGAGATAACGACGGTCAGTAGGGTCAAAAAGCTCTTTCTCACATGCTTTACAAATCGAAATATCAGGCGGAATAAGTGCTGTTTTAAAACTCGTTTGAGCACTCTTTGCAATCGAAAAATCTTTAAATATCTTTGTCTCTATCTCTTGTGCAGCAATATGATCGATTTTGGCAAGAGGAGGGAGATTTTTTCGCAACGCGTCAATAAAACTTTCCAACTCATCAGAAGTAACATTTAGCTCAATCACCACTCCAGTAGCATCGTTTTTAACCTCACCCAAAAGAGCCTCTTTTTTGGCAAGATTATAGACAAACGGACGAAAACCTACCCCTTGCACCGTACCTTTGATGAGAATTTGATAAGTTTTAGTCATCGGTGAGCAT
>CAZYZD010000054.1:0-5777 GCA_964651755.1 uncultured Sulfurospirillum sp. | reverse complement strand
CTTTTACAAAAACTGTGCCCCATATACACTATTCTCTTTGCCAATGGGATAGTTTTTATTTAAGATTGGTCGCTTGATAGCAAGGTTTCTTTGGATTCTTCCCCAAAGCGACTGGTTGGCAAAAGTTCTACCTGAGAGGGTGAGCGTTTTGGCTTTGGTTTTATCCATCAGCTGAGTAACGATATCGGCGATATAATCTCCAAAACTCTCATAGATACTGTAACAAAGGATATTTGGCTCTACACCACTTATTTTATAGCTCATAATCGACGCTAAAAAAGCGTAGTCGTTAAAGCGATTGTCCCGGACTTTGGTATCGACTTGCATCCCTCCTTTACCCAGGAAACTAAGCGCCATTTCCGATATTCCGTCAAAGCTCTCATTTTCCAGTTCCATCAAAATCGCCGTCACTTTAAAGAGATCAACTTCACCGGTAAGGTTATCCAGACGCTCATACACTGCGGGAAATTTCTTTTGAAAATTAACAACCAACCGATCCGATCCCTCCCGGAGCTTTGCAATCTCTTCAAAGAGGTTATCGGTATCAAAAGGACGTGGAGGTACAACATCAATCACCTCTTTTTGGTTGTAGTAAAGAAAGTGCAATCGCTCGTCAAAATGAACTCCTATTGCAATATCATCAAGCTTTTGATGCTCCGCCAGTACACTAAGCACAGAGGCTTTGGCAACTTCAAAAGTTGTTGCATTTTCCAGAGCTACTTTTTCACCCTCTGCCACCAAAACTTCCCTTGCCGGGATTTTGGCAAAATGGTCTACTTTATCGATAATCTTACCTTCATCCGTATCAACACACGCTAACTCTAAAGCGATACTTACACGCCCTGCTTTACCATCATGCACAAGCTGTGGAAAGATTGACCGCTCACCTTCTATCAAAAGCTTGGTATCTTGATTGATAAAGAGTTTGAAATCTTTTTGCGGGGTAATCGGAAGATCAAAATCTACCAGGAAATCCGCTTCGCTCTCTTCATCACACTCCTCATAAACAATATACTCCAGCCCTGCATTTAACAACTCTTTTGCCAAAAGCATACTCATCCCATCATCGGGATACTTTGTCCAAATGCTACTGCCAAAAAGCGTTTTGACTTCATCACTCTTGGTTGCAATACGAATAAGAGGTCTCTCAATCGAAAGAAGTGCGTTAAACTCCTGCGGTACCATCATAAGATGTTTATTGAGACTATTGACATCACAAATTAATAAAATCGCTTTATGAAGCGGAGTATCTGAAGTTGGTTTGTAAAATTTTCGATAACCATGCAGAGTCTTCATGACTACTGTTTTACCTTTGGCAATCGCCCTTGCCGAAACTTCAAAAAGGGTGCGGTAGGTTCCTTTGTCATTGGCATATCTTTCACTCTTTTTATCAACCATACGAATCGCAATCCCACAATCACAACATGAAATAAGAGGAAAATCTTTTCTTAGCGGATTTTTTACCATCTCTTCCTGACATGCTTCACATGGCACTAAAAACTTCATAGAAGAGTTTTGTCGGGTAAAAGGATAATGTTCCAAAAAGGCGTGTTTTGCTCCGCAACTATTACATGATGTAAAAGGGTAATAGTAACGACGACTGCTGACATCAAACATCTCTTTTTGACAAGTGGGACAAAGACTCAAATCCTGAGGAAGCCGATTTAATACTATCTGCGACAAAAAAGGCTTTTCATCTGCAATATAATGGTTACTTGTCTTCAGATAGATCGATGCGGGAAGTGTAGTCTCTAGCGCTTTTAAAAAATTCTCTAATTTCGTATCCTCTTTCTCTGCAATGATAACAATTTTATTTTCATTCTGGATAACCTCAACGGAAATCTCCACCATTTTGGCAGTTGCTTCGATCAAATCGAAAATATAACTTTTATCACTATCGAAAAATATCTCAAATATAAAGTACACTCTTATCCTTTTTGTGAAGGTACATGAATTTGTTGGGTAGGATTTGCGTAAGCTTCTAAAATAGCATCAAGACTCTTTGTCTCTCTTTTTGGCTCCAATACCAAGCCATGCATACGAAGTACAGAAAGTATTTTTTCTATAAAATTGGGAAAATCTCTTTTGATAGTCTCTGTTAAGTTAGCTTCCACAGGCATAATATCATCAGGTTTCATCGCAATAATCTCGACATGTGCCATCTCTTCATCTAAAATAGAACAGATTTCCAGCATCTGTACTACTTCCACTTCATTGGCACTCTGTCTGGTTGCTCCCTGCGAAATAAGCTCATCTTTGCTAAAGTGAAAAACTTCCCCGCTTTCTCCCTCAGAGGTGGTGCTTAAGATAAATACTTTGTCATACTCCTGGTAATATGTCATCAAGGTAAATCCAAGACCTCCGCCATCAACGATATCGAGACTGGGAGGGTGTATAAAGTTTTGTTTGATATATTCCGCTGCATAAATGCCCAGACCATCGTCACAAAACATAATATTGCCTATACCGACAAGTACGACCGATTGACTCAAATAATGCCTTTATAATTGTTATGGAGAAATGCTAAAGGATAAAGCCAAACTACAAGCACCACCCGTTAACATTTCAAGTAAAGAGGATTAATCCTCTTTACTCTCTTTGACAAATTTATTACCGCCAAAAGCGATAGCGATATCACCTTCCTGCCAGAAGATCGTTCTCCATACTTCATAATAGATATGAAAAACAACCCAAACAATAATCAACCACATAGTAATATGATGCGTAATACGTACATCCATAATAGATGGAGTAGGTCCTGCACCAACCAGTTGAGAACTTACAGGAATCGTCCAGTCAGTCACTGCATGAAGCAACGCCGGCCACCACGATCCGATACTACTCATTCCCGATTCCAACCCGTGTACATAGAGCTGAAGCCCTGTAAAGAGCATCCAGGCTAAAAGCAGGTGGAAAATCGTAAAATAGACTGTGTTAAAACTGTCACTGTGCGATGAATCAAAACTCTTGCTTCGGTTAAATGTCAGCAAATTGATCAGCACCGCAAAAAACTCTTTGATATTTCTGGGTGTAGGCAAAAGCTTCAATATCGGCTTCTCAAATCTTGAGAAAAAGAAAAGATACGCCACAATAATCGATGTCACATCAAAAATAATCGCAACAATAAAGTGTCCCCATCTGTTCCATGCCATGACATACTTGTCAACTGCCGGTTCAGCAATAAGCGTCTGATAATAAGGCTCGGCGATATAAAGCCCGGTGATGATCGCCACCACCATCGATATCGCATTTACCCAGTGGATGGTACGCATCGCGCCTGTCATCCGCTTGACATTTTTGTATCTGGATTTCATAAGATACTCCTTTTAAAAAGCACAGTTAGGATCGACTTTGTAAACGGCTAACTCTTTGCCTTTTGTGTCGAGTACATGCACCGCACATGCGATACAAGGATCAAAACTGTGAATCGTTCGAATAATCTCGAGCGGCTCTTCCGGATTGGCAACTTTGGTACCGATCAAACTCGCTTCGTATGCACCAAGCTGTCCTTGAGCATCTCTTGGACTTGCATTCCATGTTGAAGGTACAACCGCCTGGTAATTCTCCACTTTTCCATCTTTAACTTTTACCCAGTGTCCAAGTGCTCCACGAGGTGCTTCTGCAAGTCCCATACCTTTGGAAGAGACAGATACTTCATCAAAATCAAACTCTGTCCATGTGCTCAAATCACCTGCTGCAACATTTTTTGCAAGTTCATCCACCCAGTCCATCATGACATCTGCCATAAGCTCTGTTTCAATCGCACGTCCAGCTGTTCTTCCAACGGTAGAGAAGAGTACTTCAATAGGCAAATTCGCTCGTTTTAGGAAGTTTCCTACATATTTTTTGATACGTTCATCACCTTTAACATAACCCACAACCATACGTGCTAAAGGTCCTACTTCCAGGGCTTTACCGTCATATCTTGGAGATTTGATCCAGGAATATTTCTCTTTGGTTTTCAGGTATGCATAACCATCCTCTTTTTTCTCCAAACCGGTATACTCTGGAATCGTTTCACCATCGTACGGATGCAGAGGTTTATCTCCTTTGTACCAGGAGTGTGTTACATCTTCGGTAATTTTGGAAGGATCAACTTCATGTACTTTACTCAAATCACCATCTAAAACAATACCAGACGGGAAGAGAAGAGCAGATTTATAAAAACCGTTATCATCCAATCTAAAATCACCATAACTCATGTAACTCAACAAGCCACCACCGGTTCCACCAACACCTTTATAGGTTGCATCTTTATCGGTCGCTTCTTCAGCGTACATTGTACCTGCCATATAAACATCCGGCAGATAAGCACCTTTGATAAACTCTGTACTATCTTTGAGTAACTGTTTAAAGAGTGCAATACGCGCAGGATTCTGGATATCCTGAACACAAGTAACACCACCAACAACGATAGATTGCGGATGCGGGTTTTTACCACCAAAAATCGCCTGCATCTTAGCCATCTCTCTTTGGATATCAAGTGCTTTAAGGTAGTGTGCCACACCCACAAGGTTTTGCTCAGGTGTCAGTTTATAGTGTTTATTACCCCAGTAACCATTACCAAAGATTCCAAGTCTACCCTCTTTTGCAAACTTGATCACACGATCTTGTACCGCTTTAAAATCCGCTTCCGCAGAGATATATGGTTTATGTCCTGCAACACCAGCCCATTTGATCGCCTCTTCTGCTGCTTTTTTAGGATCTGCTTTGGTTGCAGAAAGTACATCGACAAAGTCAAGTGCATGAAGATGATAAAAATGCACCAGGTGATCATGTACATAAAGTGCACCCTGAATCAAGTTTCTAACCAATCTTGCATTTTTAGGAATGGTGATTTTAAATGCATCTTCTACCGCTTCGATACTTCTTTGGTAGTGTGTACCGGTACAAACACCGCAAATACGCATTGCCATCAAACCGCAATCTCTTGGATCTCTTCCTTTTAAAATCGTTTCGATTCCTCTAAACATAGTAGAAGAAGCATAGGCATCGACGATTTTATTGGTACTCTCATCGATAATCGCTTCGATTCTCAAATGCCCTTCGATTCTGGTTATCGGATCAACAATAATATGCTTCTTCCCACCTGTGCTTGCTGCTTTTTTCTCCTCTTTTGGAGCCTCTTCTGCTTTAGGTGCTTCCTGTGCAGGAGCACTCTCCTGTGCCGCTTCAGTTGCAGCCGCTGCAGTTTCCGTTACTTGCTCAGCAGCATTTTGTGCTGCCTGGGTTACTTCATTTGTGATATTATTTTCGCTCATTATGCTTCCTCCTCAACATTGCTCTTCTTACCAAAAATCGCACTACCTGCTGCATGAATACCAATACCAATACCCGCAGCTGTCAACAATCCCAGACCAAACTCATCAACAGTTTTCTCAACACCACCTGTCGGTGCTTTGATATGGGCATTTGCCATCGGTCTCTCATAAGCATATTTGTCCCAGAAATCAGGCTCACTACAACCGATACATCCACGTCCTACACCAACCGGCCAGTTAACACCTTCGTTATAGCGGATGATAGAACAGTTGTTAAATGTCATAGGACCTTTACAACCGACTTTGTAAAGACAGAAGTTGTTTTTCGCACCTTCATCGCCCCACTCTTCGACAAATTCACCTGCATCGAAGTGTGCACGTCTTTCACAGTTGTCATGAATACGATATCCAAACGCAAATTTCGGTCGAAGAAGTGAATCAAGCTCAGGAACCTGTCCGGTAAGTACATAGTGTAAAATCACACCGACCATATTGGATGGGTTTGCTGGACAAGCT
>CAZYZD010000053.1:0-14728 GCA_964651755.1 uncultured Sulfurospirillum sp. | reverse complement strand
CCGAAGCTGGTGTTTCAGCAAGAAGCAGTGAAACAATGGCGTTGCGTGTTGCCAGATACCTAAAAGAAAAAATACCTGGTATTACTGTTGAGACAGTTGGGTATGGAAATATGTATCCGATTATCGACGACCCTTACAATACTGAAAATAGAAGAGTAGAGATTATAGTAAGAAGGAGTAGTGAGTGAATCTATTTATGATTGAACTGGTTATTGTTTTAGCACTGTTGATTGTATTTGGTTATGTAATAGGGCATTTTTTTGCCAAAGCCAAAACAGAAGAGTTATTTCATGACAAAATGGCCAAAATGACAAAGATCATCAATGAAAAGAATCAGATGATTATTAAAATCAAGGGTGATTTGCGTGTATTGCAGAGACGATATGAAAGCAGTCAAAGTGCGAAAGAAGATCTTGAATATGAGATTTTGAAGAAAGAAGAAGAACTTTCAAAAGTTCGGGAAAGTTATAACGAGCTTGAAAGTCTGATCAAAGAGATACAGAAAGATTTTCATATGATCAAACATGATAAAGAGCTGCTTTTAAAAGAGTTGGAAGAGAAGAAACAGCTTTTGCATAATCAGGACAATATTATTATTTTACTTGAAAAGAAAATCAAAGAGTTAACGCATACAGCTTAACTCTTTTTATATTTTATGTAGTTATATATAATTGATGAAAGAGGTTTTGTGCTTCTTCTATATTACGGTACAATAGTTTTATCTCAGCAGACTGGAGAAAAAAATGCTGAAAAAACTATGTATCGGAGTAATACTTACTATGGCACAGGCACATAAATATACCAATTGTGTGGTTAATGAAGCCCCCCCCTATCTTCAACAGCATGCACACAATCCCATAGAGTGGTATCCGTGGGGTGATGCGGCATTTTCCAAAGCGAAAAAAGAGAATAAACTTATATTTCTTTCAATCGGCTATTCCACATGCCACTGGTGCCATGTAATGGAACGTGAATCTTTCGAGAATGAACAGATTGCAAAATACATGAATGCCCATTATGTCAATATCAAAGTAGATCGTGAAGAATTACCCCATATAGACAGCTATTATCAGGATGTTTATATGCTTTTAAATAAAAGATCCGGTGGATGGCCTTTGACGATTATTATGACACCGGATAAAAAACCTTTTTATGCCGCAACCTACCTTCCTCCCGATAACCGTTACGGACGACCGGGGTTACTGGGAATGGCGCAGTATCTTTATGAAACTTTTCGTGATAAAAAAGAGAATGTTTATAAAAGCGCCGACTCTGTTGAAGAAGCGATGCAGAGTATTTCCCGGAAGAAAAAAGTGTTAAAAATAGAAAATATTGAAGGTAAGGAGATTGCCAAACAGTTTGTTTCCGGTATTAGAGAACAATATGATTTCAAATATAAAGGAATCGGTACAGCTCCCAAATTTCCGCATGCCACTACACTTGGAACACTATTGACAATTTACAGGCTGACAAAAGATAAAGATGCACTACTGATGGCAGATGAGGCTCTGGAAGCTATGGCAAAAGGAGGTATTTACGATCAGATAGAGGGAGGATTTTACCGCTATAGTGTTGATGAAGCATGGATAGTGCCTCATTTTGAGAAAATGCTTTATACCAATGCGGAGTTAATTGATGTCTATACAGATGCATATATGTTGACACACAACCTTTTATATAAAGAGGTTATTGATAAGAGTGTAACAAACATGAGAGAAAGATTTCAAAAAGAGGGATGCTACTTTTCAGCAAGTGATGCTGACAGTGACGGGGAAGAGGGCAAATATTTTGTCTTTACATATAACGAAACGTTAAGTTATTTACAAAAAGAGGGGTTTTCAGCAAGAGATGCCAAAGCTATTTTGACATATCTTGGTATTACGCCTTCCGGAAACTTCGAAGGCAGAAGTAATCCTCATATTACCCAGGATCAAAAACCTGAAAAGCTTAAAGAGGCATTAGATCTGTTAAAAAAATACCGGCAGCGACAAAATTATCCTTTTATCGATTATAAAATCCAGACTTCATGGAATGCACTCTATCTGGAAGCATTGCTTAAAGCTTCAAATGTAGAACCACATTATCGTCAGAGTGCTTTGGATTCCCTGGAACAGTTGCTTTCAAAACTTTATATCAAAGGCATACTTTATCACCAGGTTGTTTTGTCCAAAAAGCCAAAAATAAAAGGATACCTGGAGGATTATGCCTTTTTGATCTCTGCATTGATTACAGCGGAACAGATGACACTTGATACAAAATATCTCTCTCTTGCAGAAGAGTTGATGCAAAAGGCAATTTCCAAATTTTATAAAGAGGGAGAGTGGTATATGTCTGAAGATCAGATAGGTTCTGCAGATAGTAGTTATGATACCTCCTACCGTAGCGCTGCTTCGGTGATGCTTGAAAATATTTTTCGTATTGCTAACTTGACAGAAAATCATGAACTCTTTGCATTTGCAAAAGAAGCACTATTAAAAGCATCTGCTGAGATGTATCGTTCTGTGCAGAATTTTCCGACTCTGGCAAAGGTTTATTTAGGATACAGTTATGGATGGACACTTCTGAAAGGAGATAAAGAGGCTCTTCTTTTACACAAAACAGAAATAGCGAAAAAAGGTTATCCTTTTCTTCTTATAAAGGCATCGGAAGAGAAGCAGTTTCTTGCCTGTAAAATAGACAGATGTTTTGCTATAGATCAAAAACTGGAGCATGTTTTAGAAAAAATAGAATAAATTTTGCTATTTTGTTAAAAAAATTGCGCATCCTGCCGATTTAAAGAAAATTGAGTTTTCTAAAGAAGGATAACAGGGTGGCACTACTGGATATATTTAAATCATCTGCATTGGAAAATGAAGTATCTGTCAAAGATAATGCAGTTTTTGAAAATATAGTATTATATAGCGAAAATATACCTGCCGATCTTGCCAAGGTGGCTGCCCGATATGGACTTAATGTCAAACAGCTTGATTTTAGAATAGTGGCATATAAAACATTATATCGCAGGAAAGATTCACCGAAATATAATGAACTTACTCTTCTTGAGCAGGAAAAATTTTTTACTGAAGAGAATTTGCGTAATCCTACTATTGAAATCAGGCAGAAAATCAAAATAGAAATCTTCCTCAAAGATAAAAAGAGTCGTTTTCCTATTAAGATGTCAATGGGTGGCAACAGGGAATTGACAAAGATAGTTTTAAAAGTTCCCCAGCAAAACAATATCTCCTTTCATTCAGAGTTACACAGTGAACTTGTAGCGCAAATTGATGCACGTAAAGCAAGGCTTGGGCTTTTGATAGGTTTTATGCACCACAAATCAAAAGAGCAGATAAAAGCATTGATTTCTGATATTCAAGTAAATAATAAAATTTCCAAAGATTATACGATTAGTGTATGTGAAGGTCTTGATCCCATAGATCAGAGTAATGGAGAGTTGATTTTGCATTATCTGGAAAAAGAGGGGCAGGAAGTTTCCGAGAAGGAGCGTGTTGATCATAGCAAACGTGATTTCATGCATACAGTACAAGAGGGGGATCTTGTACTTGAAGTAAGAGAGTTTCGAGAGGGAAGTCATGGACGAAACTGTAAAGGGGAAGTACTTGATTTTTCAAAATTGGAGCTTTCACAAGATTTGGATGTACGTGTCAGTGAAGATTTCAGAGTAGAAGAGGAAGATGGTGTAACGCGCTATTATGCCCTAAAAAGTGGTTTTATCCATCAATCAGATGAAAATTATTTTGAAATCCGGGATGAGCTTTGTGTGGATGAAGTAAGTTTCCGTTCTACAGGTTCTATTGAAGCAGATGAACAGGATATCAAAATAAATATTGAAGGGAAAGATGTTCTTCGTGATGCAATTGGGCAGGGTGTTAAAATAGAGACCAGTGAAGTACGGACTACAGGCAATATGGGGAGCGGGGCAGAAGTAATTGCCAAAAAAGTGGAAATTGGCGGACAGACTCATCAAAGTGCAAAGATTATTGCTGATGATGTTACCGTACATTTGCATAAAGGAATTATTGAAGCGGATGTTGCGCATATTGCGATTTTGGAAAACGGTAAAGTAGAAGCAAATAAAGTTTATGTTGAAAAAGTCTCTGGCGGTGAGATTATTGCCAAAGAGGTTTATCTCAAAGAGGTTCTCTCCAATACTACCATATACGCATCCGAATATATTGAGATAGATATACTTAACGGTAATGGAAACAAATTTATTATTGATCCAAAATGCAAAAAAGATTTTAAAGAGCGTGTAGAACAAGTAGAAGAGGATATTGAATCGCTTAAAGAGGTTATTAAAAATAAAACCAAAAAGATCAAAGTTTTACGCAAAAAAATACAAAATGATCAGGAAAATATACGTCAAATCAATGAAACAGTGCTTTCTCTGAAAAAACGTAATGCAACTGTACCTGCATCTTTAATCAATAAACTTAAATCCAATCAGGAGAATATTAAAGAGCATAATTTATTGCTAAAAGAGTTAAAAGATGATAAAATGGCGCTCGAAAAACTTGAATTAGATCTTAAAGAACTTATCAATGCTGTATTTAATGCAAAAGTAGTAAATCGTTCGGTCTGGAAAGAGTTTAATGAAGTGAAGTTCAAGGTCGTAGAGCCGCCTGTTGAAGTTTCACATCTTTTTGTAGATGGTGAAATGAGTGAAGAGATCACGATTAAAACGATGGAGGATGGCAAATACGTGCTTGAACGTAAAAAAGGATAACTATTTTATGATTATCGCAATTGAAGGAGATGTTGTTCACAAGGAACCGACACTCCTGCACCTCAAACTTCCCAATGGGCTAACTTATCTTGTCTATATTTCCCTTAATTGTTCAGCTGCAATCGATAAAAAGCATATTGCTCTGTATACAACCCAGATATTTAAAGAAGATAGCCAAAATCTGTATGGTTTTGTTTCCCTTGAAGAGAAACAGATGTTTGACCGGGTGATCAAAATAACAGGCATCGGTCCCAGTACTGCAATGGCGATCTGTTCAACATTCACGCCTCAGGATTTTGCAAAAGCAGTGATGGCGCAGGATGTTACGGCGATTAAAGCAGTTCCCGGTATCGGTCCCAAAAGTGCCAAACGTCTGCTGGTGGAGTTGGGCGATTTTGTACTTGATGCACAGCCGTCCGATCCTCTCAGCAATGCAAAAAGAGAAGCCCAAATGGCACTTGAAAGTTTAGGCTTTAAAAAAGAGAAAATCCAGAAAGTACTGGCTTCATGTCAATCTTCGACAACACAGGATTTGATTAAAGAAGCACTCAAAAATTTAACCTAAAGGAAAGTGTGTGAAATATGCCATTATATTTGGAGGAGAGAGTTTCGAACACGAAATCAGTATTGTAAGTGCGATTGCGCTTAAAGATGTACTTAAAACAGATTTGAGATTTATCTTTTGTGATGCACAGAGGGAGTTTTATCTCATTCCTGCGACCAAAATGAAATCCAAACTTTTCAGCAGCGGTGAGTATCGCAAAGAGAGCAAACTTTTTTTAAAAAATGGTGGATTTTATCAGAAGAGTCTTATGAAGGAGAAGAGGGTTGAAGCTGATATTGTGATCAATCTGGTACACGGAGCAGATGGAGAAGATGGTAAGCTAGCCTCTTTGTTCACTTTTTTTGATATCCCTTTTATTGGACCGCGGATTGAAGCGAGTGTACTGAGTTTTAACAAACTCTATACAAAGTGGTATGCGAAAGAGTTTGGTATCAGGGTATTGGATTATGAAGTTTTACAAAAAGGAGAATATAGTGTTCAAACACCTTATCCTTTTATAGTGAAACCACTTCGACTTGGAAGTTCCATCGGGGTGAGTATTGTCAAAGAAGAGAGTGAACTCTCCTATGCGCTGGATGTGGCTTATGAATTTGATAATGCAGTTTTGATAGAACCTTTTGTAGAAGGGGTAAAAGAGTATAATTTAGCAGGATGTAAAGCCGGTGATTTTATCTTTTCTATTGTGGAAGAGCCCCATAAAGAGGAGTTTTTGGATTTTGACAAAAAATATCTCGACTTTTCCCGGACAAAACAGGTGCTGGAAGCTGACATTGATGAGTCGTTAAAAGAGAGACTTCATGAATCATTCCGAAAAATCTACAATAGCTGTTTTGAGGGTGCACTGATCCGTTGTGACTTTTTTGTTATTGATGGTGAAATTTATCTCAATGAGATCAATCCTATTCCCGGAAGTTATGCAAATTATCTTTTTGATGATTTTACCGGGGTAATTACAAAACTTTCAAATTATCTTCCAAAAGAGAAGAAAATAGGAGTAGAGTATACTTATATACACTCTATTCAAAAAGCAAAAGGGAAGTAGTCAGGCTTCCCCGGCGATCTCCATCGCAATCTGTTTTGCTTTTTTGAGATCGGTTTTTCCGCTTCCAAGTTTAGGCATCTCTTCCAGATAGTGGTAAAGAGAGGGTTTCATGAGAGGATTGAGGTTACTTTTACTGATGAGACTTTTTAATGTTTTCTCATCGATCTCTCCATGATACAGAAGCACAATTTTCTCACCTTTTTTACTATCCGGTACACCTGCTGCAACAATCTCCACCTCTTCTGGAATAATTTTTCGAATCTCCTCTTCCACTGCACTGAGACTGATCATCTCTCCTCCGATTTTGACAAAACGTGAGTAACGATCTACAATGGTTAAAAAACCATCCTCGTCTATTTTTCCTTTATCACCGGTAACATACCAGCGTACTCCATCGATCTCTTTGATTACTTCAGCTGTTTTTTGCGGATCTTTGAGGTACCCTTTCATGACTTGTGTACCTCCGATAAGAATCATACCCTCTTCACCTGTCGGTAACTCTTCAAATGTATCTGGATCTACAATTTTTAGAGAACTTCCCGGGAAAGGCATACCTACAGTACCGATTTTACTTCCGATCTGTACATGCCAGAAATCGGTATTGAGTACATCGGGAATATTGGCGGAGATACCGGGAGTGGTTTCGGTAGTACCATAAGCTTCATGAATATCCAGACCAAACTTCTTTTTAAATATTTCACGTACATCGGTAGAGAGTTTTTCCGCTCCTCCGACGACAAACCGAATTGATTTAAACATGAGAGGATGTAATTTTTTACTGCGTGCGTAAATTCTGAAAAAAGTGGAAGTTCCGAAAAGAACTGTACCGTGATATTTTGCAGTCAGTTTACCGACACTCTCCGCATCGGTAGGATCAGGTTGACAGATAAATGGTACACCCTCTATCAGCGGTGCAAGTGTTGCGACAGTCAATCCAAAGGAGTGGAAGATAGGCAGCGTTGCCATAATGACATCGTTATCTTTCAAGTTGAGTAAATTGGTAAATTGTTTGATATTAACCATAAAGTTTTTATGTGTCAGTTCGATTCCTTTTGGCGTTCCTTCACTTCCGCTGCTGAAAAGTATGGCTGCTGTCTGGTTCATATCGCAGTTTTTCAAATAGATTTTTTCAAGTAGTGTGTAGGGAAGAAGTTTCATCAGTGCCCACTTTTTAAGAACATCGATTTTTCGAATCTCCTCTTTTAAATCTTCAACATAGATGAGATTGGTACTTTGGAGTACATCTTCGATATCTATGCCTTTTGCCTTTAGTTTTGTAAGAAATTGCCGTGAAGTATAGATAGTGCGCAGTTGTGCAAGGTTGATAGCATGGGCAATTGAGACAGCATTGGCAGTATAGTTGAGATTGACAACAGTTTTTCCCAGGGAAAATACTGCCATATTGACCAGTGCTCCGCCTGCTGAGGTAGGCATCACGATACCGATATTTTGCTCATCACCGCTTTTTTCTCTGATTTTTTCTGCAAAAGCAAATACTACTGCTGCAAATTTATGGTTGCTGAGTTTTGTACCAGTCGCATCTGCGACACAGAGTTTTTCGCCCTGCATTTTTGCCATCTTCAGCCAGCTGTGCTGAATGGGTTTAAGTGTATCGACATATTTGCTCCAGGATTCGATTTGCAATTCAAAAATGGCACGTTTGAGTTCGGATGCTGTAGTCGAGGAGGGGAGTGGTTTGCCAAAAGATACACCGATATCGCGTTCTCTGAGAGAGACATTGTATTTAAGTTTTTCGTGGGCATGTGAGAAGCGGCTTCCCCACAATCCTCTTATATAAAAAGGGATGATCGGTACATCGATATCTTTAGTGATCAGTTCAAATCCTCTTTGAAATTTTCCAAGATGCCCGTTGCGTGTAAGTGCCCCCTCGGGGAAGATGCAGACGATTTTTCCTTCATGAAGTTTTGCTTTGACAGCATTGAAAGCATCTTTGCTTGCCCGTGTAGAGATAGGAATCACTCCAAAAAATCTGAAAAAGGGTTTTAAGTACCATTTTTCATAAAAAGTACGTTCAATGACAAAACTGACACGGCGTGGTGATGCGATAGAGAGTACCATCCAGTCGATATAGCTGACATGATTTCCCAAAAGCAAGGCAGCACCGTCTTTGGGAAAATTCTCTACCCCATGAATACGCAGATGGTAGCGGAAAAGAGCAATCACTTTAAACACAAGGCGCAGCAGAAATTGCGGCAGCGTAATAAAAGCGTAAATAGCGCCGAGAGAAACAACTGCTATCAAAATATGAAAGAGTGTCTGGGTATCCAGTCCGTTTAGGGCACTGTACATCGTCAGTCCTAAAAAGATCAGCATAAACCAGTTTTGGACAAAGTTGCTGGTTGCCATGACACGTCCGAGTTCATGAGGCTGTGCACGGTACTGGATGAGCGCATTGAGTACGACGATCAAAAATCCGCCGAATATTCCGAAAGTAAAGAATTCAGCGCCAAGAATATAGAGATTGGATGTTTTTGTAATAGCCCAGATTGTCGTAACCAGACCGATCGCTCCTATGGGAATGAGTCCTGTTTCGATATATTTTTCCGAAAGTTTGGCAGTTAAAATGGAGCCGACAGCGATACCGATACCTGCGAGTGCCATGATACCCTGTGCGACAACTGTATTGTTTTCGCCGCTCACCTCTTTGAGGTGTACTCCGAAAATGGCAAGTACCACTTGTGCCACACCAAAGAAAATTCCAAGTCCGACAATACTTTCGATAATAACACGGTTTTTTGTAACTATTGCAAAATTCTCTCGGAGGTAGTGCATTCGCAGATATTTCTGAAAATCAAATTTCAGCTTTTTATCCCCTTCCAGATAGGTAGGAATTTTTTTGGTCAGCCAGACTTGTCCAGCTGCAAGCAAAATCAGGATGAGTGCAATTGACCAAACATGCTGGAGGATTTCGGAAGGGGTTTGTTCCGTACCTGTGATGAGAGATTCAAAAAAGAGTGAAAAGAGGACGGAGCTGAGCAAAATAGCAATAATAGTAACCGCCTGTACCAGTCCGTTCCCTTCTGTCAGATGCTCTTTCCCGAACATCTCTTTGATCAGACCATATTTTGCCGGAGAGAAGATGGCACTTTGCGCTGCAAGCAAAAACGTAAGAAAAAGTGCAGTTTTAAACATTCCAAAATAGTATGCTGCCGCAATTAAAATGACAATACCAAGTGCAAGTTTGGAGGCATGGTGGAGGACTTTGGATTTTGAAAAACGGTCGCTGAGATAACCGGCTGGAGTAAAAAGCATGACATAAGGCAGAAGGATCAGGGCATTGACCAGTGCAGTCAGTACAATCTGTTCACTTCCGTTGTAGATTTTAAAAATAGTATTTTGTAAAATGATTTTATCTCCAAGGTCTACAATGGCATTGATAAAGATCACCAGAACATAAGCGAGGGCACCGCGTACTTTAAGAAGCTTTAGCATAAGGAGTCCTTTTTGATGGCATTGTATCTTCGTTTATGCTCTGCAATAGTTGCACGGTTGAAGATAAAGGGTTTAAGTTTCAAAATTATATCGAATATCACTTTTTGTAATGCATTATTCTCGTTTTTATGTTTTGAAGTTAAGAGTTCGATTCCCATTTGATATTCCAAAATGGCGAGTTCTTTTGCACACTTTTTATATGCTTCAAATAGTTTTGGATCTACGCCTAGTTTTATTGCTTTATGCTGTATCTTTTCTGCTTCTTGTGCAATTTCATCATTTTCCATAGCGCTGAGATATTCCAGAATCATATCGCTGTCACTGTTGAAATCAAATTTGTTATCTTTGAGGATCTCTTTGATTTGTGAAATAGAGTAGCCGAGATTTTGTTGAAAGTATTTGATAAACTCCAGGATCTTCAGGGTTTGTGGAGGGTAGTGATGGACATTTGGTTTCGGTTTTTCCGGTTGAGGCAGTAACCCCTCTTTGATATAGTATAAAATAGTAGATTTACTGATACCGCTTTGTTTAACGATATCATGCATTTTCAGTTTCATGATGACTCCTTGTCCGGTGTCATCATGATAGCACTTTAAATATAAAGTGTCAAGTGTTGCTTTACAGTTTATTTGTTATAAATTGTCTCATTTACAATGAGATCACCTACTGAAACAGAAGCTGTTTTATTTGGTGCAATACTATAAAAAGTAACAATTGATGAGCCTGCACACTCTGTATTTGAAACATTAACACCTCCAAATGTAGAGTGATCAGCGATAATTACCCCGGGTTGTACCCATCTGGCGAGTTTACCGGAACCTTTTAGTTCCATTACAACACGTACTTGACAGATAGGCAATGTAGTATTGCTATCGTTTTTACATGATGCTGTAACCGGCAGTAATCCTTCCCCGACAAGTGGAACTTTTCTGGAAATTCCGATTTTCTCTCCATCTATGACAGCATTGGCATATAAAAAGACAGTTTTGCCTACCATATAGGGTTGATAGCGGTATTCTGCTTTGACGATGCCATCTTTTACCGTTGTACCTTCAGGAAAATAGAAAGCACCGTTTGCAATTGTTTCATAGCAAGGATTGAAACGTTCTTCATCTCCGATTACAAACGAGAGTCCGTCAACATTGGAGATATTCATATTTTCGTTACCTGTGTAGTCATCAAAGAGTGTCATTTGTGTTGGAGTGTCTATTGTACCGATACTCCAGCCTCCAAGATATGCGGGGTTGTTTCTATCTTTATTTGCAAGAATCACAACATTGTCCTGACTATCTATTTTATCCAGGTTAATGGCAGGATCAGCAGTTTGGAGGGTGAATTTTTTATCTGTAGAAAGAGAGGCTGTTACATTGATAGGATTATTTGTTGCATCCAGACCTGATGTATAGAGTTTTGGATCATTCAATGCACCGATACTGACGTATGTCCCGTCTTTTGCTTTGTTTCCATATTTGTCAACCACATGAATTACATAATTTTGCACATACAGACCGAGGCTGGAATCCCATCTGGTACCGTAAGAGTTCATAGCAATACTTGCAGTCTGGTTATTGATAACAACTACAGGAATAGAGTTTGTCAGATTTGCTTCTGTACCGTTTGGTAATGTAATTGTGGAGGTAACACGAATTTCTGTTGTACCTGAGTTGTCGCCCATCTTAATGGCAATATCAGCATCTGATGTAATATAGTTATCCAGAATGGTTAGTGTATTTGATTCTGCACCGTTAAAATCGACAAATTTACAGTATCTGGTATCGGGTGTAGTTAAGACGATTTTTTTGACAATACTCTTATCTACAAGGACATTAGTATATAACTCTTTGATGCTGAAATGAAGTTTGCCGAGTTCATGTCTTTGAAATTTATCTTTGGAAAGGGTTAGACTTAGTTTATATGCATTTTTAGCATCGATCTTTATTGTTGAATTTGTTTCGTTATTGTCTGTGATTGTCGGTTCTTCAATGACAATTGGTTCAGGTTTTGGCTCTTCCTGCTGGACAGGTACGCTGCCAGGCTCGTTTTCCTGTGGTAAATTACGTGTGATTTCACTCTCTATATCTCTTGTTGTTGTATCGCATCCGTTTAAGAAGATAAGCGATATAAGAGATGTTGCGTAAAGTATTGAACGTAGTGTTGACATTGGATTATTCTCCTAAAATTGATAACTGTTACTACTATCGACGTATTGTTGATTTTTTTTAATAGTTTGTATTTTGATTGTGTTATGCGGGGTGTGGTGAAATTGAGTCGATTTGGTTATAATTGCACAAAAAAATTAAAGGATAGAAATGGTATTTACCCCATTTACATTGACAAATGATACACTTGAAACGCAAAAAGAGAGATTACTGCTGCTTCTGAAAGAGAATGAAACAAAAATAGCAGAGTTGCTTACACTCGAAAATAAAACATATGCAAATTTTGTTACTCCCTATCAGATGATGTCTGAAGAAGTAGGATATCTTTTTACACCTATTTCGCATCTCAATTATGTCAACAATACGCCTGAAACAGAAAAAGTCTACAATGAACTTCTGCCTCCTTTGACAGAGTACTCTACCAGGTTGAGCCAGAATGAAGCTATTTACAATGCTTTCAAAGAGATTTTTGAAAAAGAGCAAAAAGAGCTCAATGATGAACAGAAAAAGGTACTTAAAGATGCCATTCAGTCATTTGAACTCAGCGGGGTAGGGCTGCCGGAAGAGAAGAAAAAGCGGTTGGGTGAAATCAATCTTGCATTGAGTGAGCTGACAACAAACTATGCACAGAACCTGCTTAAAGCAACTGAATCATATGAATTGATTGTTGAAGATGCGGAGGCAGTTAAAGAGTTGCCTCAAAGTGATCTGGAAGCAGCTAAAACAGAGTTTGAAGGTAAAACAGCATATCGTTTTACACTGCAACAGCCTTCATTTATCGCTTTTATGACATATAGCGGGGATCGTGAACTCAAAGAGAGACTTTACAAAGCATATACTACCAGAGCGCCTGAAAACGAAGAGTTGATTACAGAAATTCTGGCACTGCGTGATGAAGAGGCAAAAATTCTGGGATTTGAAAATTATGCGCAACTCTCTTTGGAAACCAAAATGGCAAAATCACCTGATGATGTGATCGATTTTCTTTCACAGCTGGCACACAAAGCCAAACCACAGGCACAAAAAGAGCTTTCGCAGTTGCAGGAGTTTGCCAATGCAAATGGATTTGAGGGAGAACTTGCAGCATGGGATGTTGCCTATTACAGCGAAAAACTGAAAATTGCAACGCTGGATGTGGCAGATGAAGCTTATAAGCCCTATTTTGAGAAAGAGCAAACCATACAAGGGTTGTTCACTTTTTTGCAAAAACTTTTTGGCATCTCTTTTGTGAAAGTAGATACGCCGGTATGGCATAAAAGTGTAGAGGTATTTGATCTGGAGATTGAGGGGAAAAAGCGTGCAAGGATTTATATTGACTTGGAAAACCGGGAAGGTAAACGTGGTGGTGCCTGGATGAATGACTGGGTGACGCACCATCAGAATCCTGAAGGAGAGAGGGTTTTACCTATTGCCTTTATTGTGGCAAATTTCGCACCTGCAACAAAGACTACTCCTTCACTTCTGCGTCCGGATGATGTGGTGACACTCTTTCATGAGATGGGACATGCACTTCATCACATGCTTAGTAGAGTCAGTGAACCATCTGTCAGCGGTATCAACGGTGTAGAGTGGGATGCAGTCGAGTTTCCAAGTCAGTTTCTGGAAAATTTTGCTTATGAAAAAGAGGTATTGCAAGGGTTTGCGCAACACTATCAAACTGCAGAGCCATTGCCTGAAGAGATGATTGAAAAACTTAAAAATGCCAAAAATTTTCAGTCTGCCATGGGAATGCTCCGGCAGGTAGAGTTTGCTCTTTTTGATATGAAGATTCATATGGCAAAATATAATGCCCAGGAGGTACAGCAGATTTTAAATGAAGTACGCGATGAAGTCTCTGTTATGAAGCCTCCTGCTTACAATAAATTTCAGTGGGGATTTTCTCATATCTTTGCAGGTGGATACAGTGCCGGATATTATAGTTATAAATGGGCGGAGGTTTTGAGTGCCGATGCCTTTTTTCATTTTGTCGATCAGGGAATTTTCAGTGATAATGTTGCGGGAGCTTATCTGGAAGAGGTTCTGGAGATGGGTGGCAGCCGTACAGCGATGGATAATTTTAAGGCGTTCAGAGGAAAAGAACCGGATATTGAAGCACTGCTTCGATTAAATGGAATTGTAACAGAAGGATAGTTATTATCCTTCTGCCAGTTCCATGATCTCCTTGTGAAGAAGACTTTCAAGTGCTTTAAACGGAATTGGCTTACTAAAGTAGAATCCCTGGTAAGTTTCACATCTATTTTCTTCGAGAAACTTTAACTGTTCTAAGTTTTCTACGCCTTCTGCTACGATTTTACATTGCATATTCTGGGAAAGTTGAATAATTGTTGAGGTAAGTATTTGATCATGTTTATTATTTTGCAGATTGGTAATAAATGCACGGTCAATTTTGATTGTATCGATCGGTAGCTTTTTTAAATATTGCAAAGAGGAGTAACCTGTACCGAAATCATCCAGAGAAATAGTAATCCCCATCTCTTTTAACTGATGCATTTTTTCTACCATATGATCCATGTTCTCAACAAAAATACCTTCTGTCAATTCAAATTCCAGATAGGAAGTATCTATTTGAAGAAGATCGATAATTCGTTTTACTTTGGTAATAAAATAAGGATCATTGAATTGTACCGGGCTGATATTGATTGAAATTGTTTTAAATGTTTCCGGCAGAAAGTGATCGTTTTGTAATATTTTGATTTTATGGCATACCTCTTCCAACAGCCATTCTCCAAGTTCTACAATAAGGTTCATCTCTTCTGCCAGCGGTATAAATTTGACAGGTGAAATAA
>CAZYZD010000052.1:0-15457 GCA_964651755.1 uncultured Sulfurospirillum sp. | reverse complement strand
AGCAATGGTGCGGTTCTGCGTACAGAGTTTGAATAAAAAAGCCCCCTCCGGGGCTCTTTTTAAATAGTTTATTAATCTTTTTTGATTTCAGCGACGATAACGCCTCTTAGATCACCCTCTTTATAACCTGTTGCTTTATCTTCCGGATAAACTTTTTCGATAACAGCTTTAATCTCTCCCGAAATATTTTCTCCATGACATTTCAGGCACATTGCTTTTGCAACAAGTGGTTTATAAATTCTGTAGGCATCTTTTTCCTCTATGATTTTGATATCCGTAGGTTTAAATGTTTTTGCTTCAATAGCTTTTTTATACAATTCCATTATTTTTATATCGGTTGTATCCGGGGTATTGGATTTGTTTCTGATTTTCAGTGCAGTTCTTCTGACACTGGCATAATCAGGTAGTTTTGTATTGATATCTTCTGTAATCTCTTTGGCTTTACTGGAACAAAATCCCATCGCCAGAGAACCTGTCGGATCTTCCTGCATTTTGGCTTTGACTTCTTTTTTCAAAGCACCGCCCAGCATTTTGATATATTTTACACCCTCTTGTTTGATCGGTGCCAGATTTTCATCCGCACTTGCCATAGTGCTGACCAGCAGTATAGCTGTAAAAGCTCCTGTTAATTTTCTCATAAATTTCCCCTATATTAAAATTGAGAGGGGATTATGGGCAATGTTGACTTAAATTACCATAAAGTGCTATGATACGGGCATGGAAAGTACTTGGTTAAATGAACTTTTAAAACTACAATTTCTTTCGATTCTTACTTTGCTTTTGACAGTTGGTGCGATAGCGCATATGCTTTCCACCCGGAAAAAGCCCAAAAGTATGATTGCATGGATTCTGGTCATTCTGACGATGCCTTATATCGGTATACCGCTTTATATCATTTTTAGTGGGCGTAAAATCGAAAAATCTGTTTTGCAAAAGGGACAACTTGCATTAAAAAATTATACTCCTTCAGATTTTAAATCTGTGATGTCTGATTTTTTGATTGCTCAGAAGGTTCCTCCCCCAACACAGCATAATGATGTCTATATTTGTAAAAATGGTGTCGATGCACATGGATGTTTGATTGATATGTTATGGAATGCAGAGCATTTTATCTATATTTCGACTTATATTTTTGGTGATGATGAGGTGACATCGGAGATTATCGAAATTCTTTGTCAAAAGGCTCAAAGTGGTGTAGAAGTAAAGTTGTTGATTGATTCTCTGGGATCAGCAAAAGTGGAGTTTTCTCCTCATAATTTACACAAGCTTCGCCATGCTGGCGGGGAGTATTATTTTTTTAACTCTTTTATTCATAATCCGATTGAATTTAAGATGAATTTGCGTAATCATCGAAAAAGTATTATTGTTGATGGTTGTATAGTGATGAGTGGCGGGATGAATATTGCAAAAGAGTATCTCTCGCCGGTAATGCATGATAAACTCTGGATGGATCTCTCTTTTGTGATTAAAGGAGAAGCGACGTTGCATTATTTGGATATCTTTTTGTTTGACTGGGAGTATACAACAAAAGAGAGTTTGCAACCAAAACTTACAAAGATAGAAACGGCTGATTTTGATCATCTGGTACAGGTAGTACCATCCGGACCGGATGTCGAAAATGATGCTTATTTTGAGGCAATGGTATACGCTCCGTTCATCGCAAAAAAGCGTATTTGGATTGTAACGCCTTATTTCGCTCCTGATCAGACAATTTTAGATGGATTAATGATTGCCAGACACCGTGGAGTAGAGATTAAAATTGTAGTACCTGATACTTCTGATCACCTGATTATCGATGTTGCCAGAAATGGTTTTTTACGTGAACTTCAGGAAGAGGGGATTGAAATCTATTTTTATAAAAATCGTATGCTGCATGCCAAGATGGTATTGGTAGACGATTGTTTTACGGTTATGGGATCGGCAAATTTTGATGAGCGTAGTTTTTTTTATAATTATGAAACTATGTCTTTTTTCTATACAAAAGAACAGATTACAAGAGCGCAGTTATGGATGGAAGAGGTACTTTTAGAGTGCACACAGGGACTTAAACCAGCGAGTAACCTTCGTGTTATTTTTGAGAATATTTTTAAAATGCTTGCACCGGCAATATAAATCAGGAGAGATGAGTGTATCGTAAATATCTTCCCTGGCATATTGATCAAAAAAATAGAGCAGTTGCCGTAAAACTACCTAAAACTGAGCAATTAGTGGGGAAAAAAATTGTTTTGTTGAACTGGAATGTGCATAAAAACAATCATGCATTGGAATGGCTGGAAGATTTTTCAAAAATATTACATCGGCACACACCTGATATGATTACTTTTCAGGAATACCAGACAATGAACAAAAAAAGTATTTTGGATAATCATCATGAATATGGATATGGATTTTTCCCTAATATTGTATGGAAACAAAACCATTTTGGGTTGATCAATGCATCCAAAAGTAAAATTGTTAATTTTGATTTTTATATGACAAAGGAAGTAGAACCGATTATTAAAACACCTAAAATTACACTTGAGACAACTTATAAAATGGAAAGTGGAGAATCTCTCAGGGTAATTAATGTGCATATGATTAACTTTGTGAAAATCAAAAAGTTTCTGGCGCAGGTTGAACAAATAGAGTCGGCATTGGCGAAAGATGAAAATCCTGTGATTTTATCAGGGGATTTCAATACTTGGAATAAAAAAAGAATGCACATAATTGAGCGTCTTACTAAAAAATATAGTTTAAATAGTGTAGATTTTTCAGAAAATAGACATCAAAAAGTACCTTTTCCCTATCCTCTTGATCATATCTTTTATAAAAAATTGAAGTTGCAAAAAGCGGAAGTTCTTTCTGACATTACTACTTCAGATCATAAACCGTTACTTGTTGTTTTTTCATCTAAATAAAATTTTTGGAATGTCGATAATAGTCATAACTCAAAATTCAACAAAGGGCTTAGAATGACAAAAGAGATAATTCTGGATAAAGTAAAAGCGTTTCCACCACTGGATGATACAGTAAATAAAGTAATGGCTGTTTGCAACGACGTAGAAAGTTCTGTTGCTGATTTGGCAAAGGTTGTTAAGAGTGATCCTATGACTACAACCAATATTTTAAAGGCTGCAAATAGTCCGCTGTATGGGTTTAGTCGTGAAATAAAAAGTATTGAGCAAGCGGTTTCTATCTTTGGTATGGAGACAGTAAAGGGATTTGCATTTTCCTCTTTTTTACAAAAGAAGCCTGATCTGGATCTTTCACCGTATGGTATTGATGCTAAAGATTTTGCATCGATTTCAGAGCAGCAAAATGCTTTTGTTTCAAAATGGTACAAAGGAAAGCGTACAAAACTTGATATGTTGATATTGCCATCTTTTCTTATGGAAATCGGAAAGATTGTTTTAGCTTCACTTGTTATAGAACATGGTAAAAAAGATGAATTTAAAGCATTGCTAGAGCAGGTGAAAAGTCTTGAAGAGATGCATGCTTTGGAGAAAAAAGTCTTTGGAATTACCAATGAAGAAGTAACGGCGATTTTATTACATGATTGGAATTTTGATCCTGTGATGTATAATGCAATTAAATATCTTAATAATCCTGAAGAAGCAGAAGAAGAGGTAAGAGAGTACGCAGAGATTTTACAGGTAATAAAAACAATCATTACAACACAGCCTTTGGATTTGGATACAAACTTACCAAAAGCTATGGCATTGGTAAAGAAATATAAGCTTGATGGGGCAAAATTTGAAGAAGTTGTCAAAGAAACATTCCAGCTTGAGAGTGTTTAGTAAAACCTGATTGCTCTTTTATAGTTGAATTCCATACACTGTGACTATGTTGTAGTGTATGGAAAACTCTCCCCTTGTTAAATCTCTTTTCGCTATTATACTTTTATGACAAGATCCAGTTTAGTACAGATAGCTTCCCATTTAACCAAATATCGTAAAATTAATGCTATTGAACGTATCGAAGACACTATTGTAAAAATTGTTTTTGATCGGGAAAATAGTTACTATTTTGATATGCGTAGAGGTGATGCCTATATATTTCAAACAGAGTCGTATAAAAAAGTGAGAAACTACAATGCTCCATTTGATGTAGTATTGAAAAAACGCTTCAATAACGCAAAAATCGAAAAGATAGAAGTACCGGAGGGAAACAGGATACTTCGCTTTACAGTAAATTCCTCTTCAAAGTATAAAGCACAAAAATCTGTTTTACAATTTGAATTTACCGGACGTAATACCAATATTATTATTTTGGATGAAGAGGGTGTAATTTTAGAAGCCTATCGGCACATTGATGCACATACATCATTTCGGGAAGTGAAAGTTGGTGTAAAGTTATTGGATTTACCTCCTCGTCCCTTTCCTGAAAAAGAAGAGCAGATAGAAGATATGCATATTTATCTTCATGAAGCTTTCAAAAGACGCGAAGTGCAAAAAATTGCAAGTCTGAAGAGACAAAAAATTCAAATTCTTTCAAAAAAATTGCAAAAATTGCAAAGGTTGTATACTAATCTTGAAAACGAGACTGTTTTACTTCAAAAAAGTGAAGCATTGGTGAAAGATGGAAATCTTTTACTCTCAAACTTACATCTTATGAAAAATTATCAAAAAGAGATTACGCTGATGGATTTTGACGGAAATAAGCGGACAATTCGTTTACCAGAAAAGAGTCGCACTCCGGCAGAAGCAGCGAATGATTTTTTTAAAAGGGCAAAAAAACTCAAGCAAAAAGCAAAGTTTACATATGTAGAGAGGGAAAATCTTGCTTCTAAAATTAACTTTCTGCAGAATTTGCAAAAGGCGATTAATTCGGCAAATTCTCTTGATGAGTTACAGCTTTATTTACCAAAACAACCCAAACAAAGTAAAAAAGAGAAAAAACAAGATAGCAATGTTGAAACTTTTTTTATAGAAGGGTATAAAATTATGCTT
Source organism: uncultured Sulfurospirillum sp. (assembly GCA_964651755.1). Taxonomy (GTDB): domain Bacteria; phylum Campylobacterota; class Campylobacteria; order Campylobacterales; family QNZT01; genus QNZT01. The sequence continues at coordinate 10,529 of CAZYZD010000052.1, read as the reverse complement.
GGTAAAAATGAAAAAGGAAATATTTCTGTGCTGAAAGCAGCCAGGATGAGTGATATTTGGATGCATCTTAAAGATATACCTTCAACTCATGTTATAATACGGAATGAAAAAAAATCTCCACCTTTTGATGTGCTGGAGTTTGCTGCAAAGTTATGTGTGCAGTTTAGTGATGTAGCAGCGGGGTCATATCTTGTGGATTTTACACAACGCCGCAATGTAAAGATGCGTGAAGGTGCCAATGTGAACTATGTGAATTATGATACGATCAAAGTATCGAAGGAGTAATCTATGCCTATTACACCGCTTGAAGGTATTATGTATGCAAATCAGAATATGCATGTGCCAGCTTCAAAACAGACAGATCACCAAAATAGAGTAGAATTCCAAAATGTAATTGCTGCTGCACGTATTAATGAAAAACCTTCTGTAATTGAAGATGTAGATGATCTTCTTGAAAAAAAAGCTATAGATCCTGAGCAAGAGCACCAAAGAGAAGAAGCTGAGGAACAAACAGGAGAAAAAGAGATTGAAGTTCTCAAACGTTATAAAAAAGTTTCTCCGGGCAGTAATGTTGAAGAGCTTTTTGAATCACTTCCTTATCATATTTTGGATATTCGCGTTTAATCCACTTAGTTGCTTGCTTGTTAAGTGCTAAATTTGTATGATTATTTAAATAATTGAATGATAGAGGCACAATATGGACAAACCTAAAAATTGGTTGGAAAAGATAGATAGAGCACGTTTTGTAACAGGGATTGCTTTGATTGCTGTTGTTATTTTAATAGGGGTAATAGACAGTGCATTGCTTACCTGGGTTTTCCTGGGTGTTGCCTATCTTTTTGCTTTATATGAGACTATGCAGTTATTGCAGATTGATGATACTAAACTGTACGGATATGCTGCACTTTTATGGATAGTTGCATTTTTTTACAGCAATCCTGATGATCTTTTTTTCCTGGCATCGATTATTTCGCTTTCATGGATGGTGTACAAAAACCAGGTAGAGATGAAAAAAATCTATCTCTTTTTATATCCTACTGCACCTTTTCTTTTTCTCTTTGCACTTTACAAGGGCTTCGGTATGGATGCTATGATTTGGCTTGTGATTATTGTTGCCTTAACCGATACGGGAGCATATTTTACAGGTAAAGCGATAGGAAAAACACCATTTGCTCCTGTTTCACCCAAGAAAACCTGGGAAGGGGTACTTGGAGGTGTCACAATTGCTACTATTGCAGGGGCATTGTATGGTATATCTTTTGTTTCTCCTGTACTTGCTGTATTGATCTCTTTGCTGGTTGCTTTTGTATCAGTCTATGGTGATCTGTTTGAGAGTTATCTTAAGCGTAAAGCAGGTGTGAAAGATAGCGGTAATGTACTACCGGGACATGGTGGTGTTCTTGATCGTGTTGATGGATATCTTTTCGCAGGTGTTTTAATGGTTGTTTTATTAAGAGGTTTGGCTTGATTATCCTGGGATCTACAGGTTCTATCGGTGTAAATGCCTTACATATTGCAAAACAATTTTCGTTGCCGGTTGAGGTGTTGGTTGCAGGAAATAATATCGCTCTCTTAAATAAACAGATTGCAGAATTTCAGCCAAAATATGTTGTAGTTGCAAATAAAGAGTCCGTCTCTTCTGTAGCACATAAGAATGTTTTTTATGGGGAAGAGGGGATTTTGGATGTTATGCACAAAAGCAGCAGTGAGTTGGTTGTCAACTCTTTGGTAGGTTTTACAGGACTTAGACCGACAATCGAAGCGATAAAGCTGCAAAAACGTGTAGCACTTGCCAACAAAGAGAGTTTGGTGGTTGCCGGACAATTTATTGATATGTCATATATTCATCCTATTGATAGTGAACATTTTGGATTGTGGTACCTTTTACAGGATAGACCGGTACGTAAAATGACGGTTACTGCAAGTGGGGGGTCTTTTCGTGATACGCCATTGGAAATACTTGAAAAAGCGACAGTAGAAGAAGCTTTAAATCATCCAAACTGGTCTATGGGGCGGAAAATCACCATAGATAGTGCAACAATGACCAATAAACTTTTTGAACTTTTGGAAGCAAAGTGGCTTTTTGATATTGATTATCTGGATGCTATTATTGAAACCAAGTCGATTATTCATGCTTTGGTTGATTTTAAAGATGGCAGCACCACCGCACATATTGCCCATGCTGATATGAAGCTGCCTATTGCTTTTGCACTTTTGGGGCAAGTGGATGAGGTTATTTTAGAGCCTGTTGATTTACTGAAAGTGGGAAGTCTGGAGTTTCGGGAAATAGATCCTCTGCGTTATCCGATTTGGGAGATTAAAGATGAAATATTACTAAACCCCTATTTGGGTGCAGTAATTAATGCTGCCAATGAAATCGCTATAGAACAGTTTTTTGAAGGGGAAATTGGGTTTATGGATATTTCGAGAAAAACATTAACTGCATATCGTAAATTTGAAAATTTTAAACCTGTAAAATTGGATGATATATTTGAAATCGATAAAGAAGTAAGAAATTTTACACGTTTACATAAAGTGTAAAAAGACAATAGCCTATCAGAGAGAAGTCGTGAGATACTTCTCTCTGAGTTTATGTAAAGATGTTTAACTACCTTTTAAAAGTGTTATAAACACGTTGAAGATCTTCGTAAGGAATTTCGCTATTTTCAGTGATGAAAGTGATCGCTTCATAAGGATCTTCATCGGTTACAGCCAGTGCCTCCTCTAGTAATGATGCCAGTGCATCATCATCCAGATTCTCAAGATCAAGCTCACTTAAAGTACCTAATAGTTCTAATTCTTCAACAGTCATGGATTCCCCTTTCAAGGTTTTATATTATAGTTTTTATATTACTCATGATTTTTATTCATGATTGTTTCCCTATCGGCTTAAAACAAAATTAGTTTAGCCAATAAAACAAAAATTTTTATAAAAATCTATAAGTAAAATAGAATTTGAATTTTACATGAATATTCTTAATAAGTACTGAATATTGCAAATAAATCAAAAAAATTTATTTAATTGCAAAATATTTAATTTTTTTTCGCTTCATTGGCAAGTTAAGTAAACTATATGTATAATTATTTGCAATTTCAACAGAAAAGGAGTGTGTAAAAATGAAAAAAATCATAATAGCGACACTAGCGGTTACAACATTGACAATTTCTGCATATGCAGAAAGAAATCTTAATACAGGATGTGGTTTGGGGAGTATGTTGATTGAAAATCAAAATACAGTAGCGAAACAGGTAGTTGCTGCAACATCTAACGGTCTTTCTGGAAACCAGACTTTTGGTATAACTACAGGTACAATGGGATGTGATAAACCTGTTCTTTTAGTTTCAAATGAAGTAGAAACATTTGTGGCAGACAATATGGACAATCTTGCAACAGATATTGCTGCAGGGCAAGGTGAAACACTTGAAACGCTTGCAACAATGTTAAATGTTTCTGATAAAAAAGCTTTTGAAAGTAAGCTCAAAGCAAATTTTGACAAGATATATACAAGTGAAAATGTTACATCTGCTAAAGTAATTGATGCTATTGTAACAATTGCAGGGTAAGCATTGCGGCAAAAAGGGTATTTCTTTTTTTTTACCCTTTTTGTTCTTTCTTTAATTTTTATCAATAAACTATCTGCTGATAGAATTGATCAGAGTACAATTAAAAAATTAGCTGATCAACGTTACTGGCAAGTACTCTTACATATCAAAAATGGAAAAACAGAGATAGATGATTCTTCTTTTTTTCTCTCAAATTCTACAGAATTTTCTGCAGTTTCAGAACTTAATGCAACTATTAATCAAATTTTAGATCAGAATGAATCTCTTTCATGTAAATATCCTGCGCGTATAGCATGGTTGCAGCAAAAATTACCATCTTTATTTGAAAAAAATAGTTTTGAGTGTGAAAAACTTGAAAAGAGTATTCAAAAAGAACATATACAAACAATAACGCTTGTATTTCCTGCTGCATATATTAACTCTCCGGCATCAATGTTTGGACATACTTTTTTACGTTTGGATAAGGATATTAAAACACCTATGCTGGGTGAAGCGGTAAACTATGCTGCAAGGACAGAAGAAGAAAATGGGTTAATTTATACTTATAATGGTCTTTTTGGCGGTTATAAAGGGTATTACTCAGTACTTCCGTATTATAAAAAAATCAAAGAATACTCCGCAATGGAGCAGCGCGATATGTGGGAGTATACGTTAAATCTCGATTCAGATGAGATAAAACGTTTGTTGTATCATTTATATGAGTTACGGGGAATTTCCGGAGATTACTATTTTTTTACAAAAAACTGTTCTTATAATCTTTTATGGTTACTGGAGTCCGCTAAAATAGATACATATTTACCTGATCAGTTTCGGTATAAAGCTATTCCTGTAGATACGATTCGGGCTGTAAAAGACAAAAAATTAATTGATCATACACGGTTTCGCCCTTCCAAAAGAAGAGAAATGCAAAGTCTGATAAAGAATATAAAAGATATTGAAACAGCAAAAGAATTTAGCGAATCTTATGATTTTTCGATATTGAAAAGATTAACTGATTCGCAAAAAGCTGTTACACTTGATTTGGGAATAGAGGTCTTAAAATATAAGCGAAGTCAAAATAAGATTAATAAAAAAGATTACATTTCAACGTTGATGAAACTGTTGAAATACAGAAGTAAGTTGCCGAAAAAAATAAAATTAAAGATCCAGAAACCTATGGATCCGCTGAATGGACATAAAAGTGCACGTATGGCATTTTGGCTGGGGAATAATCAAAAATTTTCTTTTGAAATCAAACCTGCTATGCATGATAAGTATGATATTGCATCGGGATATATTCCCGGTGCGTATATTGATTTTTTTAAACTCTTTATTGAAAGATCGAAATTTAAAAGTTTTGACTTTGTTTCTGTTACTTCTTTATCACCAAGAGATAGTTTTTTTAAGCCCCTTTCATGGAAAGCTAAGATCAGTTTTCAACAGTTGCAAAACAAATCGGATAAGCGATTTCTGACACTTGGAGGTGGAGCAGGATTTAGTTGGAAAAAAGGGGAGACACTTCTTTATCTGATGGGAGAACCGACGCTTTATCTGGGAAAATCAACTTTAGCGTCTGTTGGTTTGGATAGTGGGGTAATATTTAACTTTAACAAAAGTACAGCAGGTATTGAGTATAAAAAATCTTTCTTTTCCGACGGGAGCAAAACAAGCAGAGTGGAAATATTTGCAACGTGGCAGATGGTCAAAGCTTTTGCACTCAATTTAAAGTTATATGAAGATAAAATAGAACAAAAAAGAGACCACTATATTGAAGCAGGGCTTTTTTACTATTTTTAAGAGGATATCATGATACTAAGTATCGAAAGCAGTTGTGATGACAGTTCTATTGCAGTGACAGAGATAGCAACAAAAAAACTTTTGTTTCACAAAAAAATTTCGCAGGAACTCGATCATGCAAAATATGGTGGTGTAGTTCCGGAGCTTGCAGCAAGGTTACATGCAGAAGCATTACCTAAAATACTTGAACAAACCAGAGAGTTTTTTCCTTCACTGAAAGCGATAGCTGTAACAAATGCGCCAGGATTGGCTGTAACACTGGTAGAAGGTGTAACTATGGCAAAGGCTCTTTCTATAGCGCTGGATCTTCCGCTGATTGGCGTTAACCATCTGCATGGACATATATATTCTCTTTTTTTAGAAAAATCAACAGCTTTTCCTATGACAATCTTGCTTGTTTCAGGTGGGCATACTCAAGTGATTGATGCGCAGGGATATAATGATTTTTCTCTGATAGCTGAGACGATGGATGACAGTTTCGGAGAGAGTTTTGATAAAGTTGCCAAAATGCTTGGTCTTGGATACCCTGGCGGACCTGTAGTAGAGCAGTATGCTGCAAAAGGTGATGAGAATCGTTTTGATTTTACTGTGCCGTTGGGCAATTCTCCAAAGATTGCATTTAGCTACTCCGGATTGAAAAATCAGGTACGTTTGCAGATAGAGGCGCTTGGTGAGCTTAGTGAAGAGGATATTGCAGATGTATGCGCATCGTTTCAAAGAGTAGCGACAGCTCACTTGCTGCAAAAGTTGAAAAAAATTTTTAAAAGTGGAAGAATCAAGGATTTTGCGATTGTAGGAGGGGCAAGCGCCAACCTTTATCTGCGTGGAAAAATTCAGAATTTGTGTGATGAATTTGGCGCCAAACTGCATTTGGCTCCGCTGGAATTTTGCTCAGACAATGCCGCGATGATAGGACGCTGTGCCATAGATGCCTATGGGCATCATGATTTCACGCCCCGTCAAAAATTGATATCAAGTCCTAAGTCCGCGATATAGATTTCTGGCAAGGAGTACCAGAAGTGCTGTTGTAAAAAGTTTAAAATCCAGTTCACTGGCAAAATGGGTGTTTTCAAAAAGTTTGCTTTTTGTAATCTCCTCCCCTTTTTGTTGAAACTCAAGAATTTGCGGGATATAGTAGTGGACGTACAAAAGTCCGGAAGCAAGTACTAAGAAAGCGCTGACAGATGTGATGGTATCCCTGTCAAAGGTTTTATATTTAAACCCTTCATATAATGCGACTGCCAAAACAGTAAAATCTACCAGATAACTCAACCTTACAAAGTTTTCTGTCATAATCAACCCTTCCTGAAAACGACTCAGTAGTTCGCTTCCAAGATACAATTCGCTGTGAAAAGTAACAGGTGCAACAACAATCCCGGCATACAATCCGGCTCCCAGTGCGATTCCCAGTAATATTAAATAAGCAATGGTTATACCTTTAGGAATAACAGGCATAGAACTCCTTTTTTTGTAAATTATAGAATAGTTTCTATTTAATTAAGATAAAATTTATCCTAATTGGTATATAATACCCTTGTAAGTTTAATAAATGTTAATCTTACTGCTATATAGAGAGGGGAAACAGTGTGGCTTTGTGCCACATTGTGGAAAAACTACAAAATTTCTTCATTCATAACTCCAATATTTTAAAACTTTAATCGCCTTCGTTGTATAATGTACTCTTAAGTTGTAAATTATATTTAAGTATAATTTAACAGAAAATTGAGGAGTTATAAGTATGAGGAAATTTATAGTAATGTCAGTTGCCGCTGCTGTAGTAACGATGAGTGCAAGTGCAGATAAGTTGGATAATATCCCTCTTGCAAAAACTTATCCGGTTAATCAGACAAAAGCAGATAAAACAACTGCTAAAAAGAGTAAGAGTGCAAATAAAAGTGCTTCTGAGGTAAAAGAGGTTACAGTAAGTTCAAATGCTGATCTTGCAGCAGAACTAAAAAAACTACAAAAAGATCTAAAAAAAGCACAAAAGAAGATCAAAAAGCTTGATAAAAAACTCAATATTGTAAAAGCGCATGACGCATATGACAATATTAAATTTTCGGTGGATTTCCGAAACGCTGTTGATAATATCAATTATAAATATCATAAATATAGTTTTAAAAATAAAGACTGGTCTGGTACAGAAGCTAGTAATGATGCCTTACTTACAAGTAGATTGTATTTAAATATGAAATCCAAGCCGACAGATAAGTTGACGTTTTATGGACAGATGGCAATGTATTCTACCTGGGGAGGAAGTGATCTTTCTCATGATGCTACTTTGAAAGATTGGTCAGAATCTTCTAAACCTACCGATACAATTTTTAGAGTAAGACAAGCCTATTTTGTCTGGGCTGATACATTTGGTGAAGATGGTCTTCCGTATAACTTTAGTATCGGTAGAAGACAGTCTACAGATGGCTTTTTAGCAAATTTCAGAGAGAATAATGAAGAATCAGGTTCTCCTTTGGCTCATATTACCAATATGGAAGTTAATGGTATTATGTTTAAACTTGATACAGATAGATACTTATCTGGTTCATTTGTTAAATTTGTATATGGTCGAGCACATACGGGTGGTATTGAAACATTAAATGACTTGGTTGGTTATAAGCCATATGCACAAGAAGAAGGAGATATTGATGAAAATGTAGACTTCTTTGTAGTACTAGGAACGCTTTATAATGATGGTCAATACAACCTGATGTTTGAAAATGCAACTATTTTAAATACAAAAGGTGCAAGAGCTGGAATTAAACCGGGTGCTGATCTTCCAAATGGAGAGGGTAAAAACAAATCTTTGGATGCAGGTACTGCCAACTTAAGTGCTGTTGCTCTTCAAGTGAGTGGTATAGGTAATGAAATTAGCGATTTCTTAGATAGTACTACGGCATTTGTATCATTGGCAACAACAAACTATGATCCGAATGCAGGACATCAGCTGCTTGGTTCTACAGATAGTGAAAGAGGCTATTCATATTGGGTAGGAGCAGTTATTCCTGATATGATTACGGAAGAGGGTAAACTTGGATTTGAATTTAACCACGGTTCAAAATACTGGACACCTATTACTTGGGCTGAAGATACAGCTATCGGTTCAAAAGTGGCAGCACGTGGTGATGCGTATGAAGCATATTGGAATTTCAATCTTTTTGGTGCAAAAAATCTTTCGTCACAGATCAGATATACGCATATTCAGCATGATTATACACCAAGTATCAGATGTGCAGGATGGGTAAAACCAGTTTCTGTAGATATTGAAGCAGATGATATTCGATTCTTTATCAGATATACTTATTAACTAATCAATATTATAAGAACTTCCTTTTTATAGGAAGTTCTTATAAAAAATCTTCATTTTGCTATCTCTTCTTATATAATATTAATAAATATTATATTATAATCTTCCATAACTATAATTTATAATTAGGAGATTATATGAAAAAGTATATTGTAATGTCAATGGCTGCGGCACTTGTGATTTCAACTCTTGGAGCGGATGAATCTGTTGCACAGTCAGATGAAACCGCAAAGGCGTCATCTGTAGATTATGGAAAGAAAATCGAAAAGCTGGAAAAAAGTCTTAAAAGACTAAAAAAGCAGCTTACTGCTGTTAAAGCGCATGATGCACAGGATAATATCAAGTTTGGAGCAGATCTCAGAACATCAGTAGATCGTTTGGAGTATAAGACAGCTTCGGGAAAAACATATAAAAACAGTTCACTCTTTTCTAACAGGCTTTGGATAAATATGGCATATGCACCAAGTGATAATATCGTATTTAAGGGACAACTCTCTTACAATAAGGCATATGGTGCTTCTCCAAAAATGCAAATGGGAATGAACCAAAGAGGAAGTGCGCATTCATATGATGTATTTGACTGGGTAACCAATGAAACTTTGACAAATGATACGTTGAAAGTGAAAGAGGCATATTGGCTATATATGAATGATACTTTTTTGGGAACTAATGTGAATTGGACTGCATCATTTGGTAGACGTCCTTCAGTTAATGGTTTTTTAATCTCTTTAAGGGATGACGATAAACCATCTTCTCCAAATGGTCATGTGATAAATATGGAATTTGACGGTGGAAGTTTTAAATTTGGTTTAGACAAGGTAACAGGTGTTAATGGTATGTCTTTTAAACTATGTGTTGGTAGAGGTTTGACAAATGCAAGAGCCAGATTTAATATGGATGCAGCGATGGATAATGATCCTACTAATGACTTCCACTCTTTAGGAGACTATACAAAAGATAAAAATACACTAAAAGATATTGATCTGGCAGGATTTATTTTCGTTCCGTATGATGATGGGCAATATAAAGTACTTACAACATATTACAGAGCATTTAATGTTCCAGGATTTGTGATGGCAGATCCGGCTATGATGGATACAAATGGTCAAAATACAGGTATGATGGCAATGTATGATACTAATGGTAATAACATACCAGATACAATAGGTGTTAACCGTAGTGTGCAGCTGAAAAACCTGGGAGATATGGATGGCGCAGCAATCTCTGTTCTGGTTGATGGTATCGGTGAAGGGATCAGTGATTTTCTGGATGATACAAAATTCTTTGCTTCATTTGCCTGGTCAAAGTCAATGCCTGATAACACATACAATACGCTTGATGTAAATCAGTTGATGGGTATGGTTCAGCAGGGTGTAAGTCAGGCATTGTCCGGGTTAACAACACCTCCTACACAGGCGCAGATCAGCGCTGCTCAAAAACAGGTGATGGAAGGTATTATGACACAGCTTCAAACCAATCCTCAGGCAGCAGCATCATTTATTAAACAAGAAGGTATGCTTGGTTCAAATGATGATGAAACTGGTACTTCATATTGGGTAGGTGTCAATATGCCGGCAGTAGTGACAGATGATGGACGAATTGGGTTAGAGTATAACCATGGTAGTAAATACTGGAGACCATTCACGTATGGAGAAGATACACTAGTTGGTTCTAAAATGGCTGTACGTGGAGATGCTTATGAAGTTTACTATATTCAACCGCTTTTAAAAGGTTTTTCTGCTGAAGTCAGATATACCAAATTAAATTATGACTATACAGGTAGTCAGGGGTTTTTCGGTGGAACAGGTGTTCCTATGACAATGGATCAAGCCAAAGCTTTTGGTATGGATCCAATCGAAGAAGCAGAAGATATCAGAATCTCTTTACG
>CAZYZD010000051.1:0-15596 GCA_964651755.1 uncultured Sulfurospirillum sp. | reverse complement strand
GAAAACCAGCGAGGGTCACACCTCCGGGAGTTCGAATCTCCCTCTCCCGGCCACTACTAAAACAATATTCAAGAAAATAACAATCTTCCTCTAAATCATTATTTTTTTATTGTTATCGTATTTCCGTGACTTTGCCACCTGTGATAAACACTGTAACACGGTCGCCCGGTTGGTAACGGTAAGGGTTGTTCGCGTCAATAGGCAAAACGGTGGTAATCGTTTTTCCGCTGTCAAACTCTATGGTAATACGTTGCGCATCTCTGATATCGGCATTTGCACCTGCTATGGATCCTGCCACAACACCGCCCATTGTTGCCAAATCTTTACCGGTTCCACCACCTATCTGATGTCCTAAAACACCACCTGCAACCATACCTAGCAATGAAGTAACTGTGCCATCACCATGAACCTGAACAGGTTCTACAGCTTTGACAATTCCCGTATAGGATTCACTGATACTTCCGACTCTGCTTTGAGGTAATGCTTTGTCAGCACACCCAATAGTAATAAGACTTAAACCAAGAGTTAAGCCTAAAACTGAAATAAATTTTTTCATGATAATTCTCCTGTAAATAACTCTATATTTTTACAAATACCTTTAACAAGACGTTCTCTGGACTCCTTGCTTGCCCATGCGATATGAGGCGTTATCAAAAGACGATCTTTGTCTTTTATGTGCAGTAAAGGATTTTCTTTTTGTATTGGTTCATATTCTAACACATCAAGTGCTACTTGAATATTACTTTTGTCCATATGGTCGGCAAGATCTCTTTCATTGATTATACCACCTCTGCCAAGATTTAACAATATAGCATTTTCTTTTAGCAAAGTAAGATTTTCTCTGTTGATAAGGTTATATGTTTGGTTATTTAGTGGTGCATGGATACTGATAATATCACATGTGCTTAAAAGATCATTTAAACTTGTACGCTGATAATTGTTGTCTCTGTTACGACCGCTTGTTGAGTAATAGAGTACATTTGCACCAAATGCTTCAGCAACTTTTGCAACACCTTTACCAATTGTTCCCAATCCTATAATCCCCCATGTCTTATCTTCAAGATCACTGTAGGGGGTGTCTATGTGGGTGAAAACCGGACTTTGCATCCATCCATTTTCTGATTTTGTGTAAGCATCAAAATATGGAAGTTTTTGCAGTAAATAGAGTGCCATTGCAAAAGTTGTTTGCACAACCGAAGGAGTGGAATATCCTGCAACATTTTTGACCGGAATGTTTTTTATTTTTGCATACTCCAGATCAATATTATTCATACCCGTTGCTGCTACGCAGATAAGTTTAATTTTACAGTTATCCATAATATTGCGGTCAATTACCACTTTGTTTGTAATAACAACATCTGAATCCTGGATACGTTGCAAAGTCTCCTTTGGTGTAGTATATGGATATGAAACTACTTCACCAAATCTTTCTATACAGTCTATATCAATATCATTTCCAAGCGTATTTTTATCTAAAATGACAATCTTCATTTGATTCCTTTAAATTTTGTGTATAATAAATCATAACATACAGAAGGTACAACCATGAGAAAATTTCCTTTTTATATAACTATTGCATATATATTGACTGCTTGTTCTCTTTCAAGCAAAACTGAAATTACATTACCCTATTTTAATGATTTTAAGACAAAGAATGGGTGGTCTCTTGATGCAGGAGCTATTTTTGATCCTGGTGTTAGTGCAGATCAAGGGAGTGGTTCAATAAAGCTTGCAAAAGCTGGAGATAATTGGGTATTGTGTGATCGGATAGTATCAGATTTTAAATTACCGGTTAAAAGTGGTCACTCCTATACTCTTTCTTTTAAGTCTAAAACAGAAACATTTCCCCCTCCTGTAATGGAAGTATATGGACAAATGTTAGGAGATGGCGGTAAAATAGATAACTCTCATGGAACATTGTGTACTAATTCACAAAAAGGTGTCTGGGAAGAGAATTATGTTGTTATCAATATTCCTGAAAATGATATGATTAAATATTTTAAACCTAAAATTCTTTTAGCACCTAAAAGAAGTATAAGTGCTCCTGTTTGGATTGATGATATTCGTTTTGAAGAGGGGATTAAATTACCGCAAAGAAGTGCAAAAAAGAGTTTTGAAGGACGTATTACACGAATAGATACACTTGGTAATATAGAGATTAAAAAAGATGGTAAGTTCGTACCTTTTTTCCCTATTGGAATTTATGCTGACCAGAAAAGAAGTGACTGGAGTATTTATAAAAAAATGGGCTTTAATATAAATATGTGGGCAAGTGACGCTTCTGCTATACAAAAAAGTAAAGATAACGGATTATATGCGATGATGCAGATGGTGCAGTATATAATTCCTGTGGGAGAAGACTGGATACCTCAGGATCCCCGGAAAAAAAAGGAACATTTGAAAAAGACTTTACATAGAATTAAAGAAAAAGGACTTTTTGAAAATATGCTTTTTTATTATATTGATAATGAATTTTATCATTTAAAACCAATTTTCAGAGAAATTATTCAAATTGTTAAAGAAGAAGATCATCATGCGCATCCGATATATATGCTAAATGGAGCTTATGGCTTGGCGAGAATGTATAATAACTATACTGATGTTACAGGTACATATGCTGCAAAAGATAGATATGAAACTCCAATTGTAGAAAATTTGGAAGTACTTGATAAAACACCGGGACAAAAACAACCTGTTATATTTGCCCAAATTAATAGAGGTGTTGGTGAAAATTTCAGGGCAATAGTATATGCTGCTATTGCAAAAGGAGCGAAAGGAGTTGGTTTTTGGCGCGATGGTGGCAGTGCAGGGAGTATTGAAAAACGTCCTGTTGCCAAACAATTACCTCAAATTGCAACTGAGATAGAAAAACTGATGCCTCTTATTCGTACTCCTCATGATACAAAGTGGCAGGTAAAAAGCAACAATGACAAATTGATTATTGGAACAAGAACTTTGGATTCTATGGGATATATGATTATCTCAAATCCAACAAGGAAAGTGATAGAAGCTACTTTCAGTATCCGAAGGCTCTCTTATACACCTGTTAGTGCGGAAGACTACTTTTCACATCAAAAAGTGGCGGATATCAAAAATAATGTTTTCAAGTTTTCTTTAGAACCAGCTAATGCTGTTGTTTTGAAGCTTGTGAAATGAAAATGGTTGATTATAAAATAAAATTTAAAAAGAGTATAGAGGGGACATTTTTTACCACTCTTCCCGAATCGGAACAGCAATTTATCGAGACTAAAGCATTCAGCCATCGTCTTTCTCATCAGGAAATTAAACAGATTGTAGATATGGCGATTGATTTTCAAATGTGGGGGAAAGAAAGCCTCTCTGAATACTGGGATGAAAGTAAGTATAGCAACTATTCTCCAAAACAGCGAAAACAAGCTATTTTAAAAATGTTAAAAGAACTATATCGACAGTTTCAAAATGAAGCAAAAGATTATGATGAACTTCATCTTGAAAAGATTAAGGCGCCAAAAATAAAATTGTTGGCGGAGGAAAAAGAAAACTTGGGTTTTGGGTTGTGTCCTGTTGCTTCTCCCAAAACAAGATGCTGCAATCTTTTGACACTTGATGCTGTTGAAAGTTGTGGATTTGATTGTAGTTATTGTTCGATTCAATCTTTTTACAATGAAGGAAAGATTATTTTTGATACCTCTCTTCATGAGAAGCTTGAAAAAATTCAACTTGACCCTGATGAATTTTATCATATTGGTACGGGACAAGCATCAGATTCTCTAATGTGGGGAAATCGTTTTGGTATTTTGGATGATTTAGTTGCTTTTGCGAAAAAGCATCCAAATGTTATGTTGGAGTTTAAAACCAAGTCTGACAATATCAGCTATTTTTTGGAACGTAAAGAGCTTCCTCATAACCTTCTGTTTACATGGTCCTTGAATCCTCAGACGGTGATTGATCATGAAGAACATTTGACTGCCTCCCTCGATGAAAGAATTGCAGCAGCAAAGAAGCTTGCAGATAGAGGTTGTCTGGTAGGCTTTCATTTTCATCCTATTGTCTATTATAAAGAGTACCAAAAAGAGTATGGAGAAGTTTTTCAAAAGCTACTTGCCAATTTTGATCCGGCGCGTGTGGTGATGGTTTCGTTCGGAACTTTGACATTTATCAAACCTGTGATTCATAAAATACGGCAGAGAGACTTTAAAAGTAAAATATTACAAATGCCGTTGACACCGGCAGCCGGTAAGTTTTCCTATCCCTTGTCTCTGAAGAAAGAGATGTTTAAATTTGCTTATGAGTCACTGAAACCGTGGCATAAAAAAGTCTTTTTCTATCTTTGCATGGAGGATCATAGTTTATGGAAAGATGTTTTTGGTTATGAATATCCGACAAATGAGAGCTTTGAAATGGATATGAAATTAAGTTATAAGGCAAAAATTGACAGTCAAGGATAGACTTCAAATATATAGTCTATCCTTGAGGAGAGTTATTTAGAAGCAGCTTCTTTTCGTTTTTTCTCCAGGATATCATATCTTGGGAAAACAAAAATGGTATCTCTTTCAACCACAATTTTATCTTTTGCATCTGTTGCAAATGCTCTGATTTTGATTGGAATAGGTGTATCTTTACTTGTATCTTTTACTAAATCTTCTTTTGTGTAAAGAACAACAACTTTATTTGCTTTTTGTCCCGCTCTTAGTTTAAAAGGCTTTTCCGGTCTTTTGATTTTAATTTCCGGATGGCTGACAACTTCAAAGTAATATTGATGAGGCTCTCTTTGGGTATTTTGGAAAAGGAATTTATATACATTTGTTACAGATCCATCATCTTTGATTTTGTAAAGTTGAGTTGTCCTGTTGATATTTAATAGCATATATTCTTTTTTAGAACCCATCCAGAAAATTCCAACTAGTGCCAGTGTTAATGCCACGCCGTAGGCGATGGTTCTAAAACGTAAGAATTTTGGTCTTCTATGCTCTTTAACTGCAGAATAACTGGTCCATGTAATTAAAGATGGTTTTCCAAGTGCTCCCATTACTTGTGTACAGGCATCAGCGCACTCAAGACAGTTGATACACTCAAGCTGTGTACCACGTTTGATATCGATATGTGTAGGACAAACCCTGACACAGGCATCACACATTGTACATTCTGCGTTTTCTCCCTCTTTTTCATGAAGTTCTTTAAGGCTGTGTACCAGTTTTACTTCCTGGTCATCACTGTAAATATGACCTCCTCTTTCTGTATCATAAATTGTTTGGATTGTCTCTTCATCATACATTACTGACTGAACTCTTGCGTAAGGACAAACATAGATACAAAAATCTTCTTTTAATTTAACAACGTCATAGATCAGAAAGCCTGCTACGATGAAAAGAGTACCCATCATTACAGTATGCTCACCAGGATTTTTGATATACTGAAAGAAATCTTCAGGTGGAACAAAATACCAGATAAAATCAGCTGCAGCAATAAAAGCAAGTACCGACCACATTAAGACAGCAATTGTCTTTTTCCCAGTTTGTCCTTCAGGCTCTTTTTGTTTGTTTTTAATTGATTTACGAATATGAAGAATTTTTGTTTCTATTAAATCTCTGTATATAACCCTGAATATTGTTTGAGGACAAAGCCACCCGCACCAGACACGACCTCCCAATGTTGTAAGAAAGAAAACAAATAAAAATCCAAAAATAAGCAAGAAAGGCATCATATATAGTTCTTGCATATCAAAAATTCTAAAAAATAGGTGAATTTGTTTTTTATCGAAATTTAATAAAAAGAAGTGTGCACCATTAATTTTAACCCATGGTATTACCAATGAAAAAATTGTTGCAATAACAAATGTATAATACCGTTTATATCGATAAGGTGTCCAACCTTTGAGATACTCAGCCATTCTTTGTTTAGAGCTTTTTTTCTCTATTGCTTGTTCAGCCATTATGAATCCTTGTGTTGAATTTTATTTTTTAAATCGCACTCTTTTGAAAGAGAAAGCGATGATATAGATTGATTGTTATGCGCATGTGTTATTTGAGGTATATTTTTAGAATCGACAATCTCTTTAAGAGATCTCGAGTTAATATAATCTTTCAAAGAACTTCTGCTTACATTTAACTTCTTTGCTATTTCGCTTACTGAAATATTTTGCTCCAGCATCTCAAGGATCTTACTTTTATATGGGTCAAACTTAGACTTTGAAAAGCTACCTTTTGGTCTGCCCATTACTTTTTCCTGAGATTGCAGGTTATGTTCCCTTTGTGTGGAGAGTAAACCAATAATTGTTTGAAGTGGCGTTTTACTGTTTATGATGATATCTTGTTTACTTACAATGATAGAAACATTGTTTTTTAAGATACAGTCAAAGATTTTGGTTAATTCGCCTACCTTTTTACTCAGTACCCACAAATCATAAACAAGAATTTGATCTCCTTCTTTTATGGTGTGAATCAAATCCAGTAATGTTTTTCTCTCTTCTAGAATTGTGGAAAAAGGGTTGTCGTCTATTTCAGTAAAATCAATAGCAATACCTTTTCTAAGAGCATATGCGATAAGATACTCTTGCTGATAAGATATGGAAACATTGCGGTTTTTTCCCCGCAGATAAGCTATGATCACACTTAAACCTTTCTGTTAAAATAAACTAACAAGCAAAGTATATCAGATGTGGCGTAAAATGTCAACATATCAGACTATAAAAACGTCATAAATCAATATGTAATTTGAAATGGTTTAGTAAATTTCCGAAATTCTTCCTCACTATTAAATGTATCATATTTTTCAGTTTCTAAAGCTCCAAGCGGCTTTGTTTTACCTTTGAGTAACGATTCAAAAGAACTGCTGTCCAAAGATCTTCCAAATAAAAATCCTTGTAAAATATCACAGTTGTGTTGTTGCAGATACTCTTTTTGCGCAAGGTCTTCTATACCCTCTGCCACGACTTCAATGCCAAGGCTGTGTCCCATGACAATAACAGTATTTACAATTACTTTATCACTTTTATCTGTTTGTATATTGTGAATAAATGATTGGTCTATTTTAAGAGAATCAATAGGTAATTTTTTGAGATAGCTTAAAGAAGAGTAACCTGTTCCAAAATCATCTATAGAAATTTGAATCTCTTTCTCTTTAAAAGTATTCAATACTTTAGAAGCCAATTCTATATTTTGCATCAATGTACTCTCTGTGAGTTCAAGTTGTAAATATTTTGGATTGAAGCCTGTATTTTTAAGTATTCTTTCAATTGTTTGATTTAAATTGCTTTGAAGTAGCTGTACTCCCGAAATATTGATTGATATTTTTAAGTCATCGAAACCATTTTTATGCCATTCATTCATCTGTTTAATAGCGCTTTCGAGGACAATTTCTCCAATTTCAAGGATCATACCTGTATCTTCCGCAACAGGAATAAAATCCAATGGCGGAATATTTTTCAGTTTTGGATGATTCCATCTTACCAGTGCTTCAGCACCAACTATTTTTTCTGTTTTTGCATCGACAAGCGGCTGATATTCAACATAGAATTCTCTGTTTTTTATTGCTTTTCGAATATTAGATTCCATTTGAATACGTTTTGTGATTTCATCATGAATTTCTGCTTTAAAGAAATGGAAATTACTGTTTTTATCTTCTTTTGCACGTAGCATAGCCATATTTGCATTTTTAATGAGTGTTTTAGGATCATTCCCATCTGAAGGGAAAAATGAGATACCCATGTTTGCTTTAATCTGTAATTCACTGCCATTGACATGAAAAGGTGTTGTGAAAAGATCACTGATTCTTTTAGCAACTGTAGCTGCAGCCAACTCATCCTGGACATTTTCGAACAGTATGACAAACTCATCCCCGCTAAATCTTGCAACAGTATCATAATCCCGTAACTCTGATTGTAAGCGCATTGCCGTTTCTTTGAGGATTTTATCACCTTTTGTATATCCAAGGGTATGATTGATAGATTTGAAATTATCCAGATTGATAAAAATAGTAATCATATTTTGATGCAGTCTTGCAGCCTTGTTAATTGCATTTTCAAGTCTGTTATAAAGTAAATTCTTGTTCGGAAGATCTGTTAAAGAGTCATAATTTGCCAGATACTCTAGTCTATCATGTGCACTTTGTTGAGGGGATTTATAATCGCCAACAAGTAGTAAAGATCCTTTTTTATCGTCTCTGTTGGTAATTAGGGAACGATCCCAGTGTACAATTATTTTTTGTTTGTTTTTGCATATGATTGGAAAATCATTGCTCATCAAAATTTGTTTGGATGAAAAACTTTTTTGAATTTGTGTAAGCATTTTTTCTTTATAACTTTGTGGTAAAAAAACTTCAACAAAATTGCGACCTAGTACATCTTCTTTTTTATATCCGGTTAACTTCTCAGCAAAATGGTTAAAGTCATTGATATAGCCGTTTCTGTCGATAGAAATGAGAATGATTTCGGCTCTTTCTTGAAGTGATTTTTTCCCTGTTTGTATAACTGTTTGCAAATGTTTAGTCAGTTTGAAAGCTTTTGTATCAATGCAAATAGCATAATAGTGTTCACCTGCAAATATTGAGTTCATATAAAGTAAAGAGGTATGATTTTCTTTGTTCTTAAACTCTAGTTCTTCTCCATAAATTGCATTTCTTTGTTGAAAATCTTCATGAAATTTTTCATGAAGGTATTGAGGAATAATAAGCTCAGCAATACTTTTACCCAAAGCTTCTTCTTTAGTGTATCCAAACAATAATTCGCAGGTTTTGTTCCACTCCTGAACAATCGCATCAGAATTGGTACTAAAATAGCCGATATTTGATATGTTTTCTAAAAAGAGTGCTTTGTCATTTTGTTGTTTCATTTTCTAATTCCTAATGATGTACATCTGGTTTCTATACATTACATATCGACAATAAAGAAATAATTTTTATGAAAAAAGCAAAGAAACATTTAATAAATTAAGATAGTTTAATTTATTTACTATTATATAAATATGAAAGTGTTTTTATGTATCAAATAGTAACTATATATAATTGCAACTATATAAGCAATATAAAAAAATATTTAATAGCTGTAAATTTAGAAGAACTCAAAAATTTTATAAACTTAAATACAAAAGACTATGTAAAAACAATAGGAAAAAATCTTTCTCCCTACTGTTTTTGGCAAGATATTTAAAAGAAGGTATCAGATAAGTTTTACTGCGGGGTCGCCTTTATATATTTCTCCAATAATATATCCATCAGAGTTTTGTAAAACAAAATTGCTGTTTTCAGGACTAACAACTAGTACCATACCTACACCCATATTGAAAGTACGATACATCTCTTCTTCTTCAACATATTCTCTCATATAATCAAAAATAGGCAATGTTTGAATCTTTTGTTTCTCAACAATGGCACCCATATTGGCGGGAAGAACACGAGGCAAATTTTCAACAATACCACCTCCTGTTATATGCGCCAGAGCATTGATACGATTTTTTAATTTTTTAAAAGTTTTAACATAAATACGTGTTGGGGTTAAAAGGATATCGATTAGCTTTTTACCTGCAATCTCATCATTAAAGCTCATATTGAGTTTTTCAAAAAAGAGTTTACGTACAAGTGAATAGCCGTTTGAATGAATTCCCGAACTTGGAAGTGCGATGAGCAGGTCTCCCTCTTTTACATGAGAAAGACGATCCATTTCTGATTTTTCTGCAACACCTACCGCAAAACCGGCAAGATCAAAATCCCCTTTAGCATACATACCTGGCATTTCTGCTGTTTCGCCACCTATGAGAGCACATTCGCTCTCCTGACACCCCTCTGCAATTCCTTTAACGATTTGGGTCGCTTCTTCTGTTTTCAGTTCTGAAGTTGCATAATAATCCAGAAAAAAAGAAGGTGTTCCAAAATTACAGATTAGATCATTGACACACATGGCTACTAGATCAATGCCCACTGTATCAAATTTTTTGGCATCAATAGCCAGTTTTAGTTTTGTGCCTACCCCGTCAGTTGCTGCAAGCATAACAGGTTCTTTGTATCCTGATGGAAGTTCATAGGCACCGGCAAAAGAGCCAATACCGCCGATTACGTTTTGATCGAAGGTAGCTTTGACGAAAGGTTTGATATTTTCAACAAAAGCATTACCTGCGTCAATATCGACCCCGGCATCTTTATAACTAAGCTTTGCCACTATTTTTCCCAGTCACAAGGAGGAAAAATTTTATTCATCAGCCAGGTAGAAGGACAGAAGTTTGTAATAGCCCAAATAAGCATCATAATGATAACAAAAATTTGTAAAACCACTGCTACTTGAAAATGAAAACTCTCTTTAAGTCCGCTTTGAAAGTCTTGTGCTCCCATTGCAAAAAAATAGAGAATGATTCCCAGCATCAAAGCTGTTAGTATACGTTGCATTCTTGCTGCACACATTGTTTACTCCTAAAATTAAATTTTTATAAGCGGATTTTATCAAAATAGTGATAAAAACGCTATAGAATCACTATTTTTTATTATATTCAAACAAACATTTTGTCTTTATATCTGGAATATATAAAATCTGTTATCTCTTTTGCTTTTAATGGTTTGCTAAATATATAACCCTGTGCTGTCTGGCATCCCATTTGAACTAAGAGTTTTTCCTGATTATGATATTCTACCCCTTCTGCAACTGTGTTAAATCCAAGGTTGTCAGCCAATGTGATAATTGTATTGACAATATTTTTATCTTTGATATCTTTACATATATCATCAATGAAAGATTTATCTATTTTCAAAGTGGTAATAGGCAATTTTTTGAGATATGCAAAGGAGGAGTATCCTGTGCCGAAATCATCAATAGCAATTTGATATCCATTTTCTCTAAGTTCTCCGAGTCGTTGAATATTTTTTTCAATATTTTTCATTACATATGTCTCTGTTACTTCAATTTCAATATTTGAAGGAGAAAGAGCATATTTTTTTGTGATTTGATTGATTGTATCGATGAAATTTTTTTGTTCTAGTTGGATTGTTGATACATTAATAGCAATATGTTTTAGACTATCATGTATTGCTTTAAAAGTATTGAAATCTTTGCAAGCTTGTTCAAAAACAAAGTATCCGATTTCATTGATTAGACCTATCTCTTCTGCAATATAAATAAATTTATCCGGTGAAACAAATCCTAGTTTTTCATTCTCCCAGCGAATTAATGCTTCAAAACCAATAATCTCTTTTTTATCCAATTGGTATTTAGGTTGATATACCATATAGAGTTCATTTTTTTTAAGTGCTTGACGAAGCTCTTGCTCTATCGTTAATCTTTCGTATGCTTTGTCAGAGAGTTGCTGGGTAAAAAAATGAAAATTATTACGCCCATCTGTTTTTGCTTTATACATTGCTGTATCTGCATGTTTCAATAGGCTTTCCAGTGTTTTTCCATCTTCCGGAAATCGTGCGATTCCAATACTGGTAGTGATATTTAAATTTTGTCCTTGGATATGAATAGGTGAATGCAAAGATGTTAATATCCGATTGGCTATTTTTTCCAAATCTGTTGTGTCGTGCAAATTGATTATTGCAATGAATTCATCTCCTCCAATTCTGGCAATAAAATCTTGATGTGAAATTTCTGCTCTAAGTCTCTTGGCAAAAACTTTGAGTAGTTCATCTCCTGCATGATGCCCGAGTGTATCGTTGATATTTTTGAAATGATCTAAGTCAATATAGAACAGAGCCACTTTTTTGTTTTTGTTAAAAATCATATCACGAAAATATTGCTCAAACTGATGACGGTTAGGTAACGATGTTAAAGGATCATGATATGCTAAAAATTTTACCTTTCGTTCTTGCTCGATATATTTTGTAATGTTTAGTTTTATAGCTATATATCCGATTACTTTATCGTCCACAAACATAGGTCCAATAGATGCTTTCTCATAATAGATAGTACCGTCTTTGCGTTTGTTGATAAATTCACCTTCCCACTTTTGCTGGTTTTCCAAAGCATAATTCAGTGATTCATAGTGCTCCTTGTTTAAAAGATCTGATTTGAGAATACGAGGGTTTTGTCCTATAGCTTCTTCTTTACTATATCCGGTTTCTTTCTCAAATGCTTCATTTACGAAAGTGATATTTTTATTCAAGTCAGTAATGACAATACTGTTATCACTATTTTCAATAGCATATTTATAGGCGCTTAATTCTTTTTTTTGCTCCACTGATTTTCTGTGAAAATATAGAATAGTCATCAAAAGAGATGCCAGAAAAAACATAATGAACAGCATTATTGCTTTTCCCAGGAAGAGATAATTATGAAAATCTGATTGCAATTTTTGGTATAAATTATCAAGTCTTTGATAGATATTGAGTTGATGAACAAAAGTTTTTTCTTTTTTAATATATGCTATTCTTGTAATGAGCTCATTTTCATGTTTATAGAAATAATCGATATATTTATCCTGGGTATGTTCTGCTATTGTTTTTATTTTTTTGATATTTTGTATGGTTTTATTATATACGCTATTGTTGTTGGTGTAAAACTGCATTGATAAAAAAAGTGTAGTGTTAAGTAGTGCAAGTTCTTTTTCTGTGACAGGGGAGTGGGTTTGAATGTTCTTTTCCAGGTCATGTAAATAGTTGAGAGTATTGATAATAATACTGTTATATGATTTGATATGCTCTATTAAGTTGACCTTTTTTTGAAAATCTAGTGCAATTTTGTCTATATATGCTATGTAGTTTTTATTGTTATTGTTTTTTTGCATATAACTTTTGAGTAAAGCTAATGTTTGCTGGAATGATTCAATTTTTTGGTTAATATTATCATAGTTATGAAATACGCCTTTTTGTGATGCAAAATAGTGAAAATCTTTGTCTAAAAGTTTGAGTTTTGTAATGATATCGCTTTGTTTGCTGAAAAGCTGAATATTGCTGTTGATTGTCTGAAATGTAAAAAATACTCCTGGAATAGCCAGGATAAATATAAGTAACAGAATCGTTATAATATCTAGTGATTTTAATTTTTTTAACATATGACTACCTTATACTTTCAGGAATATTACCGCTCAGGGTGTGTAAAAAACTGACAATTTTGGATACTTCCTCTTTGCTAATAGGTCTGCCAACCTGATATTTTGCCATAAAGTAAACAGCATCTTTTAGATTGTTTACAGAGCCATTGTGAAAATAGGGAGCAGTTTTTGCGATATTTCTAAGAGAAGGAACTTTGAAAAAATATTTATCGACTTCATTTTTTGTGATATTGTAACGTCCAAGGTTATTATCCCGGACTGACATAACTACACCAAATTTATTGTACATGTTGCCTCCGATATTTCTTCCATGATGACAGGCGATACAGCCTTTTGACTGGAAAAGGGCATAGCCCTCTTTTGCCTCTGGTGATATAGCATTCTCTTCTCCCCGAAGATATCTGTCAAATGGGGAATCCGGGGTGATAAGTGTTTTTTCAAATTCAGCAATAGCATCAGTGATATTTTCTTTGGTGATGCCATCTTTGTAAATAGCTTTAAATTGAGTAGCATAAGTGGATTTGTTAAGTGTTTTGACAAGATTGTCAAAATTATTTCCCATCTCAACAGGATTTTCTATAGGACCAGCTGCCTGTTCCTGTAAGTCTTTTGCTCTGCCATCCCAAAATTGTCGAAAATTAAAAACAGCATTTAAAACAGTAGGTGAGTTGATGGAACCCTTTTGGTTATTTATACCGGTAGAGAACTTAGTGGCGTCATCGCCTCCTTCGAAAATATTGTGACACGTAGCACAGGAGACAGTACCATCTTTGGAGAGTATAGGGTCGAAGAATAGAGCTTTGCCCAACAAAACCTTTTGAGGATTTGTTGGAACATATTTTGGTAAAGGAGTAATAGGATCACTATAAGCGATGCCCAAAAACATACATAATATCAAAAAATATTGCATTATTAACATCCGTTTTAATTTTTTCTGTTATTTGTAGATGAAATGTAGATCGGTAAAACAAAATTTTTTTTAACAGGTTAAAAACGCTCTTATTAATAATAATATGTTAAAATCAGTTCCATTTAATAATTTAAAAGAATAAAATATAGGGGAATATATGTATTTTGAAGAAGAACAGGGGTTTTTAAAGCAGAGTATTAAAATAGAAGAAAAAATTTTAGAAATAAAAAGCAAGTATCAAAAAATTGAAGTTTATCAAAGTGCTGAACTGGGGAAAATGCTGGTACTTGATGACAATGCAATGTTTTGTGAGAAAGATGAATTTATATATCATGAAATGCTTGCGCATGTACCTGTATGTACGCACAGGGATCCCAAAAATATTTTGATTATCGGCGGCGGAGACGGCGGTGTTGCCAGAGAAGTGTTGCGTCATGAAGATGTTACAGTTGATCTTGTAGAGCTTGATGAAGAAGTGGTAAACGTGTGTAAAGAGCATTTTCCTGAAGTGGGTGACTGGGAAAATAGTCGTTTGAATCTTGTGATAGAGAGTGGTATGGAGTTTATTGCTAAAGCAGCTGATCAGAGCTATGATATTGTCATCGTTGATGCTACTGATCCAGGTTCTATTGCAAATGAACTTTTTGAAGCGACTTTTTATGCACAGGTAAATAGAGTATTGAAAGAAGATGGTTTAGTAGCAGTGCAGGGAGGCAGCTACTGGATGGATCTGGAGGGGCATAAACGTATTCTGGAAACTGTTGGAGGACCTTTTTGGATTGCTATGCCGTATCGTTATGAAATGTATTGCTATCCGGGAACAAACTGGAATTTTATCTTGGCTTCCAAAAAATACCATCCGACAGCAGATATTGTCTTGCAGCGGGCAGATTTGATTGAGGGAGTAAAGTATTACACTTCGGATATGCAAAAAGCAGCCTTTACTGTACCAAAATATATCAAAAAAGCACTTCTGGGGATTGCTAAAAACTAGATGGAATTTCAAAATGCTATTGTTCTGACAGGGGGGATTGCTACTGGTAAAAGTAGTGTTTGCTCTCTGCTCAACCTATATGGCTTTAAAATTATCGATGCAGATAAAATAGCACATCAGATGCTTGATCGAAATATCGAGAAAATTGCTGATCTTTTTGGCAGCGAATTTATCTCTGGGGGGAAGGTAGATCGCAAAAAGCTCGGGTCGGTGATTTTCAGCAATGATACAGAGCGTAAGAAATTGGAAGCCTTGCTGCATCCTTTGATCAAAAAGGAAATCATGGAACAAAGTAGGTTATGTGAACAAAAAGAGATACCCTATATTGTAGATATTCCTCTTTTTTATGAAAAAAGCAACTATAAAATAGAAGAAGTAGTGGTGGTGTATTGTGAACCTCAGCAGCAGATACAAAGATTGCTTGATAGGGAAGGGTATTCTTTAGAAGAGGCGCAAAAACGTATTGCGGTACAAATACCAATTGAACAAAAAAAAGAGAAAGCTTCTTTTGTTATAGACAACACCAAAGATCTAAAGCACTTACAAAAAGAGGTTGAGAAGTTTATCAGCTACATTAAACAAAAATACCCCGAAATTAAACTTTAAGTCCAATACAAAAATACTTTTTAAAAAACAGTATCTTAAGCAAAATCTAGTAGATAATTTGGGATAATGTTTTTAAAACTAAAAAGAGAGACTATGCAAGTAACTAAATACAATGCCAGCGGGAATGATTTTGTTA
>CAZYZD010000050.1:0-15618 GCA_964651755.1 uncultured Sulfurospirillum sp. | reverse complement strand
AGATTTTGGAAAATTGGGTGGAGCTGATGGACAAGGTGATTTAGATGATGATATCAACACTTATGATGGAGGTGTTTTACTTTATGATGCATTGACATTTTATAATGGTGTAGAATACCAAACACCACTTGAAGGGAATGTATCTGAGAATCGTATTCAGGAAGTTTATATTCCAGCAAATTATATCAAGTTGACAGAAGCTGCAAAACAGAAAAGTCTGGATGAACAGTATCAAATGATGCGTACATATCTTGCAAATGTTTGTAATATGCAATGTATTGCAAATGAAAACGATGGAGGATTTTGTGATTGTGATAATCCATACTTTACTGATGGTAAAACAAAAGGTCGTTTTCTTGCAACATTTGTTATGTGGTTTACTAAAGGAGCAGGTGTAGAGAACTTGAAAGAAAAATTTGCTGCTGGTGATAAAAATGATTTAGAATACCTTTCCGTTCAGTTTGAGTTGGATGTTGAGCAAGTTGATGGAAATAGTAGCAAACTAAGATTTAGCACTCCTGAAAATAGTCCTGTGGTATTTGGAGGTAAGAAGGCAGGAGAAACTGGTATTGTTATAGAAACTCAAAATGATGTAATCAATTCTGTATTACATGAAAGTCAAAATTATGTAGATTCAAGTTTTACCATTAATATGGCAAAATATTTTGATAAATTAATTCAAAAAGGTGATGCTTTAGGTGTTTCTGATTATGCAAAAAGTATTTTGGTAGAAAATGCACAACATCCTTGGTGTGTAAAAGTTTATGGTACACTTCATGAGATGAAAGATAATAATTCATTTGAAAGAAGTTTCGTGAGAAATCCAGGGAAAATGGATGCTACTCTTTTTGGTTTAACTGTACCTGGTATGAGTTATTCTAGCGCATATGATGCTGATTTGGATAAAAAAGCTGTTAAATCTATGATATTTAATATTGTATATCCTGGTGGACAGTATAATACACTATAAGATGAGTGTTTTTATCATTACAAACAGAGTTTTAAAACTCTGTTTGTAATTTCTTTTACACATTAAATCTAAAGTGCATAACATCGCCATCTCTAACGATATACTCTTTCCCCTCAAGTCTCATTTTTCCAGCCTCTTTAGCGCCTTGTTCACCCTGATATGTGATGAAGTCTTCATAAGAGATTACTTCCGCACGGATAAAACCTTTTTCAAAATCATTATGGATTACAGACGCTGCTTTAGGTGCTGCCCAGCCATTGACAATGGTCCAGGAGCGTACTTCTTTGACACCTGCCGTGAAATATGAAATAAGTCCCAGTTTTCGAAAGGCAGTTTTGATAATTTGCTCAAGACCGCTCTCTTCAATACCAAGTTCTGTTAAAAACTCTTTTGCTTCGTCATCTTCAAGTCCGACAAGTTCTTCTTCAATTTTTGCACAGAGCTTGATGACATCCGCACCTGTTGCAGCTGCATGTTCCTGAAGCGCTTTGACGTATTGATTATCTTCTAAAAGACCATCTTCGTCTGTATTTGCACCGTAGATGATCGGTTTATTGGAGAGGAAGCGTAGTTCTTTGTCTATTTCCTGGAAGATTTCATCCTCTTTTTTGGCAAATGTGGAAACCGGCTGTAGTTCGTCCAGATGTGCTTTAAGTTCTTCTGCCAGAGCCAGTTTTACTTTGGCATCTTTTTGTGTTTTTGCCTCACGCTGAAGTTTGCTGATCTTCTTTTCAAGTTGTTCAACATCTGCGAGGATCAGTTCTCCTTCTATGATTTCAATATCTCTTAACGGGTCGATACCGCCTTCTACATGGGTGATGTTTTCATCCTCAAAACAGCGCACCATATGTAAGATCACTTCTACTTCCCGTATGTTGGAGAGAAATTTATTTCCCAGTCCTTCACCTTTGCTCGCACCTTTGACAAGCCCTGCAATATCCACAAAGTCAATTGTAGAGTGCTGGATACGCTCAGGATTGACAATCTTCGCCAGCTCTTCAAGTCTTTGATCTGGTACAGGTACTACTGCTTTGTTTGGTTCTATGGTGCAGAAAGGGTAGTTTGCCGATTCTGCATTTTGTGCTTTTGTGAGTGCATTGAATGTGGTGGACTTTCCTACGTTTGGAAGTCCTACGATACCTACTGCTAAACCCATTACTGCTCCTTCTTGTGATGGTTTGAAGATTTGTATGCGATATCTTTCATCCAGTAGAGACACATACGTACACCGGCACCGGTGGCGCCACACTGGTTATAGCCCCAGTCCTTTTCGACATAGGCAGGTCCTGCGATATCCAGATGGATCCATTTTTCCTTATACTCCTCTTCGACAAAGTTGTCTAAAAAGAGAGCCGCTGTGATTGCTCCACCATATCTGGAAGAGCTGATATTTGAGATATCGGCGATATTACTTTTGAGAAGTTTTTTAAGGTAGCGGTTAAAAGGGAGCGAACCTGTCAACTCTCCACTTTTGGTGGCTGCTGCCATGATAGAATGTTTTAAAGGACTGCTGTGTCCCATAACACCGGTGGTATATTCTCCGACGGCAACAACACAGGCTCCGGTAAGTGTTGCAAGATCAACAAGGTAGTCAGGTTTCTGTTCTGTTGCATAGCAAAGACAGTCTGCCAGAACCAATCGTCCTTCTGCATCCGTGTTGCGTACTTCGATAGTTTTCCCATTTTTGGCGACAAGGACATCATCCGGTTTATAGGCGTTGCCACCGATCATGTTTTCACAGGCACCTATGATGGCATGTACTTCAAACGGTACTTTAAGTCTGGCAGCACCTTCCAAAATCGAGATCGCAGCCGCGGCACCGCTTTTGTCTGCTTTCATAGAAACCATATAGTCACTTGGTTTCAGACTCAGACCGCCACTGTCATAAGTCAATCCTTTGCCGACAAAGACAAATTTTTCCTGCGCATTGTCAGGCTTGTAGATAAGATGGATAAATCGCGGGGCATGGGCGCTTGCACGGCTGACTGCCAAAAATGCACCCATATTTTGTTCTTCCAGAAAGTTTTCATCACCCACAAAACAGGTGACATCTTCAAGTTCTTTTGCCATCTCCAGAGCATATTCACTCAGACGTGCGGGAGTCATATCTTCCGGTGGTGTATTTACAATCTCTTTTGCATGATTGGTCACTTCTGCGATGATCTCAGCTTCTGTTACTGATTTTTGGGCAGGTTCAAGATTAAGCTTTTTATCTGCATACTCTTCGAGTGATATTATCAGCTCTTCTATGGTGAGTGGATTTTTTTCACTTTTGTATTTTTCAAAGGAATATGTACCAAGCTTTGCACCTTCTACAATCGCTTTAGTATTGGTTACCGGGCAATCTTTGACATAAGATGCGATTTTAACGGTTTTGTATTTCGCTTTTTTAATGGCTTTGAGTGCATTGGCTACCGCAAGTCTTATCTCATCACGATCAAGTGAATCTACACCCGCATAAACACGGTGCTGATGCGGTAAAAAAGCAACATCATCAAGTTTTCCCTTAAAATCAAGTGTCTCCAAATCCGTTTTTTCTTTGATCCATTTGTGTTCCAGATTGCCGTCAATGACGATGACAATTTCACAGTCAGCTTGTACAACCCCGATTTTTTCTTCTGTTACAGTAAATTTCATATTTATTTCCCTCTCTCCTCAAGATTTTTTTCTATTTTTTTACTTATGATATATAATCCGCCCAAAGCCAAAAGTATAACAGGCAGGGCAAAATACCAGTGTGCTTTTGCATATTTAAGCAGTGTCAATATCTCTTCTCCGAACCAGTATGCAGGGAGTATTGTGATGGCTGCCCAAACCCAGGCACTGAGCAGGTTGATAAGTGCAAATTTTTTTGCCGAATAACGCGTCAATCCTATAGACATCGGAATAACCGTTCGTAGTCCATACATATAACGTTGCATAAAAATAATCGGCCAACCATATCTCTTTAAAAGCAAATGTGCCACAGCAAATTTTCGTCGGTGTTTTCGCATCTTTTTATGAATATACTTTTTGGAATATCTTCCAATATAAAAATAGATTTGATCACCCGTAAAACCGCCAATACCGGCAACAAAGATAGCTAAAAAGAGATTCATATGCCCTGTATGGGTTAAAATACCTGCCATGATAAGTCCAAGTTCTCCTTCCAGAATGCTCCAGAAAAAAAGAACAATATAGCCATGTTCATGAAGCAGATGCACAAGAGTCTCTTCCACTTTTATTGCCTGCTTTTTAGTAGATTAATCAAAATGAAGCAGATCTTTTGCCTGCATCATATCTTTGTCACCGCGTCCGGAGAGATTGACAATGATTATTTTGTCAAATATCTCTTCTTTGGGCATTTTTTTAAGTTGTGCGATTGCATGAGAACTTTCAAATGCAGGAATAATTCCCTCTTTTTGTGAAAGCCAGACAAAAGCTTCAAGTGCCTCATCATCGGTAATCGATTCATACTGTGCTGCACCAATCTCTTTAAGATAGGCATGTTCAGGACCGATTCCGGGATAGTCCAGACCTGCTGAAATAGAGTGCGCTTCCAGAATCTGCCCATCTTCATCCTGAAGCAGATAACTCATTTGTCCATGCAGAACACCGGGACTTCCTTTTGCAAGGCTTGCACCATGTTTACTGTCAAGCCCAAGTCCTCCCGCTTCGATACCGATACAAGTTGTTTTCTCATCTCCCAGAAAATGGTTGAAAATCCCCACTGCATTGCTGCCGCCCCCAATACAGGCAATGACATAATCCGGCAGAGTATTCTCTTTTTCAAGAATCTGTTTTCGTGCTTCATATCCAATGATAGATTGAATATCCCGTACCATCATAGGGTAGGGGTGCGGTCCTGCAACTGTGCCTATGAGATAATAGGTATCTCTGGCATGTGTAACCCAGTGACGAATAGCGTCATTCATGGCATCTTTAAGTGTTTTACTCCCTGATTCCACAGAGTGTACTTTTGCACCCAGCAGTTTCATACGAAAGACATTCAGCTCCTGGCGGGCAACATCTTTTGCACCCATAAAGATTTCACACTCCAGTCCAAACAGTGCAGCTACTGTTGCGGTTGCGACACCATGCTGTCCTGCACCGGTCTCAGCAATAATTTTCTTTTTTCCAAGTCTTTTAGCCAGTACTGCCTGCGCAATACAGTGATTGATTTTGTGTGCTCCGGTATGGTTGAGGTCTTCTCTTTTAAGATAGACTTTTGCACCAAGTTCTTTGCTTAGATTGGCAGCAAAATAGAGAGGATTTGGACGACCTACATACTCTTTATAATAGTAGTCTACCTCTTTCCAGAAATCTTTATCAAAACGAAGTTTACGATAGCTTTTGTCCAGATCAAGCAGGATAGGCATCAAGGTTTCAGGAACGTAACGTCCTCCAAAAATACCAAAATGTCCTTTTTCATCGGGATCATAAGGGGATGGTTTCGGAATATACATCTAGTTAATCTCCAGAACAGAATAGACTGGAGCAAGTTTTTTCAGCTCCGTGTCACCTCTTAAAAATGTTAAGTTTAAAATGAAGCAGGCTTCGATACAGTGAGCACCGGATTTTTCGATGAGGTTCGCTGCCGCTTTTGCAGTACCGCCTGTTGCGATCAAATCATCCACCAATAATACATTTGCTTTGGGTTTATCACATTCAAATGCATCGATATGAATTTCAATCTCATCAAAACCATATTCGAGGGCATATTTTTCACCGATAGTTGTGTAGGGAAGTTTGCCGTGTTTACGGATTGGTACAAATCCTTTTTTCAGGCGATCTGCCAGAATGGAACCGAAAATAAACCCGCGACTGTCAATACCCGCAATAAAATCTATATCCATCTCTTCGTAACGTGCCTGAAGATGATCCATCAAAAAGTTGAGGGCATCTTTATCTTTGAGTAATGTGGTGATATCTTTAAAAATGATTCCCGGTTTTGGAAAATCAGGAATATCTCGAATCTTACTTAATAAATAAGCTTTATCTTCTGTTGAAAGTGTTTTCATTTTTTTAATCTCTAAACATAAAAAATTTTGCGGCTGCAAAGCCTAGTAATGTAAGTCCGAACAAAACATAACCGAACATCTCTATTTCCATGCGTTTCTCCTTAGATAAGTGCTTCTATACGCTCTTCAAGTTCTTTGATTTTTTGTTGCAATTGATCATTTTCGAGTTTTTGCTGGGAACTTCTGGCTCTGAGCGTTTTAATATTGTTTTTCGCCTTTTCCAACTCTTCGGTGAGTATGTCGATGTTACCAATAGCACGTTGCAGCTGCAGCCGGTATTTTCGGATAATCAATTTGCTTTCGTCGATATTGCTTTTTTTGATTTGATTGAGACTGAGCTCTCTTTTATAGAGTGTTTTGTAATAATTTAACATGATCAACAGATAAAGAATGACAAAAACAAAAAGTGTATATACAAGCCAGTCTGTAAACATTTTACTGTTCTATTTTTGCGACCCGGTTGGCATGTCTGCCACCTTCAAATTCAGTAGAGTCCCATGCCTTTAAAATTGACTCAATCACCCCAACTCCTACAACACGTTCTCCGAAACAGAGTACATTTGCATCATTGTGTGCTCGTGCCATTTCGGCTGTGTATGCATCATGACAAAGTGCAGCTCTGATACCGTGATGTTTATTTGCTGCAAGACTCATACCAATCCCCGTACCACAAATCAGGATACCAAAACTGTTGGAATCTTCTAAAACAGCATTTGCCAATTTATGTGCAAAATCCGGATAATCTACACGATCTGTTGAAAATGGTCCCAAGTCAATGATTTCATGACCAAGATCTTCAACCATTTTTTTTACGCTATCTTTGATAACCACACCTGCATGATCTGTTGCAATATAATATTTCATATCTAAATTTGTATCCTATTTTTGATCTATTATAACAAATTATAGATTAAAAGGTATGAGGAGTATTTAAATGTAAAAGGGAGATAAACTCCCTTTTACATCAAGATGAAAAATGTGTTAATAATTTATTTTTATCTTCTTTGACAAGGTTTGCCTGGAGATTTTTTGTGATGAGTGCTTTTGTTTCAGCAGAGAGTTCATCCATAAGGCTTGGATGCATTTCTTTTGGAAATGCCAGAAAAAGTTGTTTTGGTTTTTCGTTTTTAACAATAGTTTCAATGTCATTTGCGACATCTTTTAATGTTCTTTTTTCAATTTCATCTTCAATTTTATTATCTTCTACATTACCACCTTTAAAATTACCCGCTTTATCGCTGACAATATCGCTGATTTTTTTATGTGGTGCAATATAATCCAAATCATTTAATAATTCTAATGAATAAGAAATTTTCAATTCATGACCGCCATTTACAATAGCTTCATGTTTAATAGGTTTATAAACTTTTAACTCTCCTAAATCTGCGACAATGATAAGTGTATTTTCCAATTTCATGATCTCCTCCTTGTTAGAAATCTACAGAAAGTATTATACCAAAATAATTGTGCACTTGATAAACTTAATTTTTAAAACTTTGTTAGTTTTAGAGAATATCTTCAAGTTTTTCATGTTCATGAAGTGCTTTTTGGGCGACATTACGACCATAACTGATTATCTTTTCAGCTTCATGAAACTCATAGAAACCACACAGATTTTTAGGAATGTCAATTACAATATCAGGTTGATGTGCTGCAAGTTCATATCGGGTGATGAGATTTTGCATAGTTTCGATTGTTTTGGAAACAATACTGAAGTAATTGGGTTCTTTTTCTTCCGTTTCAGTAGTTAAAAAATTTTTCTGTATAAACTCTGTTATTTTTGCCTGCATACTGTTTTCAATCTCTGATTGTTTTTGCAGGAGTTTGTCTGCTTTTTTTTCACCGTTGAGATTGACAGCGATGAGCAGGTCATTGGTATCTGATAGAAGCGGTACGGTGGGGAGAGGATTTAAAATACCACCGTCTACCAGAAGTTGTTTTTTGTTATTTTGCTGAGGTGTAAAGACTGTGGGAATTGCAATAGAAGCGCGAATAGCACTTAAAAGATTTCCCTCCTGGAACCACACTTCTTTCTGTGTATTGATATCGGTTGCGACTGCAGTAAAGTCGATGGGAAGATCCTCAATTTGAACATTTTTACCGACAAGTGTCTCCAGTACATCAAAAACTTTATCTCCTTTGATGACACCTGTAGCGGCAAATGAAAAATCTACCAGTTTTAAAACCGAAAATATATCCAGTGAAAGTACCCATTTTTTATAATCATTGAGTTTCCCTGCAGCATAGAGTCCCCCGATGAGTGCCCCCATAGAAGAACCTGAGATCGATTTTATTTCATAGCCGGATTTTTCCAGAACTTCGATAACTCCAATGTGAGCATAACCTCTTGCTCCGCCGCTTCCAAGGACCAGTGAAACTGTCTTTTTTTGCATAATAAATTCCTAAAGTGTAGCAGGCAGAACAGAATGTTTTTTCTGTTTTCCCACAATTTTGACAAGTTCGTCACTCTCGACAACCTCTTTTTCAATCAGTACTTTTGCCAGTGTATCGATCTCTTTCCAATGTTCATCTATGAGTTTTGCTGTAATCTTCTGGGCTTCATGTATCCATTTTAAAAATCTCTTTTCGATATTTTCACTAAGGAAGTAGAGGTCAGAGGATGTTACAGCATTGATATTGATAAATCCGAGTTCTTTATCCATCCCCAGTACGGCGATGGCATTGTAAGCCTGAAAACTTGCCTGATAGAGATCATCGACTGCACCTGTATCGATTGCCTTTTTGCCTGCTTTTTTTATCTTTGCAGTTTGTCCGGCCATCAGAACACAGATATCATGAAAAATCTCCTCTTTTGTGACTGTAGCAACCTGATCCTGTTCGTTATAGGAAACAAATCCCAGTGTTTTACTGCGCGGTGAGATGGTGATTTGTTCTATTTTGACATCCGGCAGCAGAAGATAGGAGAGTACTGCATGGGCAGCTTCATGATAGGCTGTCATTGTCATTTCCAGTTCAAGATTTTTGATCATTTGGTTTTCGAGTTTGTGACCGTATTTGATGATATTGATTTGCTCAATCAAAATCTCTTCGGTAATGACTTTTTTCCCCTGTTCGATTACGGCAAGAGCTGCCATACGTCCCAGTCGTTCCAGATCGGCTGCTCCCAGCCCTGTGATATATCTGACAATACGTTTAATATCTATTTTTCCGTCGTTAGGCTTTTCCAGAATCTTTTCGATAAAAAACTTTCTTGCTTCCATGTCGAGTTTGGAAACTTCGACAAGAAAATCGAGTTTGTTGGGAGTAAAGAGTACTGGATCAATCTCTTCAAATTCTGTTGCAGTAGCTATGGTGAAGACATATTTTCCCTCTTTTTCCGGAAGGTTTTCAAGCTCTTTGGCAAGGTCTGAAAAAGAGATATTTGTGATAGCACCCTGGTAAATACCTTTTATATCGATATTTTCAAGTATAACAATGGAGGGTGCAATCTCCAGCGCTTTTTTGTAAACTTTTTTAATGTATGTGGTATCAAAAAGTTTTGAGCCGGATATCTCAAAATATTTAACTCCAGCTTCTTTTGCAAAGGCACGGGCAAGCATACGTTTTCCCACACTTGGAGGACCGTAAATGAGCATTCCTTTAGGAGGTGAGATTTTAAAGTCCTCAACAATTTTGGGATTGGTGAATATTTTGATAATCGCTTTTAATCTTTGCTTAACCTGTTTATGACCTATAATATCTTCAAATCCAGTATGCGAAACTTTTGCATCTATGGATTCCTCTGTCTCTTTTCTGCCCATTTTATGCCTTTAGGATAAATTTCCTGCTAAGTGATTTTACTCTAATTTCAGTAAAATAGCCCAAAATAAACTATTATATTAAAACTGTGAAAAAAGATAAAAAAAATAAAAAGTTTCGCTGGAAGCATTAGTTTTTTACGGATTTTGTAATATTTTTGATACAGGTATTTATATCTTGAATTGGTAAAATAGTAAAAATCAATTTCTAATAAGATCTAAGTATAAAGGTACAGCGATAAGCCGGGTTCTGTCATTGGGTGATTATTTATCTTGTTTCTTTTTTACAAAAGAGTTCAAGCAAAGCGATTTGTCATGAGACATTTACCATACGCTTCTTGCTGCAGGTTGGGTTTACCTGGCTGCTTTGATTGCTCAAAGCACCGGTGAGCTCTTACCTCACCCTTTCACCTTTACCACCTTGTTAAAAGATGGAAGTCTACTCTCTGTTGCACTTGCCCTCGGGTTACCCCGGCCATCTGTTAGATGGAACCTTGTCTCATAGCAGCCCGGACTTTCCTCTGGTTTACACCAGCAATCACCTGCTGTACCTATAAAATAATTATAACATAAATAATAAAAAATGTGTAGTAACTTGTCTTGTGGACGATAGTTACAGTAACACTTAAAAAGTGTACCAACACCTTCTATAAAGGTAAAATAAATAAATCTTTATTGGTTTAAAGGTTTGATAATATTATCTTTATAGTTTAAGTTATATAAACAACCATCATGAAAGGAGAAAAAGATGAAACATATAGGGTTATTAGTGGTTTCTACAGCAATTGTTGTCTCAACATTATCTGGATTTGAACATATAAAAAATCTGAAAGAATTTCATAAGAAGACAGCAAAGGGCAATGTGATTGTCGAATTTTATGCGCCATGGTGCGGTCCGTGTAAAGAGATGAAACGTAATTTGCAGAAGATTAATCGTAAAAAAGAGAAAATTAAAATCTATCAGGTAGATATTGAAAAGAGTCAGGATGTAGTAGATATGTATGGTACACCCCAGGTGCCTGCTATCTTATATATTAAAAATGGCGAAATTTTACAGGGGTATGTAGGTCTTAAACATATGCCGGAACTTAAAAACGATATCAAACGTTATTTCAAAACTAGACCACTTAAAGTTGCTACAAAAAGTCAATAATTCATAACTAAAAAAATCTTGTAAAAACCTGAAAATGAAAATTTTTGGGTTTTTTCTCTCTAAAGCCGCTCCAAAATAGTACTCTTAACTTGTTTAGTTCACGTCATATTTGATCAATTTGTTTCGAATTTACATACTATCTGTAAAAACTACTTCATAAATAGGGGAAAAAGCTCTTAAAAAGAGTGTTAATTAAGCCTTTGTTTAAGGTTTGAAATTAAAAAAATCTGAAAAATAAAAATTGTTATATCAAATGAGCCATAAGTGTAATAATAATAATTAATTATATTAATTGACTCTATGTTCTATATGACTTATACTGTCAGAGTAAAAATTAAATTAAAGGAGTTCAAATGAACAAAGTTTTAGCAGTCGCAGCAGGTTTAGGGTTGGCAGTTAGTCTACAGGCAGGTTCAATCAAATGTGATTTTCCAGTTGTAAAATGTGAACCAATCTATAAAACAGTTATTAAAAAAATCCCTCATAAAGAGTGCTGGGAAGAGCAGCAAAAAAGTAAAGTAGACTATAAACAAAGTGGTGTGGATGCATGTACAACAGGTGGTATTGTTGTTTCTAAAAGATGCTTTGTAACTAAATGTAAAACTGTATATGAGTCAATCGAAGAGAAAGTGCTTGTTGGATATAAAAACTATGCAAAATGCGGTTGTAACACATTCTCAAAAATCAGTAATTGCAAGTTGAAATTCATTACAGCTACTATCAATTACTAAAATGCTGTCAAAAGGAAGTGATCTTCCTTTTTGGCACTATTTATCAAAATCAATCTCTTTTTTAAACTGTTGCAGCCATTCATGATTTTCTTCAATGACATTGCTTTGCTGTTTTAACAGATTTAACAGTATTGAATCCAGTTCATCCAGTGTCAGGTATTGTAAGACATAAGGAGCTATTTCAAGTTCACCGCCATATGTTTTTAAAAGTTCTTCGATCTCTTTAAGTCTTTTTTGTTTCTCTTCTTCCATGTTGTTATTTACTTTTTTGGCATTTTAAATTTTTGTGTGATCAGTTCACCGTGATTATCAAAATAAAGATAATACAATAAATCTTTTTGTATTTCAAGATCAGCAAGATAGCGTAGTGCCAGATTTGCCTGAAGTGAAGCGATAAACATGACAATAGGCGCAGCAATGCCGGCAGGTGTTTGATCACTGATATTAAATGCACCAAAATCACTTTCCTCAAAAAAACAGACTTGTCCATGAAAAGCTTCTACAGAACCGTAAATCCAGGGGCGTTGTATTGATTTTGCAAAATTATCTATTTTTGCACGGGTAGGGAGGTTGTCTGTAGCATCGATAATCAGATCCGGAATGACACCCGTTTGGGAAAATGCTTCAAAATCACCTATGAAAGGTTTTACTGTAACATAGTCGCAGCGGGAACTGATTGCTTCTGAGAGTGCTTCGCATTTGTATTTTCCTATCTCTTCTTTGGTAAAAGCAATCTGTCTGTGGATATTGTGTATCTCTACTTTGTCAAAGTCGATGAGATGGATTTTTCCTATGCCGCTGCTTCCCAGGGCGATTCCCAGAGAACACCCCAGTCCTCCGCATCCGATAATGGCAATCTCTTTTTTCTGGAGGTTATTTTGCCTCTCTTCACCCCACAGTTGAATCTGTCTGTGAAAATAGGAGTTCATATAATCTCCCGAACCTTGAGTTGCTCTTGAAATTTCCAGGTTTCTCTGGCTTCATTAACTTCATCTTTATTGATGTTGATGATCAAAAGTTCTTCTTTGGAGTTGAGTGATTTTTCGATCTCTCCAAACGGATTGATGAGGTATGTTTCACCGTAAAATTTCCATAAGCTTTCATCATCATTGTAGGTTCCTACACGATTGACACGTAAAATATACATGCTGTTGAGCAGTGCTCTGGATTTGAGGATCTCATTCCAGCGCTGGTTTGAGCCAAATGTTGAAACAGAAGGTACAAGTACGACATCGACTCCTTTTTTAACCATTTCGATCCAAACCTGATCGAAGTGAATATCAAAACCGTTAATAGCGGCATAAGTAATACCGTTATATTCAAAATGGATAAAAGAGATGGCATCACTCTTTTCATTGTCAAAAAAGCTATCTTCATCCCAGTGTGTATAATTGATAAGAAAATTTTGATTGACAAACTCAACACCTTCAGAAGTAAATTTTCCAATTGCTTTATATATTTTTCCCTCTTCAACAAGTACAATAGGCGCTATGATGATAAGATTGTAACTATTTGCGTAATGAGAAAGTGCTTCTATTTTATGGCGGCTCTGTTCTGCGATCATCATTTTGGGCATAGTGCTTAACTCTTTGAAAAAGGTATTGAGTACATATTCTGCCAATACTACGATACGCACACCTTTTTTGCTACAGGTTTGAAGGTAATTATCCAGTTTATTGTTGCTTAAGGGGAGTGTTGAGAGTTGTAGTGCTGCAATTCTCATGAATCTTCCTTATTATACTCTTCAAATTCCAGTTTGGCATTTTCAAGTAATTTTGTTGCTTCTTTAAGTTCTTTGATTCCCTCTTTGTAAAACCTGACGCTTTCACTCAGTGTGATTTCCGGATTCATTAATTTGTCCAGAATCTCTTTTGCATGGGCAATTTTCAGCTCAAAACTCATCTCTTCTTTTTTTTCACTCATTGTTACTCCTCTTCCAGTGCTTTTTTGATTCCCGGTGCAAATTTATCCAGTTCTACCAAAAAAGCATCATGTCCATAATTACTGTCGACTTCCTCATAATAAACTAAATCGCTTTTGCCTATATTGTGCAGTGTTTTTTCAATTTTCTTCATCTCCTCAGGCAGAAAGAGTAGATCGCTTTTAAAGGCATAAAGAAAGATTTTTGATTTAATCCGTCCCAGTGAATCTTCAAGTGAATCATAGTTTCTGGTTGCATCGAAAATATTGATCGCCTTGGTAATGTAAAGAAAACTGAGTGGATCGAACCACTGTACAAAGTTCATGCCATTGTAATCCAGATACCGTTCTATCTGAAAACGTCCGAAAAGTTCATACAAACCGTCAGTTTCCACATACTCTCTGCCAAATTTTGTCTGCATTGAATCAGGACTAAGATAGCTGATGTGCCCACACATTCTTCCTGTGGCAAATCCCGGAAAACCATTCTCCCGGATTTCTGCAGGATCATACATACCGTTTTTAAAAGCCGGGTCTTTGATGACCGCTTCCCTGGCTACTTTGTTAAAGGCAATAGCCCAGGGTTGTGTGGCATAGGTACTTGCGAGAATAATATGTTTTTTTGCAAAGTTGGGATGCTCTATGGCAAAACAGAGTGCCTGCATACCGCCCATAGAACCGCCTATAACAGCATGTGCATGATGAATTCCGATTTTATCGAAGAGGATTCTTTGTGCTTTAACCATATCACTGATGGTGATCACCGGAAATTTCAGACGGTAAGGCTCACTGCTGGGATAGTTTTCTGACATTGGTCCCGTAGAGCCGAAACAACTTCCTATGACATTAACACAGATAACGAAAAATTTTGTTGTATCAATCGGTTTTCCATCCCCGATCATTCCATCCCACCAGCCGGGCTTGATATCGCCTTCATAGGTACCTGCGGCATGGTGGCTTCCCGTCAGTGCATGACAAACTACGACAACATTACTTTTATCTGCATTTAACGCACCATAGGTTTCGTAAGTTAGGTCATAAGGTTCCAGTATCCGCCCGCTTTCCAGATAGAGTGGGTTGGTAAAGTGTTCTGTATGGGTTGTAATTTTCAATTAACCCTCTAATGCCTGTTGTAAATCGGCGATCAAATCTTCACTATCTTCCAGCCCGACACTGAGTCTGATCAATCCTGCCGGTACACCTGCCGCTTTTAACTCTTCAGCAGATAATTGCTGGTGCGTTGTACTTGCAGGATGGGTGATGATTGATTTACTGTCTCCGATATTGACTACCAGGGAAAAAAGTTTTGTTTTATCAACAATCTTGACTGCTTCTTCATAACTTTCCACTTCAAAACTCAAAAGACCGCTACAGCCACCTTTGATATATTTTTGTGCATAAGGATAGTTCACATCACTTTTAAGACCCGGATAATTCACTTTCCTTACTTTTGGATGATTTTCAAGAAACTCCGCAACAACCTGTGCATTTTGACTATGCTGTTTCATACGAAGCGGCAGATGTTCCAGCCCCTGTATAAAGAGCCAGCTGTTAAAAGGACTCGGCGCACCGCCCAGGTCTCGTAAAAGAGCCAGTCTTGTACGGAGTGTAAAAGGAGGAAGAGGTACGTCTGTATATACCAGACCATGGTAGCTGGCATCAGGTTCGTTAAAGTGATAATATCGTGGATTATTTTTAATCTTTTCTACCAGATTTTCTCTTTCAACGATAATACCGCCTATTGCCAGTCCCTGTCCTGTGGTATATTTACTGGTTGAGTGTACAGTGATATCACACCCCAGCTCAAAAGGTTTACAGTGGATGGGCGTTGCGACAGTGTTGTCTACAGCAGTTAAAATTCCATACTTATTTGCAATTTTGACAATTCCTTCAAAATCAGGTACATCGATACTTGGGTTGGTAATGCTTTCAAAAAGAATCAGTTTTGTTTTCTCGTCGATAAGAGCTTCAAGTTCTTCCGGTTTATGTACATCAAAATAACGTGCTTCAATCCCAAAACGTTTGATGGTATGACCAGTCAGCGTTACTGTGCCTCCGTAGAGTTTACTCGCGCAGATAATATTGT
>CAZYZD010000049.1:0-15809 GCA_964651755.1 uncultured Sulfurospirillum sp. | reverse complement strand
TGATGGCAGAATTATAATTATAGGAGGATGGGATGGTAGTGCAAAGACAACCCCTGGCAGTGCTACAAGAAGAGTTGAACTTTTTGACCCTGAAGCTTTATCTATTGAAAGACTTCCCGATTTTCCTGAACCTGTTAGTAATCATGGGAATAAAGGTACTTTTTTTGTAAGTAAAGATAAAATATGTGTCTCTTTTTCCTTCTCTTCTATGTACCAATATAGTATTAGTCAAAATAGTTGGAGTTCAGGATGCGATATAAATATAACAACTCCTTCTGCAGATGATTATATTTTTCCTGATAACTCTTTACATGGAGAATTTTTTGGAAGTTTAGAAAATGGTAAACTTGTTTTTGTTAATAATGGTCAATACAGCAATACTTTTTCTGAACAACTTAACGGATATCCTATAGAAACAAATACAACCATAGATATTTATGAAGTGGTGGAGTAATAAGAACCTTTTACGGGTTCTTATTATTTATGATAGACTTTAGCTATTAAAGAAAAAAAGATTTTTTTAATAGAAATAAATCATAGGTATAACAAAACAAACCTTCCTTGAAAACTCACTTTGGCAAAAGATTGTCTTATTATGACAGCTATAATTTGAGTTTTTAGCTGTTGTCTCCAAAAGGTTTAATTAAAAATGAAGAAAAGAATTTCAATTTTATTGTTTCCGCTATTTTTATATGCTGAATCATCTCTTTTTAAAAGTAAAACAATGGGAATTGAGATAAGTCCTATTCGGTTGATTTTACAAGAATCTGATATACATACATTTAGTGGAGGTTTTTCTTACTTTCTAACTGAACAAAATGTTGAATTACATTTTCCTCTTTATTTTGAACAAGAAAAGGGTGATAAATACAATACCCAAACAATTACTTTTGATATGGAGTATAGAAAATTTATAAATAATAGCCTTTATGTAGGTGGACTTTTTAGAGTTGCAAAATTATGGGGTGGTAAAAATGATAAATCAACTACAAAATTTGGGGTGGGTGGAAGTATTGGGTATCGTTTTTTCTATAAAAACTCACTCTATTATGGTATTGGAGCAAGTTATACACGATATATTAAAGGAGAAAATCATATTTTTGGTTATGGTGGAATTGATATGACACATTTTGATAACGATACTAAGGCAATTTTTGAATTAGAGTTTTTAAAAATTGGTTATGCTTTTTAAAAAAACAACCATGGAAGGCTGATATTATAAATATATCTATCTAAATTATAATTCACAATAATATATGAATTTTATCTTTTTGCAAGGATATTGTCAGAAATAAAGCAGTAAGATAGAATTCCAAATAAATATTGAAGGAGTTTTGATGAAAAAAATTGTTTTAGGAATGGTTGCAATTTATGCGGTTGCAACTGCTGGTATGATGGATGGTGCGCTTTCTAAAGCGACTGATATGGTCAAAGATAAAGCAGAGAAAAAAGTAACTGAAAAAGCAACAGATATGGCGACTAAAGAAGCGAAAAAGTCGCTTACAGATGGTTCTATGAAAGAAAAAGCGATCAAAAAAGCGACTGAAGTAGCCGATAAACATACAGATGGTAAAGCTTCACAGGCAGTTAAAGCGGTTAAATCTTTTACAAAAAAATAGTTTCTACGTTGTCTCTTAGATAACGTCGTCTACATTATTGGAATGCCTTTCCCGAAAAAAAACTAGATACTCTTTTATATACGGTTAGAGTATAATTCGGGGCATTCCAAAACTCTGTCTATCTCTCCAATACCCCTTCAAACCATCCCTTCAGCACTTCTTTATCTTCCTTCGATAACTTCGCGTCTTCATGAAGCCAGAGGTAGGTCGATAGAGGCATCATTCCGTTTGCGGTGGTTTTGATGGCGCGTTTGATGCGTTTCTCTTTGATTTTGGGGTCTATCTTTGTCCAGTTTGAGAAATTGAGCGCTTTTCTGCCGTCATTGACATGACTGATAATACTCCATGAAAGCGGGGCAATGTTGCTGTACCATGGCCAGACGGTTTCGTTGGAGTGGCAGTCGTAGCAGCTTCTTTTGAGTATCTCCATCACATTTTCGGGTGCTTTGAGCGTAGTTTTTTCATTAACGGGCGGATTGGTTTTCTCCGGTCTGATGAACTGTATCGCGATCAGAATCAGCAGAAGAATCAGAAGAGTTTTTTTCATACAAAAGTGCCTTTATATTTTGTTTTACGGCTTCCCTCAGCAAAGTGTCCGGGGAGCAATTATTATATTTAAATGTTATAATAGCACAATGCATTTTACATTTGAGTATCCCGCCGCACTATTGTTACTGCTTATGTTGCCCTGTTTCTATTTTTGCCGTAAAAAAACCAAAAGCAGATTCATGCCGAAGCTCTCCTGGCTGCCTGTGAAAAGTCGTTTTCTGCATAAAGAACTTTTATGGCGTATGGCTATTTTTGTATTGATGGTTGTTGCGCTGGCGGCGCCGATCTCTTTTTCTGCCAAAGTTCCCTCCGGTCGTAAAGGGGTAGCCATTGTACTGGCGCTGGATACCAGCGGGTCGATGCGTGAGAGTGGTTTCGGCAAGGGGGATGAGAGTAAGTTTGAACTTTTACAGCGTCTGGCATCGGATTTCATGGAGAAACGTTTCGGGGACAATATC
Organism: uncultured Sulfurospirillum sp.; assembly: GCA_964651755.1. Lineage (GTDB taxonomy): Bacteria > Campylobacterota > Campylobacteria > Campylobacterales > QNZT01 > QNZT01. The sequence continues at coordinate 13,183 of CAZYZD010000049.1, read as the reverse complement.
GGTGTTGTCGCTTTTGGTACGTTTGCTTTTACCGCTTCTCCTGTCAGTTACGACATTGCGGGAGTAAAAGCGCTTTTGCAGATGCTGGAGGTGGAGATTGCCGGTAAAAATACAGCCATAGGCGAGGCGATTGTGCAGAGTCTCAAAACATTGCAGCAAAGTAAAGCAAAAGAGAAGATCATCATTCTCGTGACTGACGGTAAAAACAACAGCGGAAAAATCTCTCCGAAAGAGGCTGTAAAGATGGCAAAAGAGCAGGGGGTTAAGATCTATACCATCGGGCTGGGAAACAGCAAGATGTATGATGCCCCGCTGCTGGAGAAGATTGCCAAAGAGAGCGGGGGAGAGGCATTTGGGGCAGTAGAGGAGAAGGATTTGCAAAAAGTTTATGCACAGATCGATACACTGCTTCCTTCCCCGCTTCGTTCGGCACACTATCTGCATAAAAAAGTGCTTTTTATCTATCCTCTTTTGGCGGCGGTGTTGCTGCTTTTTGCCTACCTCTATAAAAGGAGAAACTTTTCATGAAGCTGCTTTATCCTGAGTTTCTGATACTCCTTTTTGCTGTTTTATTTCTCTACCGCACCAATCGCAGGGCAAAACTGCTCTATCTTTCTCTCTCACTGATGATCATTGCATTGAGTCGTCCTGTTATCTCCAAAGCAGTTCATGAAGAGAAGAGCAGGGGGATCGAAGCGGTGATTGCACTCGATCTCTCCTACTCGATGCGTGCGACAGATATAAAACCCTCCCGGCTTGAAGCGGCAAAAGAGACAATCAAGGCACTTTTGGAAAAGGATATCGGCAACCGTTACGCACTCTACGGTTTTACGACAAATGCCCTCATCCTCTCCCCTCCGACACAGGATTTTGCACTGCTGAATGCTGCACTCGACTCTGTAGAGGAGGAAAATATCCTCACCCACGGAACATCACTTTATGCACTTTTGAAGCATCTTGCCAAAAGAGCTTTTCCTGTTGAAAATGTTATCCTCTTTACCGACGGAGGAGAGGAGCGGGATATTTCTGCTTTGCTGAAAATTGCCAAAGATGCGGGTATGCGGATTATCACAGTGGGTATGGCGACCAAAGGGGGCGCACTGCTTCATGACAGCTACGGTAAAGTACTCAAAGATACGGACAATGCGCTGGTGGTGACAAAGCTTAATCCCCTGTTAAAACCGCTGGGAGAAAAAAGCGGAGGAGGGTATCTCCTCTATACGGATTCTCAAAGCAGTGCCGCAGCACTTCTGCAAAAACTTGATGCTATTTCCGGAAAGTCGGTTTTTTCCCATCAGGAGCGCAGCTATACGGAGCTTTTCTGGATACCGCTTCTTGTGGCACTGTTTCTTCTCTTTTTTCATTTTGTCCGCTTTCCAAAAAAGTGGCTGGCGTTGATCCCTTTTATCACCCTTTCGGGGGATGCTTCCGTGCTGGACTGGATGCATCTGCAAAAGGCAAAAGTCTATTATGAGAAGGGAGTTTATGCAGAAGCAGACAGTGAACTTGACAAAGTTTCTGTACAGACACTGCAGCTTGCATTTGACAAAGCGCTGCTGGCATATAAGATGCGCAAATACAAAAAGAGTCTTGCTATCCTGAATGGACTGGAGACGACAGATAAAGCGCTGAAGTTTAAAATCCTTTTTTTAAAAGGAAATAACTATGCCAGGCTGAAGCAGTATACAAAAGCACGAAGCGCGTATCAGCAGGCGCTTATTTTGCAAAAGGATCCTGATCTTTTGTATAATCTTAAAACAATTCTGGGAAAAAGGGATCAGAAACAGCCAAAACCTCCTGTCTATCAGAAGAAACAGAGCGATAAAGAGGGGTTTGCTTCCAAAGATACAAAGTCAAACAAGCAAAAACAGAAGGCAACACAGGGAAAGGGCAAACGCCGGAAAGTAAGCCGTCCGCTGGGGTACAAAGCCTACGAATTGATCAACAAAGGGTATATTGATGAAAAAAAACCGTGGTAATATTCTCCTGCTTCTGATACTTTTGATGATGAATCTGCCTCTCTGTGCGGCAGAGGGTGTCTCCTGGCATATGAAAGTTTCCACCAAAACGCCGTATATCAGGGAGGCAGTCATTATCACTATGGATGCCAGACAGACGGAAAAAGAGGGTGTAACTGTTTTTGAGTTTCATCCGCAAAAGAGCAGCGCTTATGAAATCCTTTTTCTGGGAGAGGAGGATTTGCGCGGAGCGGATGATCTGACTCATGTAAGATTTAAGTATGCACTTTTTCCGCTGCATGAGGGTAATCTCAGTGTAGATTTTCTTTTTATTGCCAAAAAAGCGAGCAAAGAGGAGTTGAAAGAGGTAGCGATTGGGGCAAGAAATGTTCTGCGTGTAGTGAAAACCGTCGATACCAGGATCAATCTTGATTCGCTGCAGCTGAATGTGCAGAAACTTCCGGAAGGAACAAAACTGGTAGGAAGGTATACCCTTGAATATGATATGCCTTCCGAAGAGGTTTCCCCTTTTTCCCAGCTGAATCTCGTCTATACATTGAAAGGGTATGGATATCCTCCCAAATTAGAGACTGTTTTGCCCGACATAGCTGGTGTGGAATCTTTTGTAGAGGTAGAAAAGTTTGATGATAAGCTCTTTCACAAACGTACTTACCGTTATGCACTGCTGGCAGAAAAAAGTTTTACGATTCCGAAAGTTTCGATCAAAGCCTTTGATCCTGAAAAAGATAAACCCTATATCCTGGAGACCCCGGCACAAAAGATCAGCGTGGCAAAAGTGGATGCCAAAGAGATTCTCGATAGCCGGGATTCTCTTCCCAAAGAGGTTGATTATGCAAAATACCGATCCTATCTCTACGGACTGCTTCTGTTTCTGGCTGGCTTTTTAAGTGCGAAACTTTTGCCGGATATCATGAAAAGATATAGTAAAAAGCCCTCTGTTTCAGAAAACAGCTTTATTCGTAAAATCGAAAAAACGGATGATCCGAAACTCCTCATGAAGTATCTGATCCTTGAGAACAGACATCTCTTTGACGAAGAGATTGCATTGCTGGAGGAAGCGCTCTATCACCATAAAAAAGTTTCGCTCAAATCTCTCAAAGAGCAAATCCGTAAAAAGGTTGCGGATGAATCATAATGCAGTTGCCAGAATCCTGCAGAGAGTCAAAAAAGAGCTCTCTTTTTCCTCCAGCGGACAGCTTCTCTCCAAAATCAAAGGGGAGGGGTTTGACTTTGCGGAACTGATGCCCTATATCGAGGGGATGGATGCCAAAAAGATCTACTGGAACTCTCTGGCAAAGGGAGGGGAGTTGCAGCTCAAAAGTTTTTATGAAGAACGCAAAGTCAATGTTGTGACTGCCTGTCTGCTCAGCGGTTCCCTTCGTTTCGGTGAACCGGTAGAAAAGTATGAAAAAGTGCTTGAAACAGCTGCTTTTATCGCTATGTCGGCGCTTCAGAGCGGGAATGCTTTTCAGGGGGTGGCTCTTTCCGGGAAAGAGGAAGTTTTTATGCCGCCCTCCAGGTCTTATAAAGGGATAGAGAAGTTTCTTACATCTGTAAGTGGTATCGATCCGCTCTATACAAAGATCGATCCGAAACAGGCGGGAGAGAAGCTGTTTCAGGTTGTACGGAAAAAGTCGCTTTTTTTCTGATCGGTGATTTTCTGGAATTGTACGATTTTAAAAAGCTGAGCCGTAAACATGAAGTGATCGCCGTCATTGTCAGGGATCGTTTTGAAAGCAATCCCCGTGCACTGGGTGAAACAGTAGTATGCGATCCTGAAACAGGGGAAGAGAGCGAACTCTTCTTTGACAAAAAAGTTGCCGATGCCTATCTTCGTGCTTATCATGAACACGATAAAAAACTTCTGAATCATTTCCGCACACAGGGGATTGGATACTCTTATATCTACACAGATGAAAGAGTGGGTACTAACTTTTGAACTAAGTCTACTTTTACATAAACTGTACTATAATTTCTCAAGCCTGAGTGGTTCGATAAACCATAAACAGAGGGTCCGACACAGTATTTATACTTGGAGTCTGTACGCCTCTTGGTGTGTGGCGGCGCTTGTTCGCTGCCCCTAAAGAGAGGGTCGCTCCTAATTCGTTAGCTTATTAGGGCTACATCATTCTTGGGACGGCCACTCGGGCAACTACTTACAGGTGATTATATGAATGTTCTGATTATCGGAAGCGGTGGTAGAGAGTACTCTATCGGGCTTGCACTTTCCAAAGATTCCAAAGTTTCAAAGATCTATTTTGCTCCCGGAAACGGTATGAGCGATACTTTAGGCGAAAATGTTTCAGTCAAAGACTACAATGAACTGGCAGATTTTGCAGAAGAGAAAAATATCGACCTGACAATCGTCGGTCCCGAAGCGCCGCTGGTAGATGGTGTGGTAGATATTTTCAAAGCCAGAGGGTTGACTATTTTTGGTCCTTCCAAAGAGGCTGCAAGACTCGAAGGTTCCAAAATATTTATGAAAAATTTTCTCAAAAAGTATGAAGTTCCCACAGCGGCGTATATTGAAACAGATGATTTTCAGAAAGCATCGGATTTCATCGACACACTGACTGCACCGATGGTTGTCAAGGCAGACGGTTTGTGTGCCGGAAAAGGTGTTATCATTGCACAGAGCAGGGATGAGGCAAAAGAGGCTGCCAGAGATATGCTCAGCGGAGAGAGTTTCGGCGATGCCGGGAAAGCGATTATCGTCGAAGAGTATCTGGATGGATATGAGCTTTCACTCTTTGCTATCTGTGACGGTACAAACTACAAAGTACTTCCTGCCGCGCAGGATCATAAACGCCTGCTTGACGGTGACGAGGGTCCGAACACCGGCGGAATGGGTGCCTATGCGCCGACACCTCTGATAGACGAGGTACTCTATCAGAAGATAGAAGATCGGGTGATCAAACCGACTTTAAAAGGGATGCAGGAAGAGGGTATGCCGTATGAAGGTGTGCTTTTTATCGGTATTATGGTTGTAGACGGCGAGCCGAAAGTATTGGAGTATAACGTTCGTTTCGGCGATCCGGAGTGTGAGATTCTGATGCCGTTGATCGAAAGCAGTGTTTTTGATCTTTTTTACAAAGCGGCGACCAAAGATCTCGATACTCTGGATATCAAAATTTCGGACAAATATGCGGTAGGCGTAGTGATGGCGAGTCAGCACTATCCCTATAAAAGTTCTACTCCGTCAGAAATTATTGTAGATGAAGTAGTGCTTGAAGAGCTTAAAAACAAAGCGCATATCTCCTATGCCGGTGTGACCAGAGAAGATGGTAAACTTTTTGCAACAGGCGGGCGTGTACTTGTCTGTGTCGGTATCGGCGACACGATCAAAGAGGCGCGTGATCTGGCGTATCTCATGACCGGACAGGTGCACTTCGCCGGTAAAAAATTCCGTAAAGATATTGCATATCAGGCTTTGCGTGATGCTTGACGACGAGGCACTGTTACAGAAACTTCATACAGAAGGGCTTCAGCTTGCATCGGTTAACAGACGTGCTTTTGCGATGTTTATCGATGAGTTGATTGTCTCTTTGCTCTTTTTCTTTATCATCAAAGACCAGATGGCAGCTTTGACGACACCAGAAGCGGTTGTTGCCTATACCCAGTCGCTGATGGTTTATGTTTTGATCATCAAAGTGCTTTATCAGGCGCTTTTTGTCGGGATGTACGGTGCAACACTCGGTAAAATGGCTATGAAAATCAAAATTGTTGATCAGGAGTATCTGGATATCCCATCCTGGGGAGCAAGTACAATCCGTGCGGTGATGCGGGTGGTGAGTGAACTTCTCTTCTATTTTGGTTTTGTGGTGGCGCTCTTTTCACCTCTGAAACTTACCTGGCATGACAGATTTGCAAGAACTTTGGTGGTAGATGCGTAGCGTAGCAACGCTTTTATTACTTTTGCAGCTTGCCGTGCATGCAGCGGATGATGTCAAAAAATCTACCCGCTATACCCTCTATGCTTCAGCTATAGAAACAGAAGATAACCGTGTAGTTGCCAGAGGCGATATCATGATCTATACAGAAGATATGATGTTTAGTGCAGATGAAGCGGTTTATGATCGTAAAAAAGAGTTATTGATATTATCGGGAAATGTAACGCTTTTTTACCAGGGAAATATGATCAGCAAGGCAAAAGAGCTGCGTTTTCAACTTGATAAAGATAAATTTTCTGCCTCAAAAGTTTTTATCCAGGAAGTGGGATCTGATATTTGGATTAAAAGTAAATTTTTTAAAGCAGATAAAAATAATTTAATCATCAAAAAAGCAGTTCTTTCGAGTTGTTTGCCGGACGATCCTGACTGGGCGATACGTTTTTCCACAGCACATTTTCACAAAGACAAAGAGTATGTCTCTTTGTACAATCCCCGTTTTTATCTGGGGAAAGTACCTGTTTTATATCTTCCATGGTTCGCTTTTCCGACAATCAAAGAGAGACGTACAGGTTTGCTCAGACCTGTGATTGGTTTTGAAAATAGTGAAAATCTCCTTTTTATGCAGCCGATTTTTATTGCTCCTTCAAAATCCTGGGATATTCAACTCGATCCGCAAATTCGGCTGAACAGAGGTTCGGGACTTTATGCAACGCTTCGTTTTGCGGATTCTCCCTACTCGAAAGGCTCGTTGACTCTTGGACTTTTTGATGAAAAAAAGAGTTATGCAAAAGAGCACAACCTGAAAAATAAAGTCCACAGAGGCGCTTCTTTTTCCTATATCAATCAGGCTCTGTTTACCAAATATATTCAGGAGAATCCATACGATTACAAAGATGGGCTCTATGTTGATCTTACCGCTTTGAATGATATAGACTACATCAATCTAAGAGATGACAGAAAATATGCCGTAGATAAACTTGTTACATCCCGTGTGAACTACTATATGTCCGGCTACGGTGACTATATTGGTGCCTATGCAAAGTATTTTATCGATACGGAAAAAGTCTCAAACGATGATACTCTCCAGACGCTTCCCTCTTTGCAGTATCACAAATTTTCGCAGATTTTGGGGATTGACAACCTGATCTATTCAATTGATTACAAGTTTAAAAACTCTTACCGGAAAGAGGGGCTTGGTGCAAGGCAGCATGAATTCTCTGTTCCGCTTGTATTTACTGTACCTCTGCTGGAGAATTATCTCAATTTTTCAGCAAGTGAAAACTTTTACTATTCAAGAGTCTATTATACAGATGCAAATGAAACTATTAGCAATGCACGTTATTTAAGTAATTATCACCGTCTTTCTCTTGAAAGTGATTTGATGAAACAGTATCCCGATACGGTACATAATCTGCAACTCTCCCTCGCTTTTACAATACCAAGTCTGCATGACAGAAGCGGTTATTTTGCAGATTTTATACCTTTCAATTTACAGCGTAAAAATATTGCTTTCAAGATGAACAACTATCTCTATGACAACAATGGTCACAATTATCTGATAGATCGTTTTACCCAGCATTATTACTATGATGAGCAGGATAAAAAGTACAATGAGGCTGAAAACGAGGTGATTTATAACTACTCTTCGAATTTGACGCTTCGCAATGCATTGATATACTCCTATGAATATCATAAGTTAAAAAAGATACAATCAGGTATTTATTATCATGATGATTTGAATAAGTTAAGATTGGATCATACTTATAAAGATGCACCAAATGAGACAAAGATCAACTTTATAAGCGCTGATTTTTCGCGTGTGATTGATCGCAGATATTCAGTGACAGGTGGATTGGATTACGATTTTGACAACAGTTTTACCAAAGAGTGGCGTTTGGGGCTTTTGATGCATAAAAAGTGCTGGAGTTATGAACTTCGCTATAAAGAGAGTATAACGCCTTCACTGACAAGCGGCGGTACAGAATCCATTACCAGAAGGGGTATCTATCTTTTGATGCGCTTTGCCCATATCGGCGGAGTAGAGTATAAATATATCAAAGATATCGAAAGCAGTAATCTGCATGAAGATACAATAGAAGAGATTATCCCTACAGGATATCCTGAAATACCTTCTTCTGAAGAAAAAACTGTACCGACGGATGAAATAACGGAGCAGAAACCGAATGAACAATAAAATAGTATTATCTGATGAAAGGGTGAAAAAAGATGCGTAATGATGTTAGAGTAGGACTCTTTATCTTTATAGGTTTTATATTATTGTTTGCCCTGAGTACACAGGTTGGAAGTTTTAAAAATCTCTCCAAAGAGGGGTATGAACTGAAAGCTCATCTGAAAAATGCTGCCGGACTTAACGAAAACTCAAAAGTAAAAGCAAATGGTTTGGAAGTTGGTTTTATCAAGTCTTTAGCTATTGATAAAGAGGCGATTCTGGCAAAACTTTTTATTTATAAACATGTGCAAATTCCTGTAGATTCCAAAATAAAACCTATCCAGGAGTCTTTACTTGGAGGACGCTATCTTGAAATTACTTTGGGGAAATCTACAACTTACCTTAAAGATGGTGATTTTATCGAAGCAGCGCCTGAACTGCTTTCTATACAGGATGCAAGTGATGCAATGGCAAAAGCCGCAAATGAATTTAAAGCACTGGTGGTAGAAGCAAGAGAAGTACTTACTCCTGAGGCAAGAAAAAATCTAAGAAATACATTTGCAAATTTGGAAAGTATTACTCACGAATTGAAAGAACTCACCTCTTTGGATCTTTTGAAACAGACAATTGAAAACTTTAATAAAATGGGGAAAAATCTCTCTGATGTCGGGGAAAAATTCAAACTTTCGGCTGACACAATCAATGCAAAACTGCCTCGTATCATATCAAATCTGGATAGTTTAATTGGTGATTTGAAAATTGCTGCTTCAGACATGAAAAGCAAAATTCCGCATCTTGCTGAAAAATTTAGTCAGATTGAAGATGAATTGAAAAATATCATAGCGCAGAATCGTAAACCTTTAAATGATACTTTAGTCTCGGCAGACGCATTTTTCAGTTCGGGTAACTCTACTTTTGAAAAAGTAGAAGATCTGCTTGAAACGATTGATCAGGTAAAACTGGAAGTGGCGATGCATACAGAATATATGGATTCAGATGAATATGCCAAAGGATATTTGGATTTAAATTATATTCCAAGTGATACAAAGTCTTATCGTTTCAGTGTTGCAGGGATGGATGATTATTCACGGATGGATGATTCCGGTAGTCTGATTTTGCCCAAAAAACATGAGTCGTCCAAAATTTTGATCAGTGCGCAGATTGCAAAACGTTTTGATGATGTTGTACTTCGTACCGGAATTATCGAAAACGGTGTAGGTGCCGGTATGGATTACTATCTGTTTGACGACAAACTTGAAGCAAGTGCGGAAGTGTTTGATTTCAATGCCGAGAATGATATCCGGGGAAACAGTCCTCATGCAAAAGTAAGCTTGCGTTACAATTATTTGAAACATCTCGATTTTTACGGCGGGTATGACAATTTCCTCAATGAAAGAGCCAAAAATGCTTATATTGGTGTAGGTATTCGCTTTTTCGATGATGATCTGAAAAAACTCATAATGAGTCAGAGTCTGGGAGCCTATGCAAACTAGCGACGATATTGTCAAAAAACTGCATCATGCACTGGATGTAATGGAATTGCCAGTACTGGTTTCGTTTAATGATATTCAAAAACAGTATCGTAAACTTAGTAAAAAATACCATCCCGACTTTAACCATAAAGAGGATAAAATGCACTCACTGAATGAAGCATATGCGCTCTTAAAGCATTATATTTTTCATTATAGGTTTACATTCAGTGATGAAGAGATAAAAAAACAGTTTCCGGAAAGTGATCATGATCGAAAATTCCGATTTTGAGAATTATCTTTTTCATAACAGGTATGATGCCTATAATGCGCTGGTTGAAATTTTACCGATTAAAGTGATGCAGCATGAAAAATGGATTTTGATTGCACTTTCAAGCGGTGCAGTTGAAATCACTGCAAAGCTTGCAAATCGTTTTGGTTTTGATTTTGATCTGCTTTTCAGCGAGTCTATAGTTGCACCGAACAATGAAGAGTGTCAGCTTGCTATGGTAAGCGAAACCAATGATATTGTCATTGAAGAGAAACTGGTTAAAAGTTTTGGAATACCGCTTGATTATATCTATGATGAAGGTGAACGGTTGTTTCATGACCGGATTGTCAAATATCAGCATCAATATCGCAATGGTCTTGGATTGAGTAATCTGCGCGATAAAAATGTATTATTGATAGATGAAGGGTGTGAGACGGGATTTAATACAATGTGTGCGTTAAAGAGTGTGATCAATATGGGTGTAAGGAAGGTTTCTCTAGGGACTCCGATTATCCCGGAAGATCTTTTCTCTTTGATAGACAAAAAAGTAGATAAAATTTATGCTGTGCATATTATCAGAGATTTTATATCAGTAGATTACTATTATGAAAATCTACCAAAAATAAAACAAAAAGAATTAAAAGAGATGCTGGCAGAGTGTAAACACTATTTGCCGTATTTAAAAGGAGAAGAACCGTTATGAGTTGTACTGTCACGATTAATGTGAACAATAAAGAAGAGATATATGAGATAGATAAAGTTGCAAAACAGGCAGCGGGAGCTGTGTTGCTGCGTGAAAAAGATGCGGTGATACTGGCAACTGTTGCAAGAGATGATAAACAGGTAGAAGAGGATTTCCTGCCTTTAACTGTACAATATATTGAAAAGAGTTATGCTGCGGCAAGAATTCCCGGCGGATTTATCAAAAGAGAGACTAAGCCGGGAGATTTTGAGACGCTTACCTCACGTATTATTGACCGGAGTTTACGTCCCCTTTTCCCAAAAGGGTATGCTTATCCGACACAAATTGTTGTTTTTGTCTTGAGTGCCGATCCGGAAGTGGATTTGCAGACAATGGCACTGAACGCTTCTTCGGCAGCGCTTTACTTGAGTGATCTTCCTATTGACAAAAATGTGGCTGCGGTAAGAATTGGAAGAATTGATGGCGAGTATATTATCAACCCTACAAAATCAGATCTTGAAAAGAGTACGCTTGATCTTTATGTTTCCGGAACAAAAGAGGAACTGTTGATGATTGAGATGCGTTCTATTGCAACCGATAAAGTGGAAGTGATTCCCATGGTCACACCTGATCCGCTGATGGTTCCGGATATGCTCACGGATGATATTATCGAAGAACATGATGTCAATGAATTGAGTAACGATGAGATTATCGAAGCACTTGCACTTGCTTCAGATGCTATTTCCAAAGCGAGTATCGATTATGAAAAAGGTTTTTCAGAGTTGAAAAAACCTCATGCGGAACTGGAGTTGAAAACCGATGAAACCTACGAACCTTTGCTTGTATATATCGATGAGTTCTATAAAGAGGATATTTATGATGCAATCAATCAGATGGCAAAAAGTGAACGTGCTACAGAATTAAACAAGATTGCCAAAAAAATTGCAGAAGATGAAATTGCTGAAAAAGAGGGATGGGATCTGGATTTGATTACCAAAATGGTCAATCTCTATAAACGCAATACAGTACGTAAGATGATTCTTGATGAGCGTAAACGTGCTGACGGCAGAGGACTTACAGAAGTACGTCCTATCGAGATTGAAACCAATATTCTTCCCTCCGTACACAGTTCATGTCTTTTTACGAGGGGACAGACACAGGCATTGGTAACTGTCACACTGGGATCGGGTAAAGATGCACAGATGTATGATCTTCTGACAGATAAAGAGGCGCATTATGAAAATTTCATGGTGCATTATAATTTCCCGGGTTTCTCTGTGGGAGAAGCATCTCCACTCAGACCTCCGGGGCGACGGGAACTGGGACATGGAAATCTTGCAAAAAGAGCGCTGGAGCCTACAATCAGACTTGACAGTGACCAGACAGTAAGAATTGTTTCTGAGATTCTGGAATCAAACGGTTCTTCCTCCATGGCGACAGTTTGCGGCGGTTCGCTGGCACTTAAAGCCGCGGGTATTGAGGTTCAGAAACTAGTTGCCGGTGTGGCGATGGGGCTGGTTGTAGAAGAGGAGAAATATGCTGTTTTGACTGATATCATGGGACTGGAAGATCATGATGGAGATATGGACTTTAAAGTAGCCGGTACAAAAGATGGTATTACCGCATTGCAGATGGATATCAAGCTGGGTGGAATCGATCAGCAGACACTGAAAGAGGCGCTAGAACAAGCTTCCGAGGCAAGACTGCATATACTGGACATCATGGAAAAAGCGGCAGAAGAGATTTCACTTAATGAAAATGCGCTTCCTTCCCGTATGGTCTTTACGCTTGATCCTTCTACTTTCGGATCTATTATCGGGCAGGCTGGTAAAACGATCAAAGAAATCATAGAGAAGTTTGAAGTATCGATCGATCTGGACAGAGAGAGCGGTAAAGTCAAAGTTGAAGGTACCGATAAAGTACAAGTCAGCAGTGCCTGCGACTATATTAGAGAGTTGGCTTCAAGAAAACGCGAAGGTCGCCGTGAAAAGAGAGAGATGCCCAAGTTTGAAGAGGGACAGATTTTTGACGGTGAAGTGAAACGGATTGTAGATTTCGGCGCTTTTATTGAATTGCCAGGCGGTATAGACGGCTTGCTGCATATCTCCAAACTTTCAGATGAACGTGTGGACAAAGTGACAGACATTTTGCAGATTGGCGACAAAGTCAAAGTCAAAGTCCTTTCTGTAAAAGGGCATAAAGTGGAACTGGAGTTAATAGAAAAACTTTAACGAATTATTTCAGGGATTTTTTAAGCAAGTTTCGCTAAAATCTCACCTTCAAAGTGATAAGTAGGGATACGCAAGCCGAACGGACTTTGAAAAACGAATATATTTTTTATAAAGGAGAACTTCATGAAGAAGATTCTATTTTTGATGGTTGCTATTGCAACTGCTGCATTTGCTGCCGAAGGTACTGTAGCAAACGAAACACTTAAAGGTTACTCAGTATTAGCTGCTGGTATCGGTCTTGGTTTAGCTGCCCTTGGTGGTGCTATTGGTATGGGTCATACTGCTGCTGCTACAATCGCAGGAACTGCAAGAAACCCAGGTCTTGGTGGAAAACTAATGACTACAATGTTTATCGCTCTAGCGATGATCGAAGCACAGGTAATTTATGCACTAGTTATTGCATTGATTGCTCTTTATGCTAATCCATTTTTAGGTTAATTCTTAACCTAAAATATGTAACTAGAAGGAAGTAATTCCTTCTAGTTACATAT
>CAZYZD010000048.1:0-16260 GCA_964651755.1 uncultured Sulfurospirillum sp. | reverse complement strand
TGATTTACTTTTGGTTTATCAAAATTCAATATACTTAATTTATCAAATATTTTGCATATCGCGAAAAGGATTGATTATGAAAATTTTAAACTATATACTGAGTCTGCTGCTTTTTATAGTAAGTGCACTATTATTGGTGGGAGGCGCACTTGCTATACAATTTTCCGGTTCATTCCCTAAAGTAGTTGCCTATTTCACAAAAAAACGAGATCTCTTTTTCCAAAAAAGAGAACCTGTCGGTTTCTCATATTAAGAGTATCTCTATACTTCTTAATATCTCTTAATACCTAGAGTATGAAATGGCTTAGATTTCTACGGCATTTCATACTCGCTTTTTCTATCTTTTTTCTTTTTTACTTTTTCTTCTCTTTTTTACTTCTGTTTCTGCCGGTTCAATCTGTTTCATATCCTACAAAAATGGAAAAAAACATTGCTACATTCTATCTTTTTCATGATATTGCCCATACTGAAATCATTTTCCCCGCCAAAACACTGATTCCGCAACTCAAAAATAGTTTACAGCCTTTTATTCCTGCTGTAAACCAAGGTTATCTCGCTTTTAGTTACGGTGACGCAAAATTTATGCTCAATACACCAAAATGGAGCGATATGAAATTTTCACTGGCAATAAAAGCACTTTTTATCAACACCCCTGCTCTGCTTCGGATAGGACACTATTCTCAAATACGACATGACAAAAGCGTCATTCCTCTCTCTGTCCCCTACAAAATTTATCAGCAACTACAACAAAATATTTTACATAGTTTTGCATTGAAAGAAAACAGCATAATTCCCATCTCTTTACAGAAACAGGATTTTACCGACTCTTATTTCTACTTTCAGGCACAAAAGCCCTACAATCTCTTTTATACATGCAATACCTGGACAGGTGACATGCTGCGCCATGCTTCTTTACCTGTCTCTTACTGGACTCCCCTCTCCTATCAGGTAGTTTTTCATTTTCTAAAGTAGTTAAGCAATCTTTTAGTACCATAATTTTTAAAAACAGAATGGAAAAAGAGAATGTCAAACGACTGTAAAAAAGCTTATATCACTACCCCTATATATTATGTAAACGATGTTCCGCATATCGGACACGCATACACTACAATCATTGCCGATACCCTGGCAAGATACTCCAGGATGATTGGACTTGAGACACTTTTTTTAACAGGTACAGACGAACATGGACAAAAGATCCAGGAAGCAGCAGAAAAACGCGGTAAAAATCCTCAGGAGTACGCAGATGAAATCAGCGGCAAATTCCGCTCTCTCTGGGACGATTTTGATATCAGTTATGACAAATTTATCCGCACAACAGACCAAAAGCATAAAATCGGCGTCCAGAAAGCCTTTGAAGTCATGTATGAAAAAGGCGATATCTATAAAGACAATTATGAAGGGTTTTACTGCGTCAGCTGTGAAACATTTTTTACAAAAACACAGCTCATAGACAATGAATTCTGTCCCGACTGCGGTAAGCCGACATCTATTGTGAAAGAAGAGAGTTACTTTTTCAGACTCTCCAAATATGAAGATCAACTTTTGGCATGGTATGCAGATAAAGACAAATGCGTCCTACCCAAAGGAAAAAAGAATGAAGTAATCAACTTTGTCAAACAGGGACTTCATGATCTCTCCATCACCCGAACTAGCTTTGACTGGGGTGTAAAACTGCCGGAATCACTCAACGATCCAAAACATGTTATGTATGTCTGGCTTGATGCTTTGATGAACTATATCACTGCACTGGGTTACGGTACGGATGAGAAAGATATGAAGTTCTGGCCGGCGACGGTACATCTGGTGGGAAAAGACATTCTCCGCTTTCATGCTATCTACTGGCCTGCATTTTTGATGAGTCTGGGACTGGAACTGCCAAAACACATCGGCGCACATGGCTGGTGGACAAGAAACGGTGAAAAGATGAGTAAATCCAAAGGCAATGTTGTAGATCCAAGAGAAGTTGCTGATGCTTACGGACTTGAAAATTTCCGTTATTTCATGATGAGAGAGGTTCCATTTGGACAAGACGGTGACTTCAGTCAAAAAGCATTGATCGACCGTATCAATTCCGACCTAAGCAATGATCTGGGAAATCTGCTCAACCGTATTATCGGTATGAGCGGTAAATATAACGAATTTGTAATTGATTCGCAGGATGTCAGAACATACCATCAAAAAGAGATCGATAGCGCAAATGCCATTATCGAAAAATTACCCGAATATATCTATGACCTGCAACTCAACCGTTATCTGGAAGAGTTATGGAAAATTCTCACCATTGCAAACCAGTCTATTGCGACTTATGAACCGTGGGTAAAGATCAAAGAAGGTAAAAAAGAGGAGGCAATGGCGCTCGTTGCTCTGGTAGCCAACCTTCTTTCAAAAGTTGCACTTTTACTGAGTCCGGTAATGCCCAAAACCTGTAATACCATTGCAGAAGCACTCGGTTTTGTTATCAACCATGAAAACTATCAAAAACTCATAGAAGAGAAAGAGCTGCTCAATACTTTCATGATACAGAAAGTACCGCCGCTTTTTCCAAAAATAGAAGAAGAGTTGCTTAAAACCGAACCCCCTGTCGTAAAAGAGCAAAAGAGTGAAAAAAAGGAAAGTAAAAACGAAGGTCTGATTACCATTGATCAATTTTTCCAGACAAAACTCAAAATAGGCACCATTCTCGAAGCGGAGGAAGTTCCTAAAAGCGACCGTCTTCTAAAACTCAAAGTAGATTTAGGTGAGGAGAAGCCTCGCCAGATTATCGCGGGAATCAAAGAGCATTATGCCCCCGCAGATTTGATCGATACACAGGTATGCGTTGTTGCAAACCTCAAACCTGCAAAGATTATGGGTAATCTTTCAGAAGGAATGTTGCTGGCAGCCAAAGATAAAGAGGGGCTTGTGCTGATGCGACCGGAAAAACCGAAAAAAAGCGGTACACCTGTTGGATGACATTTGAAAACCTTTCAAAACTTACGCAGGCAACCCTGATCAATGAACCCTATATCACCTCTTTTGACGGCATCGTTTTTGAACCGGAAAAAGTCAAAATGGGTGATCTTTTTATCAGCCGTGACAGTGAGAAAATCAAAGAAGCCCTCTCACGGGGTGCTTATGCAATTTTAAGTGATGAAAAAATTCCGGTCTATGACGAGGAAGTAGCCTGGCTGCGGTGTGAAAATATCGAAAATGCTCTCATCGGGCTCCTGCGCTATTATCTTATGCAGAAAAAACTGGAGTTCGTCTGTTTTGATGAAATCTCCCTCTCCCTGATGCAAAAAATTGCCCATAAAGAAAAACTTGTTTTTCTTACAGGTGGAATAGAATCAGACTTTCATAAAATTATGGACGCTGAACCTGAAAGTATTGTACTCGGAAGTGATGAACTTTTTATACAAAAGATATATCCCTCTTATATAATCTCACAACCCGGGGAAATGCAAAAAATCATCCCTTTTAAAACAACACTTTTCCAATCGAGTTTTTATTACAATGAACAGCTGTATGAAAATATTAAAATACCGGAACTTTTTCTTCCGCGCCTCGAAGAGATTCTCGATTTTCTGGAGAACAAAACATTATCTTATGATATTGGAAAATGCGAATATACTTCTCATTTTTATCCGATTTTTATTACCAGGAAACTTCAGATTAAACCTTTTGGAAGCACACCGACAACACTGATAGTCACACAAAGAGCAGATAATCTGCCGCAGATCATAACCTACATGAAACAAAAATCTGCCTGGTCAAAACAGATCTGTTTCCTTCCCAAAACAGTCAAAAAATCAAAATGCAATAATCTTCCAATTCTCTCTTACCAAAAATTATCTGAAATCTCCAGATTAAAAGAGATTGAATTTAATTTCGCTATAATCAATGCAGATCTCACTGAGGTCGTCAAAACATTGAAAAATTTAGAAAAAAAAGAGCAATTGTCTCTATTTTAGGAGTAAAAAACTTAATGGATTCAAACCCCAACCATAGTCAGGCTCACGGCGAGCCTAACACGTTTATTGAAAACTACTGGGATATCTTCGGAGGTATTCTTCTTTCTCTTGTCGCTTACTACTTCCATCAGATGGATAATACCGCTGTCAGTACGATTTTTGCGGCACTTGCGATCATTTCCCTCTCTATCACAGTTTCTGAAGTAGCCGATATTCTGGCAGAAAGACTGGATGAGCCTTACGGAAGCTTTGTACTGACCTTTACCGCTGTTGCGGTGGAAATCATCCTGCTTTTCAACATCATGTTACAGGTTTCCAATACCCCTGAAGCAATGCAGACTGTACAAGGTGGTATCATTTCTGCGGTAATTGTCGATATGAATGTACTGCTCGGACTGGCTGTTTTTATCGGCGGTCTGGCTTTCAGTGAACAGCAGCACAATGAAGATACATCAAGTTCCTATACAACGATTCTCTATGTCTCTGCCCTGGCACTGCTGGTTCCAAGTATTCTGGGACACAGCGGACACGATGCTGAAACTATCGAAAAAGCAAGCTATATGATCGGTTCGCTGCTCTTTCTCTTTTACATCACGATTTTGATTTTTCAGACAAAGACACATACCCACTTTTTTAAAGCAACCGCAAAAAGCCGTATTTTCCGATATAAACGAAAATTGATGGAACATGAAAACGACCATAATGGAATAGAAGGAAACTATATCTTTGACAAACTTCCGACACTGGCAAATTTTCTCGTTATTTTTGCTTTAATTTTTGTCATCGGTATTCTGGCTGAAATTTTTGCCCATAATGGTATGCATCTCTTTAAAGAACTGGGTATTTCAACAGGTCTTGCCGGTTTGACTATCGCGATTATTTCCGTTGCACCTGAAATTTTTACTGCTGTCAAAGCTGCCAAAAATGATCAGATTCAAAGGGTTGTCAATATCGCCATGGGTGCATCAACAGTTTCGATTCTTTTAACAGTACCCGCACTTCTGGTACTGGGATATATTGCAGATGTCAAACTTCCCCTGAATTTCAACCCGCTGGAGATAGGCGCGCTGATTTTTACAATCATTCTTGCATGGAAAACAACAGACGACGGTGAAACCAACTATTTTGAAGGAATATCACACTTGATGCTATTTCTCTGTTATGCGGTTATTGCAGCACTCTACTAAGGAGACTTCATGAAAAGACGTGACTTTATCAAAACTTCTCTTGCTTCGGCAGCGGTGGTGACAGGTGTCACCGGTTGCCGTGAATTGCCAAAAGATCCGAAACTCTCTCAAGAAAAGAAGACATTTCACTACAACCGGGGCAAAAAAGTCAAAATCAAACTGGCTACCAGCTGGCCTGCAAACTTTCCCATTATGGGTGAAGGGGTGGAACGTTTTGCTACCAGACTGACACAGATGAGCGGCGGGAGTATCGAAGTCAAGGTTTTCCCAAAAAATGTACTTGTTCCTGCACTTGGTGTTTTTGACGCCACCAGTGCCGGTGCTATCGATGCTTATCATTCGGCAGCCTACTACTATAAAGGCAAAAACGAAGCTTTCAATCTTTTTACCGGTTTTCCTTTCGGTATGACAGCAAATGAGATGAATGCCTGGTACGACTGGGGAGACGGAATGAAACTCTGGAGAGAGTTATATGCAAAATACAATCTTGTTCCCTTCAAAGGCGGTAATACCGGCATACAAATGGGAGGCTGGTTTAAAAAAGAGATCAAGAGTCTTGAAGATCTTAAAGGTCTGAAAATGCGCATCCCGGGACTTGGCGGCGAAGTATTTGCCAAACTTGGCGTAAAACCTACCCTCCTCCCGGCAGGTGAAATCTATGTCGCACTGGAACGTAACGTTCTGGATGCTACAGAATGGCTCGGACCTTCCCTCGATACCAAAATGGGCTTTCATAAAGTCGCAAAATACTACTACACAGGATGGCATGAACCGGGAAGTATGCTGAGTCTGGTCTTTAACAAAAAGAAATTTGACAAACTCTCCGATGAACAAAAACTAATGATAGAGATTGCTTCACAGGAACTCAATACCACAATGCAAAGCCAGTTTCAGTATGAAAATGCAAAAGAGCTGAAAGTCGTACGGGATGCGGGTGTTAAAATCGACCAGCTACCCAATGAAGTAATGCTTGCCGCAAAAAAAGCGATGCTGGAAGTTGCAGAAGAGAAAAGTAAAAAAAGCGCAGATTTTAAACGCGTCTGGGAAAATGCCTACACTTTTTTACAAAGCCAGAGAGACTGGAGCGATATCGGACTCAAAAAGTACCTGGAGGTACGTTAAACTCTTTTTATCGCTTCATAAGCGACATCAGTCATCTCAATCAGCTGCTCTTCGGTAACAATGTAGGGCGGCATAAAATAGACTACATTGCCCAACGGTCGCAGCAACACCCCGTGTGCCAAAGCATATTTGTAAATCTCCAGACCAATTCTCTTTTCAGGTGCATATCCCGCCAGTTCCACAGCTGCTATAAACCCGCGCTGTCTTACCTCTTTGACATTGGGCAGATCGGTAAACCGTTTCAGCAATGCCGAAAGAATATCTATCTTGACTTTATTGGTTTCAATAACATGCTCTTTTTCAAAAAGATCCAGTGTCGCATTTGCCGCAGTACATGCCAGAGCATTGCCCGTATAACTATGTGAATCAAGAAAAGATTTTCCTTCACTGTAGTCGCAATAGAAAGCACTGTATATCTCGTCACTCGTCATAACAACTGAAAGCGGCAGATAACCTCCGGTAATACCTTTGGAAAGACAGAGAAAATCGGGTGTTACGCCCGCCTGTTCACAGGCAAACATGGTTCCGGTTCTTCCAAATCCTACAGCAATTTCATCAGCGATCATAAAAACTTCATACTTCTCGCACAGTTTCTTCAGTTCAGAAATATAATTTGCACCATACATTGCCATCGATCCGGCGCACTGTACCAAAGGCTCAATCACCACAGCAGCGATACGCCCACGATACTTTTGAAAAAGTACTTCCATCGAAGCCAGCGCCTCATCTTCCGAAACAAGCGCCGGTGATTTTGCCTGAACCGTTTTAATCAGAATCTCACTGTATATCTCTTTGTAAAGTGAAACATCTCCCACCGCCAGAGCACCCATCGTCTCTCCATGATAAGAGTTTTCCAGAGAGATAAATATATCTTTGACAACACCATCATTTTTATAGTACTGAAAACTCATCTTCAGCGCTATCTCAATGGCACTGGAGCCATTATCGGCAAAAAAGAGTTTATTGAGTTTTTCAGGTGTCAGTGCAACCAACCGCTCTGCCAGTCTGATAGCAGGCTCATGACTAAAACCTGCAAAAATCACATGTTCGAGTGTATCAACCTGCTCTTTTATTTTTTCATTGATATAGGGATTGGCATGTCCGAAAAGATTGACCCACCATGAACTGATGGCATCCAGGTATTGATTGCCGTCAAAATCAAAAAGATAGGCACCCTTCCCTGACTTGATTGGAATAAACGGCAGACTTTCATAATCTTTCATCTGGGAACAGGGATGCCATATATGGGCAAGATCCCGTTCCCGCATTTGTGTATTGTTTAACATGTGGCGTTTTTGATCTTTTCCTCATCCAGTTTCAACGCCTCGTTATCCATCACACCGATTCCATGGTCAAGTACATATTGTGCAATCTCTTTCGCCTCTTTGAGAGAATGCATCTTGCAGGTACCACACTGGTAAATATTGAGTTCTGGAATATCCTCCTGACGCTCTACTTTCAAAACATCTTTCATCGCCTCTTCCCAGGCTTTGGCAACGCGCTTTTCATCAGGTTCGCCAATCACACTCATGTAAAAACCGGTACGGCATCCCATAGGTGAAACATCGATAATCTCCACATCATCACTGTTAAGATGGTCTCTGATGAAACCCGCAAACAGATGTTCCAGTGTATGAGTCCCCTTTTCACTCATAATACCTTCGTTCGGTTTGTAAAAACGCAAATCAAACACCGTAATCGTATCACCGCACGGAGTTTGCATCTTTTTGGCAACACGCACGGCTGGTGCGGTCATTTTGGTATGGTCAACCATAAAACTATCTAACATTGGCATTATTGAATCCTTTAAATTTTTTATTTATTATAACGAAATATCTGGTTTTTCTTCTATTTTACAGCGAAACCTGTGGCTTTCAAAACAGCCAAGAATCCGTACATCATCCGCAAAAAATGCCAGCTCTTCCAAAGCAAGAGACATCGCTTTTGCATCGATATGCCCATCAATATCCACATGAAACTGACTTCCCTCTGTCAAATTATTACTCATATAACTCTCCAATTTCAACAGATTGATTCCATTGGTTGCAAAACCTCCCAGTGCTTTATAGAGCGCTGCAGGAATATTTCGCACCTGAAAGATCAGCGATGTAATGTAGGGAAGTTTCGGATCATATTCAGGAATCCTCTTCTGGGCAGAAAGTATAAAAAAACGTGTTGTATTTCCGGAGACATCTTCAAAATGCTCTTTCAATATCTGCAAATCATAAATCTCCGCTGCAAGTTTCGATGCAATTGCCGCTTTTGAAGGATCCTGTAAAGTTGCAATCTCTTTTGCCGCCCCGGCAGTATCCAGTTTGGCAATAGCTTCCAGCCCCAGCAGGGAGATATTGGTATGACACTGTGCCAGTGCCTGGGGATGGGAAGCTACTGTTTGAATTGTTTTGAGTGTAGCATCTTTGGTTCCAAGCAAGCAATGGGTTACAGGCTCAAAATGCTCTCCAATAACATGCAGTTTCATTTTGGGAATCAAACGGTAAATCTCTTCTACACGACCTGCAGTAGAGTTTTCAAGAGGAATCATCGCCAGATAGGCATCTCCGTTTTCTGCCAGCCACATCGCTTCCTGAAAGCTGTCACAGGGTATCGGAGTCAGATCCGGATAAGCACTTTTACATGCCTGTTCAGAGTATGCTCCCTGAACTCCCTGGTATGCTATCTTGTTTCTCATTACTCTATAATTTTACTTACCGGTATTTCTACGATAGATTTGGCACCGTGTGCTTTGAGTTTGGGTATAACATCACGAAGTACACGTTTATCCAATACTGCCATAACATCTATCCAATCCCCTTTTGCAAGGTGGGAAACTGTAGGATTGTCATTGGGTAGTATCTTCAAAATAGATTCAAGTTCACTTTCAGGAGCATTCAACATCAGGCAAACTTTGGGAACAGCATCAATTACAGATTTGAGCATCATAACAATACGTTCTATCTTCGCTCTTTTTTCAGGATCTTCATACGCTTTTTTATTGGCAATAAAACGCGTCGTCGTTTCCAGAACCGTATCTATAATTTTAAGATTGTTTGCCCGTAAAGAGGAACCCGTTTCGGTGATTTCCACGATAGCATCAGCAAGCTCCGGTACTTTTACTTCCGTAGTACCCCAGCTAAACTCCACATTTGCCTTCACTCCATGACTTGCAAAATAATCTGTCGTCAAATTGACAACTTCTGTTGCTATCGTCTTGCCTTCCAGATCTTTTGCACAGGTATAGGGAGAATCCTCCTTTACTGCCAAAACCCATCTAATAGGCTTGAAACTCTGTTTGGCATAAGTAAGTTCGGCTACTTCAACAACATCTGCCCTGTTCTCTTTGATCCAGTCCAGACCGGTTAAACCGCAGTCAAGTTGACCACCCTCTACATACCGTGCCATCTCCTGTGCACGAATCAACATACATGAAAGTTCCGGATCATCAACAGAGGGATAATAGTTTCGTTCTTTTACACGTATATTGTAACCCGCTTCTTTAAAAATATTGATAGTAGATTCCTGCAAACTTCCTTTGGGAATTCCCAGTTTTAAGATCATGAACACTCCTTTATTTATCCGGTATGCTGGTAACCGAAATTTTGAAAGGATAATTATACAGTAATTTGATTGAGGGGCTGGTTGGAGATTTTGTATTATTCAGAAGCGAAATTTCGCTTCTGAACAGGAGATTTAAACTTTTGCTTCTTCTCTTCTTTGCAGATATTCCCACTGTGCATCGACATTTTTCTGCCACTGCTCAAGGATATGTGCATTTTCTGGTTTGAAGAGGTGTCTGAAACGCCCCTGTGCTCCCAGGTAATCTTTTACCGGAATTACATTTTTCGGTCTGTATGTAATATTTAACTCTGTACCGTTGATAATCTCATAAAGAGGGAAAACCAGAGAGTCAGTTGCAAGATCTGTAATATTAATAGTATCTTTTGGATCAAATTTCCACTCTGTTGTACATGCAGATATCGCATTCAAATATACAGGACCTTCAGTTGTCAATGCCCGTTGCATTTTCTTGATCATATCTTTCCATTTGTTCGGTGCCATCTGCGCAACATAAGGCGCACCATGTGCAGCCATAATAGCCACCATATCTTTTTTCATCTCTTTTTTACCGTAACTGATACGCCCGGCAGGTGCTGTAGTAGTAGATGAACCAAGCGGGGTAGAAGAACTTCTCTGACCACCGGTATTTGCATAAACTTCATTGTCCAGACAAATATAGGTAAAATCATGCCCTCTTTCAACCGCACCACTCAGCCACTGAAAGCCGATATCATAAGTAGAACCGTCTCCACCGAATGCAACAAATTTTACCGGAGCATCAGGGTCTTTGAGTGTACCTTTTCTTTTTCTTGCTTTATACATCGCTTCAGCACCGGAAACCGCAGTAGCGGCATTTTCAAAACCGATATGAATCCATGAAGTATCCCATGAAGTATATGGATAAACCGCTGTAGAAACTTCAAGACATCCTGTATTTGAAGAGATAACAAGGTTGTCATCTGTACAGTTCATCAACTCTCTTACGATGATAGAGTGTGCGCACCCCGGACAAAGAAGGTGTGCACCTTCAAATCTGTCATTTGATGTAGATAACTCTTTTAAGTTTTTAATTTTTTTAATTGTACTCATAATCTTTTCCCCTCTTCCTATTCAAAATACTCTAATTTTGGACCGCGCAGGCTGATAAATTGTTGTATTTTACCTGATCTCTTACCGGATTTTGCATTTTTATCCAGCTCTCTGTAAATATCTTTAATCGCATCAACAGTTAAATCTCTACCACCCAGACCATAAATATAATTTGTCACGATTGGTTGATTATCTGCCGTATAAAGTGCTGCCGATACCTCATTGTAAAGCGCACCTAAAGCACCACCCGGAGAACTTCTGTCCATACAGGCAATCGCTTTTACATTTTGAAGAGCTTCTTTGATATTATCAAAAGGGAATGGTCTGAAACATCTCGGTGCTACAACACCAGCCTTGATACCCTCTTCTTCTCTTATCTGCTCAGCAACGAGAAGTGCTGTCTCTACCGTTGTACCAAGCGCAACGATTGCGACATCTGCATCATCCATCAAATATGTTTCAACACGTTTATATTTTCTTCCAGTCAACTTTTCAAACTCTGCAAATACTTCATCTATCACCGGACGTGAATCGAGAATCGCTTTGTGTTGTTTTGCTTTATGCTCATAGTGCCAGTCTTCTTCAGTCTGTGCACCGTATGTTACAGGTCTTGTAAAATCAAGCATCTCATCTACCGGATCATATTTACCGACAAATGCATATGCTTCATCATCTTTTAACGGATGAATATTTTGTGCCGTATGTGAAGTGATAAAACCATCCTGATGTACCATTACCGGGAGTCTTACCCTGTGGTCTTCACCGATTTTAAATGCCATCAACGTCAAATCATACGCTTCCTGTGCATTGAAAGCATCTACCTGAATCCAGCCGGAATCACGCCCAAGGTACATATCACCATGGTCACCACGTACATTAAGAGGAGAAGCCAACGCTCTGTTTACTACACACAGTACGATAGGAAGACGCATACCGGATGCCTGATACAGTACCTCTACCATCAGTGCAAAACCCTGTGAAGATGTTGCAGTTGCAACACGACCACCGGCTGCTGCTGCACCGACACAACCACTCATCGCAGCATGTTCACTCTCAACCATAACAAATTCGCCGTCAACATATCCGTCTGCAACAAATTTACCATATCCTTCAACAATCGGTGTAGAAGGGGTAATCGGATAAGCTGATACAACATCAACCTGTGCCTGTCTTAACGCCTGTGCTGCTGCAAAGTTACCATCCCAGACTTCAACGTCCTGAATATCCCATTTTTCTGCCATATTATGATTCCTTACTTTTTTTCTTTTTTTCCGGCCATTGTGATAAAGCCTCGTCAATATCTGTTCTCTCTTCGAACATTAAAAGTGATTTTGGATTTGTAGGACACACTTCCACACAAACACCACACCCTTTACAGTGATCAAAATCGATACCGATCATCTTTTTATCTCTGGAGATAATAGAAGTATCCGGACAAAATACCCAGCAATTCTGACAGTCGATACAAATATCTCTGTTGTAAATTGGCTTGATAACACGCCAGTCCGCTACACTTGCCGTAAAAGAGTTAAATTCTGAATACGGACGCTCTTCCTGTTTTAAAAACGCTACATTTTCTACTTCTTCAGCAAAAGAGTCAAGTACAACACCCTGGGTTACTTCATCCCATCCTAAAAGCTCTTCAGTTCCTAAAAATTTCGGATTTTCACTCTGTTTCATCAAACTTCCTTTCTACTTAACTTCATTGTATGCTCTGGTAATAGCATCCATATTTGCATCAATAATTCTTTGCGGGAACTTGGAAAGAACTTTGAGCATTTTTTCTTTAAAGAAATCCAGTTCAAACATACCGGAAACTTTTACAAAAGCACCCAGCATCGGTGTATTCGGGATTGCTCTACCAATAGTATCTAAAGAGATTTGGATACAGTCGACCGTATGAAGATTTTTTCCTTCCAGTGCAGGAATTTCGGCACGTAACTCTTCAGGACTCAAATGTGTCGTAATAATAAATTGTGTATCTTCTGCAATATCCTGATAGATTTTCTGATCCGTATAGGCAAGTGCCGGATCAAGAACCAAAACATATTGCGGGATCATGAATTTCGCATGGTTTATGATTGGTTTGTCATCGATTCTGTTATAGGCTGTCATCGCAGCACCTCTTTTGGCAGAGCCGTAAAGTGCAAACGCCTGAACCTCTTTGCCTGTTGTAGAAATTACATCTCCCAAACCTTTTGCAGCGGTAACCGCCCCCTGTCCGGCACGACTATGCCATCTTATTTCTACCATATAATCTCCTTAGAAATATTTTCCTACTAATTTGTCCTATAATTTTAGGTTATTCTGACTTAACTTAAGCTTTTTTTTAAACATATTTATTAATCTAATTGCACTTAGTGCGTCATTTTGTAAAAATTTACTGCACCTTTGCAACTCCTCTTCCGTACCATAGCCACTCAAAACCCCTACCCCATGAATTCCGGCATCTTTTGCGCTGACCATATCCAGACAGGTATCACCTATCATCCAGGTATTACTGAGATCATGAATTTCCATCTGGTGCAACGCTTTTAAGACAGGTTCAGGATGCGGCTTTGGGTGTGTTACATGCTCACGCCCTATCAATACTTCAAAATAATCCATTACGCCCATATGTTCCAGAAGTATTCTGGAGTATTCACCTGTTTTGGTTGTCACAACACCCAGCCTGGCAAACAATGCCGCCTCTTTTATCGCCTCTTTTGCAAAAGGTAAAAATTTTGTCATGGGTTTGGAACGTTTACGATAATGCTGTTTATAAATATCTACAAAATCCCAGACCTTCTCTTGCGGTATCCCTAAATGCAGATACATAAAATCCAGAGGATGTCCGATAAGCCTTTTAATATCTTCCTCCGGGGGAGTAGGCACGCCAAAATGTTTAAACGAATCATCAAAACAGGTTAAAATCGCTTCAGTTGAATCAATCAGCGTACCATCAAGGTCAAATAGTATAGTTGTTTTTTTCATGGTTTAATCCAGTCGATTACATTATGCATCACACCAAGAATAGACTGGCTTACATTTTGAATTTTTTTATTTACTACCGTAATAGAGTTTGGTATATATAGAAAAAGATAAGGATTATCATGCACAATAAGTGCAAATATTTGCCGGTAAATTTTTCCGAGTTCTTCCTGATCAATAGTACGTTCCGCCTTTTTGATCAGGGCATCCACTTTTTCATTTTTATAGTTGATAAAATTAAATCCACCCTTTTTACTTCCCTCGCTGTGCCAGATACTGTAGGCATCGGGCATCAAACCAAGTCCCCAGCCCAAAATTACCGCTTCAAACTTTTTAGGCATCACAACAGTATTTAAAAACGCCTGCCACTCCATCGTCCGGATCTTTACAATCACCCCTGCCTGTTTCAACTGGTGCTGAATAATCTGTGTGGCATATACACGGATAGGATTGTTGGAATTGGTCACGATTTCAAAACTGAAAGGGTGTTTTTGATCATAACCGGCTTCTTTAAGCAATTTTTTTGCAGCTGCAATATTCTGCTTTGGCGCTGTTACCTTTTCATTATAAGCAAAGGTTCCCGGCATAAAAGGACCATTGCACACCTGTCCGTGTCCAAAAAAGAGAATATCTACCAACTCCTGCCTGTCAATTGCAAGGCTGAGTGCCTTGCGTACTCTCTCATCCTGAAATTTGGGATTTTTAAGATTAAACCCCAAATAGGTATAACTCTGGGAAATTTTTTCAAATACTTTATAAAACGATAAAAAATCTTCATCTATCTGACGCTCCAGCTGCAAAGGAGTCAGAGAACCGACATCCAGCTTATGCGATTTAAGCATCAAAAACTGCGTACTTGGATCCGGCATAAAATGGTAAATGATTTCATCAATCTTCGGTACCCGCCGGAAATAGTGTTTGTTGGCTTTTAAAACAATATCTTTGGAGATTTCAAAACCATCTATGGTATAAGGACCGTTTCCTGTTGGATACTGATTGAATTTACTCGTCATAATATCTTCTTCAGATGCCAGAATATGTTTGGGTACAATACTTGTCAACCAAGTCTGAAGAGCTTTAAAATAGGGTTCTTTATATTTTACTTCTACAGTATATTTGTCAAGTACTTTCACACTTTTCACATAGCGGAATTCACTGGCATACGGAGTATAAATTTTTGGTGATGTGATCAATTCATAAGTAAAAACCACATCTTCGGCTGTTAACGGCACACCGTCACTCCAGAGGACATCTTTACGAATTTTAAAAATAAGCGTTGTATCATCTTTAAAAGAATAACTTTCAGCGATACGAGGCTCTATCTTACCGTCTTTGTCATATGCAAGTAAAGCATCAAAAATCCATCCGGCAATTTCCCCGCTGGCACTGTCTGTAGCGATAAGAGGATTGAGCTTACTGGGATTGGAACTAATCGAAAGATGGAGTGTTGAAGCGTAGATATTTAATGTCAAAAATATAGCTAAAATTAATTTGTTCATGAAGAGATTATAAACTAGATTGTCTTAAAATGAGACCAATACAGTTATAAAGGATTTGACTTGAAAAAACTCGTTTTTCTAACACTCTTGTGCAGCATACATCTTTTTGCTTTTCAGCGTTTTGCATTTGGTCTTAATGTAAACAGTGAGGCAGTGGAATTTGAAGCAAAAGCAAATATTGCACCACTGACAAGTGATCCTGTATTTCGAAACTTTTATGCAGATATAAACCTTATGAATGATGATGACACTCTTTTTGGCGCAGGTTTGTACGTGGAAAATGTTTTTTACAACTATCCGCCATTACTTTTTGAAGTAGGTTTGAAAACACTTTTTACACAATATCAGGATGATGATTTCTGGGCACTACCTATTTTATTTGGATTCAAACATAAAATATATAATGGCAATATTCCAATTGGTACCATCGGTGCAAAAGTTGTTTATGCACCTTCTCCTCTCTGCTTTCAGGATGCAGATACTTATACAGAGTACAGACTCGAAGCCACTGTACAAATCATAGAAAATGTTGAAATCTATGCTGGTTACCGAAACATAGATACAGACTATGAACTGGAAAAGATAAATTACAGTAATTCCGGCTATGTGGGATTCCGCTTTATTTTTTAACGGGTAAAGTTTTACCCGTCTTCTCCAGTGCTGTATAACTGGCGTTTATACCTTAAAATTATTCCATCTATTTTATTCTAATTAACAGAAAGTAAATCAATCAACTATTTTTTTACCCAAAAAAAAGTATTTTAAGCTAAATTTCTACTAGGTATACGTATAATAGTTAGTCATCATGTGTAAATCATGACAATTACAAATCATTTAGGAGGTTTTTAATGCAATCACATAATGCATTAGAGTATGACTATACAG
>CAZYZD010000047.1:0-16528 GCA_964651755.1 uncultured Sulfurospirillum sp. | reverse complement strand
CCAGCAATAACGGAGAGATAGGATGATTGAATGGTGTTGTAGAGACTTCGATACGTCCCTTCTCCATCAGTTTTTTATAATATGGGATAATCGTCTTGATAAACTTGCTTAATGCTTTTAAAAGCGCAAGTTTCTCTTCATGAGTAAAATTCGCCCCTTTATGCAGCAGTGATTTTACAATTTCATCATTCTCCCGCAAATATACACCACACCATGAAAGAAGATAGAGTACCTCTAAGTCCAGAAACTCCTGTTGGCTGAAAGCAGCACTTACCTCTTCATTGGTCTCAAACTGCATCTTTTTTTCATAAAGCGCAAAATAACGGGGTAACGGCTTGATCATATTTTCTACATTGGCATAGAAAAGATGTTCTGCCAGATAAAGTCGCTGTTCGGGACGAAGTGCATTTACCTCTTTACGCAAAGCCATAAGCAATTTATCTTTGACTTCAAAATCTTCATATGCTTTAAGCTGTATCAGCAAAGAAGGAACCAGATTGAATGTCGCTTTTATACCCGGTATCTGCTCCAGATACCAGGGCATATCATAATAATCTTTGATTGCATGCAAAAAGACCCAGGGCATAACAATTTCACCACTCATGTCATCCCTGTAATAGGGTTGATGCATATGCCACAAAAAATTAAGCGTCGTCTTTTTCACTAATCCACTGTCCTATCTTTTCCTGATACATTTTTAAAAGAGCTTGACCTTTTTCTTCGTTTTGTGCCTGAATATAAAGATTCAGGTTATCCGTATACTGATCAGGAATCATCAACACCCAATCATTTTCATCTAACCAAATCTTTACACCATCTTCCATAGAGGCACGTTTACCCTTGGCATCTTCCAGAAATTTACGCATCATCTTGCCTTTAAGACTTGATGGGCAGGTAACCTGTTGTTCCAGATAGAAAAATCCTGCAACCTCATCTGCTATTTCACTGAGATTGAGTTGATGTTTACTCAAAATTTCCAATACTTTCAAACTTGCATAAATTGTATCACGATTGAGTGCAAACTCTGTAAATGCAAAATTTCCTTCTACCGATGCCACCAAAAAGTATTCTTTCAATTTTTCTGCCGTAAAATTACGGTACTTTCCTCTCTCTATTTCAAGGTTCTCAAATTTTGCATCATATATATCAGGTGCCCATGACGGCAGGAAAATCTTTTTTTTCTCTTCAGTAGTATGGTTAATAAGATTAAGTACTGTCAAAAGTGCAATATGCCCCGGTAATATCTCACCTCGGTCTGTTGCCATAATCATCTTTTGACCGTTAGGATAAACAATAAACCCCAAATCATAAGAGAGGCTTTTCACAATCTTTGAAAGATTTTCACGCGATTTCTTCTCCAGCGTCGGTAATGTCGAAAGCTTTTTCTCATCTGGATTGACATTAAGCATAATATGCTCTGTCTGTAACTCATTGAGTAAATCCGGATAAACCTTTGCTACTGAACCATTCATCATATCCACAACCATTTTGTGTTCATGAATACGAATGGCATCCAGGTCAAGATGCTTCAGTATCTCCTCTTTGTACTCTTTTTCCAGAAATTCAGCTACCTGAATTTCACCAATATCATCCGGATCAACACGTCTGAAACTCTCCCGGAAAAAGAGACGCTCAATACTTTTTGCCATATTGGTATCGATTCGCAATCCCTCTTCAGTAAAGAAAAGAATCTCTGTATGTGTTTTGTCGGTAATACTCTGTCTGAAATGGACACCCGCACTGATATCTTTCTGGTGCGCCAGATGATAACGCATTGCAGCAGACGGCATATAAGTAATATCCACTACATTGATACCGGACGAAAGCAATCCTCCCAAAAAGGCACGTTTAAGCATACGTGAACTTCTGTGATAATCCCTGGAAACATAAACCGTACTTCCCAGCGGAAGCATCGCACCCAGCGCTTCTGCAAGCTTTGTGGACATTTCACATGAAAGTTCGATATTGGTTCGTCCGCGAACTGTTCCCTCTTCAAAGATAGAGGATTTATATTTACTTCCCCAGATAACATTGTTACTGACAATGGCACCCTCTTCAATAATTTTATCCGGCCATACAATAACATCTTTTTCAATCGTAACATCATCTAAGATGTCGCAGTTTTCTGCGATAATAGCACCCTCTTTGATGACGGTATGTTCACCGAGTGTATTGTGATCACATATCACTGAACGACAAAGTCTGGAATTTTTGGAAATTGTAATATCGTTCCATAAAACACCATTGTGAATAGAAACATTATCTTCAATACGAACATTGTTACCGATTACAACATTATGTAATCTAACATTTGCACCGATAAAAACATTTTCTCCTACAATTACTGTCCCTTTGATCTCTACATGACTATAATCACGTCCATCTTTTGCAAAAAG
Organism: uncultured Sulfurospirillum sp.; assembly: GCA_964651755.1. Lineage (GTDB taxonomy): Bacteria > Campylobacterota > Campylobacteria > Campylobacterales > QNZT01 > QNZT01. Next base: position 14,132 of record CAZYZD010000047.1, on the reverse strand, counting down.
CTGATCTTTTTCCGGATTAATCTCATAACCTGAAAAATTAAAATTCACTTCACCACCAAGAATATCTCCATAAACATCTCTGTAACTATATGGATTTCCAACATCTCTCCAGTATCCGGTTATTTTCGGTCCATAAAGCGTAATATTTTCATCCATCAGTAAAGGGAAAAGGTCTTTTGCAAAATCAAAATTTGTCTCTGCAGGTATATACTCCAGAATCTCCGGTTCAATTATATATATCCCTGTATTGATCGTATCGCTGAAAACTTCTCCCCAGCCCGGTTTTTCCAGAAATTTCTCAATTTTATCCTCTTCATCGGTGATTACTACACCAAATTGTAACGGATCTTCTACCGGTGTCAGAGCAATCGTCAGTTTGGAAGATTTCACTTCATGAGAATCAACAATTCTGGTAAAATCAAAATCTGTCACCAAATCACCACTGACAATCACAAAATTGTCATCTTTGAGATACTCCTCCGCACACTTTACCGCACCGGCTGTACCATAGTCATCGTCCGGCAATACGTAATCGATTTTGATTCCCCAGTCACTGCCATCTTTAAAATAGTCCTTGATAGTTTCAGGTTTAAAGTAAAGCAAGATCACAAACTCTTTGATACCAAGTTCATCTCTTAGTTTTACAATAATATGTTCCATCATCGGCGCGTTGATAATGGGAAGCATCGGTTTAGGGAGCGAATGGGTAAGCGGTTGAATTCGAGTTCCGAATCCTCCTGCCATAACAACTGCTTTCATGTTAGATTCCTTTTGAATAATTTTTTCTATTTTTTATATCGGACAAATGCCTCTTTTTTTTAGTTTAAAATACAAAATATTTCAAAATTTTTGATATTCACGAATATCTTTAACTTTGAACCTGCTTCATGTATACTACGCCCAATGGTGGCAGTCTTAACGAAATCGATTTTTCCAGACCGTGCATAGGCATATCTTCTACCGGTTTCGGGTAAGGGTTGGTAATATCCCATCCCTCATACGTACTATACTGTGAGTTGAAAATCTCCTGCCACTCCTTACCATATGGAACACCCAAGCGATAATCATCCAACACTGTATCAGAAAAATTACAAACCACAAGAATAGTCTCTTCCTCTTTATCGCTTTTTCGCAAAAATGCAATTACATTGTGTCCGGCATCTGCATAATCGATCCACTCAAACCCCTGATGTTTCTCATCATAGAGATAAAGTGCCGGCTCTTTTTGATAAAGTGCATTCAAATCACTGACTAACTTTTGTATACCTTTATGAACAGGATATTGTGTCAGATGCCAATCCAGACTTTGTTTATAGTTCCACTCCGCAAACTGTGCAAATTCACCACCCATAAAAAGCAACTTTTTACCCGGATGTGCCATCATGTAAGTATACATCGCACGCAGATTTGCAAATTTTTGATTATGATCCCCTGCCATTTTATTTATAAGAGAGCCTTTCATATGCACTACTTCATCATGACTCAAAGGCAAAATAAACTGTTCGTCAAAAGCATACCAGATACTAAATGTCAACTGACTCTGATGATACTGTCGGTAAACAGGATCCGTTTTAAAATATTTCAGCGTATCGTGCATCCACCCCATATTCCATTTAAATCCAAAACCAAGTCCGCCAACATCTACAGGTCGTGTTACCATCGGCCAGGCAGTGGACTCTTCTGCACTCATCATAATATCCGGGAACGCCCCATATACTGAAGTATTGAGTTGTCGTAAAAAAGCAATCGCTTCAAGATTCTCATTGCCTCCATGTTTATTGGGAAACCATTCTCCCTCTTTACGTGCATAGTTCAGATAGAGCATCGATGCTACCGCATCAACACGAATACCGTCTATATGGTATTTTTCCAGCCAGAACATCGCAGATGATATCAGAAATGCACGTACTTCATTGCGTCCATAATTGAAAATGGCACTCCCCCACTCAGGATGATACCCCAGGCGCGGATCTTCATGTTCATAAAGTGCCGTCCCGTCAAAGTTAATCAGTCCATGTCCGTCTGTTACAAAATGGGAAGGAACCCAGTCAAGAATCACACCTATTCCGTAGCGGTGCATCGTATCGACAAACATCATGAACTCTTCCGGTGTACCATAGCGCGCCGTCGGCGCAAAATAACCTGTCACCTGATACCCCCATGAACCTTCAAAAGGATACTCTGTAACAGGCATCAGTTCTACATGGGTATAGTGCATCTCCACCAGATAGTTTGCAAGCTCCTCTGCCGCTTCAGCATAGGTCAAAGGACGATTTTCTTCCTCTACTTTACGGCGCCATGAACCCAGATGCACTTCATAGATAGAAACAGGCGCATTATGGGCATTTTTCTTATAGCGTTCCTTCATCCACTGCTGATCCTGCCACTGATGCTTTTCCAGTGACCAGATACGGGAAGCAGATTTGGAAGGTTTCTCTGCATAAAAAGCATACGGATCAGATTTATGATGAATAATTCCCTCTATATTTGATTCAATATAGTATTTATACGTAACACCTTCGGGAATATCTTCAATAAACCCTTCCCAGATACCACTCTCATCCTGCCGCAGCTTCAACGGATGTTTCAAAGGATCATAACTGTTAAAATCGCCCTCTACGCTGACGTATTTTGCATTGGGTGCCCAAACAGAAAAGTAAACACCTTGCCTCTTCTTTCTGGTACAAAGATGTGCACCGAATTTTTCATAGAGTTTGGTGTGTTCTCCTCTCTTCAAGAGGTAAATATCATATTCACTGAAAAGTGAAAAATCATAATGTATATCAAGTGCCATAGCGGCTCCTTATTGGTAGCGCTTCATCTCTTGTTTCAAAGAGAGCAGCTCATAAAGTTCTGTATAAATTTTGGCTGCTTCATCCCAGCTAAAACGTGCTTTCATCGCATTTTTTTGTAAGTTTTTAAATGCTTTCTTATTATCGTAGTAAGTACCGACTGCCCAGGCTAGTGTGTTAAAAAAGGCATCCGGAGAAGCTTCATAAAACTTAAAACCGTTTCCGGTACCTGTTTCCGGATTATAGTTTTCAATAGTATCTTCAAGTCCTCCTGTAGCACGAACCACAGGAAGAGTACCATAACGCAGAGAATAAATCTGGTTCAAACCACACGGTTCAAAAAGAGATGGCATCAAAAAGAGATCACATCCCGCTTCAATTCTATGCGCCAAAGCATTGTTATACCCGATATATGTCCCGATTTTATCAGGATACTTTCCGGCAAGTTCACTGAAAAAACCTTCTGCCCATTTCTCACCGCTTCCCAGAAAAACAAGCTGCACATCCATCTTTAAAATATGATGCATCGCCGAAGCAATCAATCCAATCCCTTTTTGATCCACAAAACGACCAATAAATCCTATCAGCGGTACTTCATCTCTGGAAGGCAATCCAAACTCCTGCTGCAATGCCTTTTTGCACACTTTTTTCCCTGACATATCATGAAGATCAAAATGCTTTGCAATAAAAGGATCAATCACAGGAGACCACTCCTCATAATCTACTCCATTTAAAATACCATAGAGTTTATGACTATGCCTTCGAATATGATTTTCCAATCCCCAGCCAAATTCCGGAGTCTGAATCTCTCTGGCATACTGACGGCTGACAGTTGTCACTGCATCAGCATGAGAAATACCACCTTTAAGAAAATTCACACCATCAAACTCTTCCAGTTCATCAGGAGTAAAATGCTCCCAACCTACTTCAAGTACATCTATTGCACCTTTATAAAAACGTCCCTGATAGTGCAAGTTGTGAATCGTTAAAACAGTTGCTGCATTGGCAAAATCAGGATCAAATACATATTTGGTATTGCGTAAAATCGGTAAAGTCGCAGTATGCCAGTCATTGGCATGGATAATATCAGGCTGAAATCGTAATTTTTTTGCAAGTTGCATAGCCGCTTTGGAGAGAAAAATAAAACGGTTGTCATTATCGGGATAACTCACATTATTATCATCATATAATCCGCTTCGTCCGTAAAAATGCTCATAATCGATAAAATATATTTTCACATTACTGCCTGGGAGCAGGCTCTCATATACACCTGCCCAAAGTTCTCCCATACTTCCCATAGGTACACCAAGTTCTCCAGGTACAAGCTGTAAATTATTTTTATCGATAGCATAATATCTGGGCATTACAACTATAATTTCATGTCCCATTGCCGCCAAAGCTTTCGGTAAAGCACCTGCCACATCAGCCAAACCGCCGGTCTTGGCGAAAGGTACTACTTCTGCAGCTACAAATAATATTTTCATTCTTTTTTTCATAAAATACACTCCTTTATTATACGGAACTTTTTTGCGCAGCAATTAGAACTTAAATTTCAGATAACTTTTATAATATTTTAACAAGATTGGTATTAATTGTTACTATATTGTATTTTTTGAGAGTATTACATCAAGAAAAAAACTACTCTTTTTCTACTTGTCTATAAAGAGATAGGTATTTTTCGGCAGACTTTTCAAAAGAAAAATCACATGCCATATTAAACTGGTTTATCTTTTCCATTTTTTGAGGTTGTTTATAAATCTGAAGTGCTTTTCTGATCGCTTTCAAAAGGTGTTTTTTATCATGGTAAATGAAAACAATTCCTCGACCACACTTTTTACCTTTTTCATGAACAGTATCAGACAATCCCCCTGTTTTATAGACAATCGGAACTGTCCCATAATGCATTGCAATCATCTGATTTAAGCCGCAAGGCTCATATCGTGACGGCATCACCAAAAAGTCTGCCGCAGCATACAACTGATGTGCAAGTGCTTCATTGTACCCTTTAAAATAGTGCAGATTTTTGCTTTTAGCTACCAAACTTTCAAGCTTTTGGCTAATCTCTTCTTCACCATCTCCCAAAAAAGCAAACTGCACAGGCAGTTTTGCCAACTCTTCTCCAATCATTACTAAAAGATCTATCCCTTTTTGCTCTGTCATTCGTCCAATAAAAACAAAAAGCGGTTTTTCATCCTTTTTGCCTAACAGGCTTTTTTTATTGCATCTTTTAAAAGTTGAAATTTTGCGTTTCATATGACAGGCAATCATCTCATCACTTTCGGGATTGAATACTTCCGTATCTATGCCGTTTATTATACCGCTTAGTTTTTCATGATGTTTTCGTAAAAAACCATCCAGCCCACAACCAAAATCAGGAGTTTGGATCTCTTTCGCATATGTAGGACTTACCGTTGTAACAGCATCGCTAAAAGCAATACCTGCTTTCATAAAATTTATATTGCCGTAAAACTCCAGCATTTCCATATGAAAATAACGTTTCTCAATACCCAGAATATCCAGTCTCTCATAGGCAAAGACACCCTGAAATGCAAGATTATGGATGGTAAAAACAACCCTGCATGAAAGCTGTTTTTCTTTAGCAAAAAGTGCGGCTAGTGCGGTATGCCAGTCATTGAGATGCAAAATATCAAATTTCTCATTTTCCGCAAACGTGACAATAGCACGACAAAAAAGTGTAAAACGAAGATCATCATCACTCAAGCCATACAACTTTTCACTTTCATACAAGAGTGTACTCTTCACCAATATAACCTCAACTCCTTCAAAATTACACTGCCAGAAAGAGAGAGGATAGTCATGTCCGCCAAAAGAGAGTTCACAATCCCAAAGCTTTATGGGGGTAACAGGCAGTTTCATAAAGTGGTACCACGGTAACAGAAGTGTTACCGACTCTTTTTTCACCAATGCTTTAGGCAAAGCAAAAGCGACATCAGCCAATCCTCCACTTTTAACAAATGGATAAGCTTCCGATGCACAAAAGAGAATTTTCACTTTTTCACTGCTCTTAATTCTTTTGCTGCATATTCAGGTTCTACCGGATTGATCATCATACCGGTAGAAACTTCATGACCACCTATGCCGGTAAGTCTGGGTAAAATACGAATACCAAACCGGCAAGTATCTTCAAAAAGATGAAAAATCTCCTCTGTTTCCCCATATTTATGCATAGGGGGTATCTCAAAAGAGATATTAAAATCGAAATTTCCCAACACCAGGTAGAGGCGGATAAACACCTCTTTCAACATACCTGCAAGCGCATGCATACCAGTCTGGCATAAATGCTGAATATTGCTGATTTTCTTTTTTGGGGTAATCCATACTTCAAAAGGTACACTACTTGCAAAAGGCGTAATCGCAATAAATGTATTATTTTGTACCAAAATACGGCTTTTTCGTGCAATCTCTTCTGCCTGGAGCACTTCTGTAATACAGCGACCATGCTCTTTATAATAAGCAATCTGATGTCGTATCTGTGCCATTTTTGCTTTCGGAACTACTGGTAATCCAATGATCTGTGTATGAGGATGACTCTGGGTAGCAGCGGCATTATATCCATGATTTTTGAAGATAGAGAGATACACTAGTCTGAAATCCCGCTGCAAATCCTGAACACGCTCCTGAATCGTTGCAATCCAGTTAAAAAACTCCTCTTTGCTCCATTGATCCATGCGAAGTTCATGTCTCGGCATATCGATAATCACTTCATGTGCACCAAATCCATCCTGCCATTCAAAGACTTCTTCATGATGTTTTACAAAAGGAGTCTCTATCGCCAGTGCTTTGTAGAGATTGGGCACAACTCTTGTCTTCCAACCAGGGGAATTTGCACTGCCTTGCGGACGAATAGCATAAATTTCAGACGGCGTTAAACGCTCTTTTCCTTCACAAAAAGGACAGGGATCACTCTGCTCTATTTTTGAAACAGGTAAAAAAGCTGCCCTTTGTAACCGCTCCGGAGCGATAATGACATATTGATCATGAAAAAGATCATAACGAATCTGAGACATAGTTCCTCTTTTTAGTACATATTAAGCACATACTATACCCTATAAGCAATCAGCAGCATATCTGGCTGCACCCATCAAAGCTGTCTGCGGATCCAATGCTATTTTAACTTCTATATTACGAAGCATCTCCTCAAAACGTCCTTTCTGTAAAAAGGCACGTAAAAAACTCTCTTGCTTCATAAACGGCAAAATTTTCGGAGCGATTCCTCCACCTATATAGACACCGCCCAATGCAAATGTTTTTAATGCAAAGTTACCAGCTTCAGCACCATAAATTTCAGTAAAAAGCCGTAACGTTTCGGTACAAAGAGGATCTTTATATTCCAAAGCACCTTTACTTACCATGGCACTTGGATCTGTATCTTCAGCCAAATCCAACATAAACGAAGGCTCCGGCGCGAAGCCTGTCTCTGCCAAAAAACGATATAATGTATAAACCCCGGAACCGGATAAGACTCTTTCGATACTCACATGACTATGATAATGATTACGAAGCCACTTCAGCAACTGATCCTGTTGTGTAGTTGTAGGAGCAAAGTCTGTATGTCCTCCCTCTGTTCCAATGGGACGATATCCTTTCCCATCCCAGTAAAGAATCGCCTCACCCAGACCGGTTCCTGCTGCAATTACAGCCCGATTCGCCTTTTTAGACTTTCCGTCAGGATTGAGTGAAACAAATTGCTCTTCAGAAAGATAAAGCATCCCATACGCAGTCGCTTCCAAATCATTGAGTAACTTAACACGCAAAGTTCCCAATCTCTTTTGCAAACTTCTCTCATCGATAATCCACGGCAAATTCGTTGTTTGACATATGCCTTCAACTACAGGTCCGGCAATACCCAAAACAACTGCATCAATCTTAAAAGGTGGACTCTTTTTCAAAAAGAGATCAATCACTTCACCAAATGTTTCAAATGTCTTACTTGAAAACTGCTCTGTATACAGTAACGTCATACCCCGCGAATCTTTCTCGTAAATTGCCAGAATAGTTTTTGTACCGCCAATATCTCCTGCCAGTATTTTCACATAATCTCCTTTGTATGCATACTAATCCTTTTCCTCCTGCGGTGACAGTAGATAGACAAAAGCTTCGATAAATGCTTCGTCTGTTTCGCGTGGAGAACGCTTATAAAAAGATTCCCATGCTCTGCCGCGCTGTTCATGATAGTTACCTGCACCATGCTCTTTTTCCCAGGAAATACGTACTGCATGTCCAATCAAAACATCCAAAATCAAATCATCTTTGATATGAAAATCCGGATTTTTTTTAAAAAGTTTTGCTATTGATTCAATCGCTTCAATATTGAGCTGCCGATAGTCTGCTGCAGTAATCTCCTGTAGCAAAGCATCTATTTTCAAAGCAAAATTCTGTTCTCCGGGAGTTGACTCAAATGTCAATTCAGAACCGATACGACTGCGAACATTATACTTTTCACCTATTACCAAACCATTACACTGCTGCAACATATGCCAGATATCTTTGTAAAAGCGCATAGAAAGCCTGCCAATCATTCCCATCTGTTCACGCCATTGACGCCAATCCTTTGCCTGTGAAATTTCTGTTTCAAAATTCTCTTTTTCAATTGCCTCAATATCCGGCGTTCCGGAAGCTTTCAAATTTTCCTGATCTATAAGTTGTCTTGTCTGAAGAGTAAAAGATTTCAAAATCGCATGCAATCTGCGATAGATTTCATGTGGAGCAAGTTCGAGCAATTTTTCATACGCTGCACCAATCGAAATATCTTTTTCACGTGTAATCTGCCCCACCAATAGTTGTACAAAATACCAAGTCCGCAAAGTAATCATATTTTGAAAAAGTTCAGGCTCCCTGCGGATCAAATAGCCAAGATGCAAAATTATTTCCTGTGTCAAAACCCTCTCTGCCGCATTATCTCCGCAAAATTCATCAATTGTAGCAACAATGGTACTATTGTCATGAGGTTTACTGAAAATTGCTTTTTCATAGTATGCCCGCCCTACAGCCAGCCGCATTTGACGAATCACAATATCTAACAATACATCTTCAAGACGATCATCATATTTTCCTGTAATCTCTGCCAGGCGGCGTACTATCGCCCAGTTATGCTGCAGCGTACATACAGCATAAAGATGCTCTGCAAAATCAGCAAGTGTTTTAGTACCATCGTTGGTAGCTATCAAAAAGTCTTTCCCTTCTCGTTGCCATAACAAAGAGATAATATATGTCTGAGCATACAGATTTTGCTCTTCATCCAATCGTTGTGCCAGACTATCGGTTTCCAATGCATCTAAAATAGCAATTTCTTCACTTTTTAAAGTATGTGTCACACCGGGATTTTTACAAATATACTCTCTATATCCGGCAACAAACTCTACTTTCAAATTTGATAGTGATACCCCTTCAATATTTTCAATCCTCTCTCTAGCTGCTGTTGTCATTAACTGTCCAAGAGAGCCTGTTTTAACAACCAAACCATCACACACACCGCTTTGCAATTCATGCAACAGTGCCAATACAGACTCCTGATCTTCCCCTTCAAGCATATCTTCACGCACCAGAAACGCAACTATCGGCTGTCCCGGCTGATCCCAACTTGAAAAGAGAAATTTCAGAGAGGTTCGAAAATGCTCCACCAACAGAGTATTATCATAACTGAAATAGAACCCCTGAGGGTCAAAATAGTAAGGCAGGAAAAGCGTCTCTTCACCATCTACCAAATAGGTTTGAGAAGTTGTAATCGTTCTAGCAACCAGCATCGGTCTACCGCTAAGATGCAATTTCCTATTTTTCCCCAGCAACGTATGAATACGGGAAAGTTCTGTCGCCTGACGTATTTTAATAGGCAGCACATCCTGAGGAGTTTCACTTGAAAATCCCAAATCAAGTAACTTTTGTTTTACCTTTTTATTTTGGGCAATAACTGCAACAAGTGTTTGTGTATATCTTTGATGTCCTATTCGTTCATGCCTGTGCAAAGGATCAATATCCTCGGGACGTAAAATACCATCCGCAATCATAGCACACAACATATAGAGACTCTGTGCCCATACAAGAGGAATATTTTCATTTGGAATACGCTCCTGGGAACCGGGATCTGCTTTTTCTGCATCAATAGACTCTTTGGGAACAATATAAAGCTCCGGCAAAAGCTTTTCCCCATTCTGCTCCACAAACAACGGTTCCAGCTTTTTCTGCCAATGAGCAATCGCCTCATGATCTCTTCTAATAAGTGCATCCAGCAACAAATATGTAAAAAAGAGAGGCCATTCCGACTCTATATGTTCAAACGCCTTCAACTCTTCCGGTTCATAATGCAAGCGGGAAGTATCTTCAATCGCACTCTGGTGTCCATCCCGTAAAAAACGCTTACAACCATACCTGCCACATAATTTCTTGATAATTTTTTCTCTTGTATGTTCAACTAAAGTAACATCTTCAATCGCATAAGCAGGATAACCTATAATACTCAAAAGTGCAGCATCTGTCTCTTTGGAAGTTGATTCACGGGGCAACAAACTTTCCAGTGTAAAACGGGCACGGGCAACATCACTCGCAACTACATGAATCACAGCTTCATGACTGGCAACATTTCCAAAAAGATTCATCCCGTCAATCGCTTCAAGAGCTGCTTTTGCCATTCCTACAGAACTACAGTTAATCTCCGTCTTGCCATGATTAATCTTATTTCCTCGTTCCCAGATTCCATAGTCCGGTGTACAATAACTTCGACTGATGTAATGGACAAGGTTTTGTACAAAATCAACTTCATCTTCTGTATAAACTATCTGAAGACCTGAAGCTGTCATCTGTGCCAACATCAAAATAAAAATAGAAGTAGCATCGATTTGCAGATGTCCCCATTCGTCATCTCCCACAACCGCCAATCCTGTTTTTGTTCCATACTTTGCATGAAGCGCATCAGTCGGTTTTAAAGTATATTTGAATTTTTCCACATGATCTGCCTGACGCATCATTGCAATTAAAAGCCCGCGCATCAACTTTACTACACTTTGTGAAAGAAGGTGGGTGCGATGGTGTTCTCCAAAATAACGCCGATATGACAGAGCAAGCCCCCAGACACTTAAAATACTGTACACATTATCCCGAACCCATGCATCAGTATAATCACCATGTGCATTAACAGCGGTACTTGCAGGCAGCAGCCCTGTTACCGGATCCTGACGTGAAAGAATAATCTTTTCTACCGCTTTAAAATGGTAATCAAATTTAGAAAGAAGAGAATCAGAGCACATCTGTTTTTATACCTTTTTAATAATTATTAAAAAATTTCCATTAATTATATTTTGGAAATATCATAACACAAACTCTCTTCTACTCCTGTTATGATATTATGAAAGAAAAACTTTCCATTATTCTTTTTTATCAAAATATTTTTTATGACCAATTTGCCTAAAAATTAAGTATATTTAATTTTAAAATATTCAGTTAAGATTTCGATCAAATTTCATATTTCTTTAAGGTTTTCGGATAAAAAAAAGGAGTATAATTATATTAGGAATATTTAATATTCACTCTCTAACATAGAAGGAGGCTACTATGAAAAGAATAGTACTTGCGAGTAGTTTAATGGTTGGTATAGTTGGTATTGGTTTACTTGTTGGCTGCGGTGGTGGCGGTTCAAGTGATAATTCGGACAACATCAATAATGGAGGTTCAAGTGCAGCACTCGATACAAGAAGTGTGGAAACTGTAGGACAAAATATCGCAGAACTTGTACCAGGATGTGTATTTACCAGCAACACTGTTGCTACGACACTGAATATGCACAATGTCAGAGCATACAAAGCTGTCTACTCTACGCTTAATACACCTGTAAAACAAACCCGACAAGCAGGAGAAGGCGGTACGATACAGGGAACATGCGGTGGAACAATGACAACCAGCGGTAGTGAATCAAATATGCAATTTACATTCAATGATTATTGCACAGGCGGTGAAAATATCCAGACTACTATTAACGGAACACTAAATGCGACAATGACGATGCAGGGAACAGGTGAAAATCAGACACTTCAGTCAGCCTCACTTTCAACGGGCAGCTCGGGTATCACAACAACTACAGTTGAAAATGGTATCACAACAACTGAAAGTCTCTATCTGAATGCTTTGCAATATACAGCAGGTAATCCAAACAGGCTAACTATCAACGAGCTTAAAATCACCTCAACAGAAGAAGGTACTTACAGATTGACCAATGTGGAAATCAATCAGTATGGAGATCCTGAAACAGGTACAGTAGAGATTAAAAGTGCAACTTACTATGATCCTGAAATAGGTGCTGTAACCCTTTCAACATCTCAACTGCCAATGGGAGAAAATGCAACAGGTCCGGGAAGTATTACTATCAGTAGAAACGGACAAAGTGCTACATTTACAACAAATGATGTCAGTACTGCCAAATTCGACGTTGTACAAAATGGTAAAACTATCGGTGCACTTGATTGTTCTGCCACACTTACCGAAATTCAGTAAGTAATATTACTTAAAAGAGCCTGCAAGGTATTTCCTTGCAGGAATTAATAAAAAAGAGCTTCTATGTTTAAAATTGCTATTCATTATGCATTACGCAATATTAGTAGAACACCTTTGCGCTCTTTTTTTACAATCTTCAGTATTGCAATGATTATCAGTATGTACACACTGCTCTCTGTCATTGCCGACTCCTTTACAGAACAAATGAACAGTATAGTAAAAGCAGGTGATATTGATATTATTATACAATCAAAATTCTCTGCAACACCCCTCTCTTCTTCTATTTCACAAGATCTTACAGAGAAAATTGCAGCTGACCCAAATATCAAATCTGTCACAGCTATTGTACTGGAAAAAAAACGCTTACCCGATAAAACAATCGTATTTGTCTTTGGTATCTCCGACTTTCCCGCAATCTCACGTAAACTAGGGCTTACTCTGACACAAGGAAAACTCTACAAAAAGGGAAAACATCAGCTTCTTATAGCACAACGCCTGCTACACAACAAACAATTACATATCGGCGATACCATTTCAATTTCACAAGGAGATCCTTATCAAATTACAGGCACCTATAACTCATGGATCAGTTTTTTTAACAGCAGCATTATCCTTGAGCTTGAAGAAGCCCGTACATTACTGCATAAACAGAACAAAAGCAATATGCTTTTTATATCTTTAAAAAATCCTGTTGAAACAGACACTGTTGTTCATGAAATAAACCAAAAGTACAGCTCTTTATCTGCTGTAAAAAGCAGCGATTTTACCGGTACCATGGGAGCTTTGAAAAATATGTTCTACCTTTCTGACATCATCGCATTTATCACATTGATTGTAGCTTCTGCAATTTTGATAAATACATTTTTAATGGCAATTTATGAACGTACTAAAGAAATTGGTATTTTAAATGCCATAGGCTGGACACCTTATATGATTATGTTTAATTTCATCATTGAATCACTTTTACTGGCATTAATCGGAGGGATAATAGGTTTTGTTATCTCCATGGGTATGCTCTCCTATATCCAAACCCACTATAATAATATTAATTTTTATCTTCCCCAGAGCATGGACTTGAAAGTTTTTGCATACAGTATGGCAATGTGTATTGTCATCGGCATCATCAGTGCAATTTTTCCTGCTTTTTATGCTACTAAAGTTTCTATAGCAAAGGCACTCCGTGATGGCTGAAACTCCTTTTCTTGAAGTTAAAAATCTCTACAAAAGTTATGACAATGGTTTAGTCACTGCCCTCAGAGGTATCTCCTTTCAACTTCAAAGAGGTAAAATCTATGCACTTATGGGTAGTTCCGGCTGTGGCAAAAGTACTCTTCTTAATCTTATTGGAACTCTGGACAAACCACAAAGTGGAACAATCCTTTACGAAGGAAAAGAGATTACAGCATTTCACAGTCCCAGTCAATTTCGAAGAGAATATCTGGGATTTGTTTTTCAATTTCACCATCTCATTCCTGTTTTAACACTGCGTGAAAATGTAGAAACCGCCATGCTTTCCAATCGAACACTCAATAGTAAACAACGGCAGGAAAAAGCAATTCAACTTCTTCATGATATGGGGCTTAAGGGCAAAGAAGAGAGTAAAGCAACCAAAATATCAGGAGGAGAAAGACAAAGAGTTGCTATTGCACGCGCTTTGGCTAATAACCCCAAACTGATTTTGGCAGATGAGCCTACTGGCAATGTAGACACAAAAACTTCTGCCATGATACTTCAAAAACTGCGAACCTATGTAAACAATTATAAGAGCACTATCCTTATCGCTACACACGATCCTCAGGTAGGTGCTTTGGCAGATACTATCATCTCTATGCAAGATGG
>CAZYZD010000046.1:0-16931 GCA_964651755.1 uncultured Sulfurospirillum sp. | reverse complement strand
GACAAAATCTTGTTACATTTTAACATTTTGACAAGATCTTGTCAATTTTTTTGATTAGTCGAAGCCGAGGGTTTCTTCTATATGCTCAATGTCCAGCTTTTTTATTCCATAACTTGTTGAATATTCCCAAGCCCCATAAGGAAGGAAGGGAAACAATACAACTTTGATATTGTTTAATCGTGTTTTAAAACACTCGATATCTTTTTTTGAGACATTCACACCCTCTTTGGTCAACTTTTTAACAACCATTTCATAGCGATCTTTTTTAAAAAATGTATCCTCACTACTTTGTTGAATAGAGAATATCTCCATCTCTATCTCTTTTACAAATCCTTCATATGGTTCGACAACAATAAACTCTTTAAAATCTCCACCATCCATCTCTCTTTCCACTTTATGTTGAATATCTTCAAAAGAAAGTCTCCTGATATCCTCTTCGATCAATGATAGATGTAAGCGGAAGCGCAAAAATCACTTTTTTCTTTTCAAACTTTAAAGCGAACTGCAATACTGTCAGCGTCTTACCATATCCGGTAGGCGCTGTCAATCTAAAAAGGCGATGATTTTTGTCAAAATGACGCAACACAAAACGCCTGAATTTATCTCGTTTTTCATGATAAGAAAAATTAGCAATATATCGATCCAGAGAAGATTCTGGAATCTTCTTTTGAGACTCTTTTGCAATACTGAAAATTGCTTCATATTTATCAAAACTTGATTGTAATCAAACATTTATCTATATATTTAAATTATAATTTCTATAAAGGCAAAGGAGCGCATTATGGAGATTACCCCTCATACAAAAATCAATACTTTACTCAACACTTATCCTGAACTTGAACTCTTTTTAATGAATCTCAATCCAAAATACAAAAAGCTCAAAAATCCTGTTTTGCGCCGTACAGTTGCAAAGATTGCCACTCTGACACAGGTAGCGAAAATCGGAGGCTACGAAGTCAATGATCTGGTGAACAAACTTCGTCAGGAAGTAGGACAGGAACCTCTTGAAGGTGACACTGAAACACTGCCGGAGGAGTTTACAGCCATACCAAAATGGATTACAAACGAACCAGCTATGGAAATCGATGTAGGAGTTCTTCTGGAAGCACAGAAAAATCCTCTGGCAGAAGCAACAATCGCACTCAAATCGATGAAAGAAGGAGATATCTTACTGATTCACAGTGATTTTCTTCCTTCTCCTCTGATAGACACTTTTAAACAACAGGGATATGAAGTTTACGCACAGGAAATAGATGATTCTCATTATCTGACTTTTATCAAAAAAGCGGATCATCACAATACTGAATCTAAGTAAAAACATTTAGCTCCAGTGCTTCAGCTTTTTTCAATACAAAACTCTTTTTTTTCTTGACAACAAGGGTTTTATTAAAAGCCCTTGTTGTCTTTCCCCTAATCTTATTTATACTTTTCTAATTTATCGGCTTTTCATTACAATACAACAACCCGTAAAAAACCAAAAGGAGTGTTCAGAATGGAAATTACAGAACGTGAAATCGCAGATTTGCTGGAAAAAAATATAGAAGAGATTGTTGCCCTTAAAACAGAGAAACCGGATATCTACGAACTTTTGCAATATGGTGCTATGTGCCATCAGCTTTCTTTGACAGAAGAAGATCTTGAAGAGTATGCCCGAACACATCCAAAAGAGACTGTGCTCTATTTCAAATAATATTTAGAGCTTTTTCAGGGGTATTCGTATGCCTTCTACAGAATACCCGCGTTTTTGGGCATATGCCCGCATCTTTTCAACTCTTTGATGAAAGTCCGGATGCGATGCCAGAAAATACTTCCAGCTTTTTCCTTTGTCCATCCTTGCAAAAAGTGTTTCTGCATCTTTGACATTTCCATAGGCGCAGGCAAGCATATCCAGTCCAAAAAGATCAGCATCCAGCTCCTGTGACTGTGAATATTTTGCATCTGTTACCTGTAATGTTGCAGTAAAAGCAGTTCCATAGTTATCTGCAACCAACATAGAGATTACACTCAGTACCAGTGACTTTCCCAGTCCTTTCAAATGATCTCTGTGTTTAAAGTGCCCCAATTCATGACCAATAACCGAGGCAAGTTCATTTTCACTTTTAAGCCTGTTCAACATACCTCTGGTTACCATAATCTTTCCTCCGGGAAGGGCAAATGCATTTACACTATCTTCTTCCAGGATATATGTTTTTACATCATAGGGAAGTTTGGCGCATCGGGCAAGTTTGTCAGTTACACTTTGCAGGTAACGACTCTCTTTTGTTTTGTTCATATCAAAATCAACCCGTGCATACTCCATCAGTTTTTTTTCCGATTCGGGAGAGAGATTTTCAACAGTATAATCCACTATAAAAAGCATCGAGACATAAACTACTGTTACTGTAACAGCCAGTGACGCCATCAGTTTAAGCGCACTTAACAAGAGGTTCTCTTTAGGGTTATTGACACTCTCATCAGGGAGTTTTGAAGTATATTTCATCGGTATATTGCCGTCCCGTATGCCAGTACTTCCACTGCACCTATATTATCAGAAGCATTTTTGGAGATAGAACTTGTTTCAATACGCACATTGATGATTTCCGATGCATCACCGGCATCTTCTTTCATGCGAAGTATCGCTTCCCTTCTGGCACGGTCAATAAGTGTCTCATAAGTAGAAACCCGACCACCAAAGAAATTCATAAGAGATGCTACAAATTTCTTAAAATAATCAATAGAAATCACAACAGAGCCATTCACGAGTCTGCTGTTTTTGATTCCCTCCGGTTGAAGCGGTTTTTTAAGCATAATAGTCGGAAGATGTACCAGCTGTGCTTCCCGTTCTCTTATCTTTTTAAAATGTCGTTTTTCAATAAGCGTCCCGGAGGTATATCCTACAATCAAAAGCACCAGAAAAAGTATCAGGTTTTCCATCTATACCACCCTGACAGCCGTCCCATATACATAAAGTTCTGCTGCCCCGGCTGCAACTGAAGATGTAGAGAAACGAACATTTAATATTGCATTTGCCCCTAAAGACTCCGCCTGGGATTTCATCCTTTCGATAGCTTCATCCCGTGACTCTGACAAAAGTTCTGTATATCCTTTCAACTCTCCGCCAAAAATATTTTTAAAACTTGCGGCAATATCCCGCCCCACATGTTTAGCCCGCACTGTTGATCCTGAAACTACGCCAAAATGTTCCACAATCTCTTTACCGGGAATATGCTCAATATTTGTAATTATCATGAGAACTCCTTTCTCTTCCAAAAATTATAGCGAATTTTACTATAATAGCATTATGACAAATTACCGCCAGATGTGTTACAAATGTAATCGTCCTGCTAAATATTGCCTGTGCAAAAAAATCGATCCTATCGAGACCAAAACAAAATTTATTATTTTGATGCATCCCAAAGAGTTTAAACGCATTAAAAACAATACAGGTCGTCTCACACACCTTTCACTTACCAACTCAGAACTGCTTGTAGGTGTAGACTTTACACACAATAAAAGACTCAATACCATTTTAAATGATCCGGCATATAAACCTCTTATCCTCTACCCTTCTGCAGATGCCCTGCCGCTGGAAACATTTACAAAAACAGAGCTAAAAAAACAACTTCTCATTATCCTGATCGATGCTACCTGGGCAAGTGCAAAACCGATGCTTCGCATGAGCAAAAATCTCCACACTATCCCTTCTGTTTCCTTTACACATACTAAAAACTCAGCATACACTTTTAAACGCCAACCATTTAAAGAAGCGCTCTCCACCATAGAATCCACACATTGTGTACTTGAAATCCTGAATCGTCAGAAAATTGAAAATATTACGGATAAAAAATTGGTTCATTTTCTTGATCCATTTCATGAACTTATACATTTCCAGTTGAAATTTAACACCTGATATGTTAGACTTTCATATAAGTAATTTTTATGGAAGAAAAGAGTAAAAATATCTGATGAAAAAATTTCGGAATCTTGACGGCAGCAGCAGCGCAAAACAACCATGGGATATTTTGCGCTGGAAACTTCATAAAAAACCCCTCGCTTCTCTTAAAAAAGAAGAGAACTACCGTCTTAAAGTCTTACAAACTCCTCATCCTCCACAAATAGAGGAGGACTTTATCTGCTGGCTTGGACACGCTTCTTTTTTAATACAGCTGGAAGGAAAACGGCTTTTGCTGGATCCATGCCTTACAGCACCACCCTTTTTCACACGCTACGCCCCTCTGCCTTTTCCAATAGAAACCATCCGAGCAGATTACATTCTTATCAGTCATGGTCACTATGACCATCTTGATGCAAAAACACTGAAATATTTTTCAGAGATTACACTTCTGGCACCACTTAAAATGGAACCCCTTCTTACCAAGATTAATCCCTCTTTTCATGTTTTAGAAGCCAACTGGTTTCAGAGCTACCCTATCCAGGAAGATTTTGAAATCTATTTCCTGCCTGCCCACCACTGGCATAAACGTACACTATTTGATACAAATCAAATCTTGTGGGGTAGTTTTCTCATCAAAAAAGGTGATCTTAGTATCTACTTCGCCGGAGATACAGCATATGCAGAACACTTCAAACTCATAGCAAAACAATTTGGCAACATTTCCATTGCTCTGCTACCTATCGGTGCTTACGAACCTGACTGGCTTATGAGAGACAACCATATGAGCCCAACCGACGCACTCAAAGCATACAAAGATCTTCATGCAGGGATGATGATCCCGATGCATTTTGGTACATTTGACCTTAGCGATGAACTTCTCAGTGCACCGGAAAAGGTACTCAAAGAAAACATCACAGATGAGAATATCCGCTTTCTTTCAATCGGAGAAACTTTAAAACTATAAGGAGGTTTATATAGCTTATGTATATATAGGAATAATCATTTTATTTCTCATTGCATTGATTGTAATCGCTAAAGTTCAAAATGGCGAAGATATGGAAAAATAACAACTACTCTCATAGCCTTGTAAATTAAATTTTGATATTATTTTAATATCCCAAGATTTATGCAAGGCTGATATGAGATTTTTACTGCTTTTATTACTGATTTTACTTTCACTCTATCCTGGGAACTATACACACTCAAGAGCAGTCCAAAACTTTATCGATGAGATGGTACTAGAAGATAAAATTCCATTTATTTATCTGGAAAAGCTTTTTAAAAATGTACAAAAACAGGATATCCCTCTTCGTTTTTTTAGTAAGAAAAAAGTGAAGCCTACAAAAGAAGAGAGTAAAAAATATCCCTTGCATGGTGCATGGGAGAGATATGTCAGACTAAAAGTGACACCAAGACGCATTAAAGACGGTGCAGCCTTTTTAAAGAAACATTCCTCTGTTTTCAGACAAGCCGAAAAAGCTTACGGTGTACCAAAAGAGTACATCGCAGCTATCATCGGTATAGAGAGTCTCTACGGCAAAAATACCGGTAAATTTCCGGTATTTGACACCTTGGCAACCCTCGCATTTGAGCCAAACCGTCGTAATAAATTTTTTAAAAGTGAACTCAGGAAATTTATCCAGCTCTGTTACCATAATCACATCAATCCCAGAAATGTCAAAGGTTCTTTTGCCGGAGCTATAGGACTGGGACAATTTATGCCCAGCAACTATGAAGCCTATGGAGTTGACTTTAACAAAGATGGAAGAGTAAGTCTTTTACATCCTCATGATGCCATAGCCAGTATCGCCAACTATCTGAAAAAAAACGGCTGGAAACGGGGAGAACCTGTTGCTACCAGAGTTACTTACCCGGGCAATCGCTTTACCCAGTGTAAAACAGGATACAATCGTACCTACTTTCGACACCAGTTAAAAAATATATTTCCCAAAAATGGTAAATGGAATTATCGTGACAAAGTACGTCTTATCAAACTTGATCGCAAAAAATATGACGAATTATGGTATGGTGCAAAGAACTTCTATGTCCTCACCCGTTATAACCACAGCGCCTACTATGCGATGTCCGTCCACCAATTGGCAGAAGGTATCAGACAATATCAAAAATATGGGAAAATACACCTCACTCAAAAATAGCCCTTTTACGCCGATATAACAATAAAAGGAGTCTATTTTGATATATGCAGCAAAAAAAGAAACCTCAACTCTGACAAAAAAAGCAACTGTTGTACTTTTTGGTTTTTTTCTACTTCTTTTTTCACGTTACACTCCTTATGCACAAACCACTGTGACAGACGGCTCCTTTCTCAAAACACTCTTTTCACTCTACTTTTTTGCGGCAAATCAAACACTGGGTATTGTCCATGAAGGAGGTCACGGTATCTGTTATATCCTCCATTGTCCAAAGTTCATTACAGCTGCCAACGGCACAATATTCCAACTTCTTTTTCCAACTATAATCGCATACTATTATAAAAAACGGGGAGATAACTTTGCAGCTTTAATCGCATTTTTCTTCACAGGATTTTCCCTGCACTATACAGCATGGTATATTTCAACAGCACATGAAGGACTTTATGTTCCTGCTGCAAAATCATTTCTTGGTGTAGATGGATATCATGACTTCAACTATATACTCTCTTCCCTTGGACTTTTGGCATATGATAATATAATCTCCATTCTTACCAGATTCGGAGCATACGCCATCATGATATATAGCGTTTTTATGATGTTTGTCGATGCTTACGGAGAAAACTCCGGAAAAAAGATTTAATAATTTCTATTGTTTGAGTATCTCCTCTTTTATTTCATCTAGTGCTTCCTGCATAATGTTTAACAAAATCTTAGCAGCCTCTTTTTGATCAGGTTCAGGCACATCCCAACTTGTAATACGATTGTTTGCGTTAAAGAGTAACCGCATCTCTTTTTTGATCTCCTCTTTTCGACTCTCTAACTCTTTTTGAATTGCATCCATTACTTTTTCCTTTATATTATTTATATCAAGTTTTATAAGTGTGATTATATAGCTTTCAAGGGTTGATTGTCAAGATATTTTAATATAAATAAAAAAGTTATACGGTATTTTATATCTTATATCTCAATAAAATAAAAAATATAATATTGATTTTATAGAGAAATAATATGAAAATTCACCTATAATCCTAACATCCACATAGATCCATCTGGAGTTGCGTTATCGAGCTTATATACCATCTTCAAAAAATGTTGGAGTCTGTACTAAACGTACCAGGTTTTTTTGTGTTGCTGTTTTTTCTTGCAGCAATATTGGTAAAAAAGTACAGACTCTTCTTTTTTCTTTTTAGCATACTCTTTTATCTGCTTTCTACATATTATATTGGAAATAAACTAATCACACCCCTTGAAAAGCCTTATAACATTCCATTGGAAGAGACAAAGGTAGATGGTGTTGTAATACTTGGGGGCGGTCACTACAAAGGCAGCAGCAACTTACCTCTTGCAGAAAGCGCTTTCAAACGATTAATGTATGGCATTATGATTGCAAAGAAACGTAATCTTCCCATCATCTATGCCGGGGCAGGCAATGAACTCGAATCGGCACAGCTTTGCATTGATGAATTGAATGATTCATTTGATCTGAATCTTACTGCAAATAAAGACAAACTTCTCTCTTCTTTTTCAATAGTTTATACGCACGATGCCCTGAATACACAACAAAATGCAGAAAAAACAGCTAAAATATTTTATGAACACAATATCACTAAACCAAAAATTTATCTCGTTACTTCTGCAACACATATGAGACGTGCCAAAGCACTTTTTCAAGAATATAACATGAAAGTCGTACCCGCCGCTACCGATTTCAAATCACGCAGTGATTCATGCTACTGTTTTTACTACCCTACTATCAACGGTCTGTATATCAACAATATAGTCATTCATGAAACATTGGGAAGAATAAGAGATATTTTAAAATCACTTATACACTAATCTAATAATCTTTTATTTTATATAAACGCATTCCGGTTCTGAGGGAGGTGTCTGTTTAGGTTTTGTACAGGTAAGAAGATATTCTGTAGTAGTAATTTTGTTACTGTAAAGATTGGCAGCAACACTTTTGTCGTCATCTATAATTTTTGCACAGAATGTACCACGCTGACGCTCACACTGCTGTTTGTAAACTTTAAGATACGATGGATCTGCCAGTAAAACAGTGCGCTCTTCTTTCACCATAGGCGCTTTCTTGCAACCTGCAATACTGAACATTATGATAAAGAAAGTTAGAGTAATGCCCTTTTTCATACTCTTATTGTAACACAAAGAGTAGAATTTAGTCTAAATTTTTTAAATCAATCAGAAAATAAAAGAGAAAACTCTCTCACAGTATCTCCCGAAAGAGACACTTTATAATTTTTATTTAACAGCAGTAGCCACCACCCCAGCAACCTAACTTACCGCACTCTTCTACAGATAATACTATTTAGTAAATACAAACCTTGACTTTTCCTTAAATTTATGCTATGTTCTAATCAATCTTGAGTATACCTATATAAAGTTTACTCACTTAAAGGAGTCAATATGCAATATTATAAAAAAGTCGAAGGAAAGGAAAAAATCACCTGTCTTCTATGCCGTCACTACTGCCAGCTAAAAGAGGGACAGGTAGGAATTTGCGGTGTCAATAAAAACGAAGGAGGAAAACTTAAAAACCTTGTTTACGGACATCCTATTGCCCTTAATGTGGATCCAATAGAGAAGAAACCTCTTTACCATCTGTTACCGGGTACCAGCGCCCTTTCATTTGGGACTGTAGGGTGTAACTTCAAGTGTCCTTTTTGCCAGAACTGGGATATTTCACAAACCTCTGATGTTAATAAGAACATCGAAGTAAGTCCCGAAAAAATGGTACAATTAGCATTGGAAAATGGATGCAGTTCCATAGCATACACGTACAATGAACCGACAATCTTTTACCCCTATGCCAAAGATATCGGTGTGATTGCCAAAGAGAAGGGGCTTAAAAATATCTTTGTCAGCAACGGTTTTGAAACACCTGAGATCATCGAAGATATGCCCAGCTGGCTTGATGGGGCAAACATCGACCTCAAGAGCTGGGATGATGAGTACTATAAAAAAGTCCTCAAAGGCGGTCTGGAAGCCGTCAAAGATACACTCAAACGCATGGTCGATGCGGGAATATGGGTCGAGGTAACCACCCTTCTGATCGAAGGAGAAAACGACAGCAACGAAGATCTTGAAGAGATGGCAGCATTTATTGCAAATGAGCTGGGGCATCATGTACCATGGCATCTGAGCGCCTTTCATCCAGATTACAAAATGAAAGATCATAAGTGGACAGGTATAGAGACACTCAAACGTGCCAGTGATATCGCCAAAAAAGCAGGTCTGTACTATGTCTACATGGGCAATGTTCCAGTACACGGAGATACCTTCTGCCCTGATTGCGGAGAGCTTTTGATTGATCGTACCGGTTACTCGGTTACTATCAATAATCTGGAAAATGGACACTGTCCAAAATGTAAACGTGCCATAGAAGGTATTTGGGAATCGGGAAGTTATATCCCAACCAAAAAGAAAAAGAATACTACGATATAAAGGAGTATATCATGACCATACGAAAAGATGCGGTTGCGGGGCAGTTTTACCCCGATTCACCAACCGAAATAGAAAAAATGATCGAACACTATAATAAAATTCTTGATGAAAACCTCAAGGACAAAGAGGTATTAAACCTCGCTCCAAGAGCAATCATCGTTCCCCATGCGGGATATGTCTATTCGGCATTTACGGCAAACTTTGCATTTAGATTGCTGGCAAATACCCGGGCAAAACGTGTTGTTGTAATCGGTCCAAGCCACAGGGTTTTCGTCAGAGGTACCAGTGTCAGCGACTATGACACTTATGAAACACCATTTGGCGATCTGCCTATAGACAACCAACTGGTAGAAGATTTGAAAGAGCGTTTCGGACTGCTCTTCGAACCACAAGCCCATCAGGAGCACAGCACCGAAGTACAGATGCCGTTTGTCAAACGATACGACCCGGAAGCAAAAGTAGTTGAACTGGTTTACGGAGACGAAAACCCGGCAAATCTGGCAGAGGTGATTGACTATCTGCTGAATGATCCCGATACAGTCGTGGTTATCAGTACCGATCTCAGCCACTACTACGATATCCAAAAAGCCAATGCTCTGGACAATATCTGCCTCAAAGCAGTCTCTGATCTAAACCCCGAAGAGCTGCATCAGGGATGTGAAGCATGTGGTAAAATCGGTGTTGAAGCAATGCTTCTGGCAGCACGGAAACGAAATCTCAAACCGGTTCTGCTCGACTATAGAACCAGTGCGGATGCCAGCGGTGATGAGTCACAGGTAGTCGGTTATATGAGTGCAGCCTTTGTAGCATAAGGAATAAAGATGCACAGTTACGAACAAGTACAGCATATCATGAAAGATTTTGCCGTACGTACAGGGCTGATTGGTACCAAAAGTCCCAAACGCTATCTATGGACAGATGCATTTGCAGTATGCAACTTTCTGGGTATGTATGAAGCATATCAGGAGACAGAGTACCTGAATCTGGCAAAGAAACTTGTTGATCAGGTTCATGAAATACTGGGACATCATCGAAGCGACAGTCAAAAAAAGGGATGGTTAAGCGCTCTGAATCAGGAAGAAGGGGCTCTTCACCCCACTGCCGGAGGTCTTCGGATCGGCAAGGCTTTACAGGAGAGGAGAGCCGATGAACCATTTGATGAACAAAAAGAGTGGGATCGCGACGGGCAGTACTATCACTACCTGACAAAGTGGATGCACGCCCTCTCCCGTATGACACAGGTAACAGGAGAGTATCGTTACAACCGCTGGGCGATAGAACTTGCAAAAGTGGCATTTGCCAAATTTAGTTACATCGATCCCCAAACCAGAGAAAGACGTATGTACTGGAAGATGAGCACAGATCTCAGCCGTCCGCTGGTCGCTTCAATGGGACAACATGATGCACTCGACGGATGGGTAACCTATCTGGAACTGGCATCTACCGCACACGGAGATACCGCCATCTCAAAAGAACTTAACCTTGACTTTGAGATAGCAGAGCTTTATAAAATGGCTGCTTCCATGTACATCCCTACTGCCGATCCTCTGGGAATAGGAGGGCTTTTACACGATACACATCTTTTAAGCAGTCTCCCGGTGAAAGAGGAACACTTTTTGGCAAAAATGACCGAAGCATCCAAAGAGAGTCTTCAGGCATTCATCTCCGGTGAAAATTATCTGAACTTTCCGGCAGAATATCGGCTGGGGTTCAGAGAACTTGGACTTGCCATCGGTCTGAAAGCCTTTGAACAAAAGAGTAACAATCCATTTGCACGCTACTTGCCGCTTGCAGATGCGATCATAGAATTCTGGAGCAAAGCAGAACACCAGCAAAACAAAACCTGGCAAGAACATATCGATATCAACGCTGTCATGCTGGCAACAGCACTGGCACCGCGGGGGTATCTGGAGTACAAGGAGTTATCATGAAAACAAACAAAGCATTAATCGCCTCGATGATTGAAAACGGAGCATTGAAATCCCCGCAAATCATCGAAGCATTTGAAAAAATAGACAGAAAAAATTTTATCCCTGAAGAGTTCAGAGATCACATCTACATCGACAGACCACTGCCGATTGGAAAAGAACAGACAATCTCTCAACCTTCTACTGTAGCATTTATGCTCGAACACCTCGAACCCAAAAAAGGAGATAAAATCCTCGATATCGGCTCCGGTTCAGGCTGGACAACGGCACTTTTGTGTTATATCGTCGGCAAAGAGGGAAGTGTTCTTGGGCTGGAGAGAGTCGATGAGCTGGTAGAAAAAGGACAAAACAACATCGCAAAGCTGAATCTTGGAGAACATTGCCGTATCCAAAAAGCCGGTGATGCATTAGGCGTACCCGGAGAACAATTTGACAAAATCCTCGTTTCAGCCAGCGCAGAAGAGATTCCCGAAGAGTTATTTGCACAACTGAAAGTAGGAGGTATTTTGGTCATACCTGTACAAAATTCGATCTTCAGGTTTAAAAAACTCTCAGACACCAAAGTAGAAGCACAGGAGTTTCCGGGATTTGTCTTTGTACCGTTGATCAAGGAGAAGAAGAGTACAGTCCAGTAAAAAACATACACAAGAGGATAAACAGATGATTCTTTTATTTACTTTAATTTAAATTTTCTCCATTATAATAGAATTTTAAAGGAATAAAATGAAAATAGTTTTATTTATACCTCTTGTAGTATTATTCTTTGGCTGTCATGAAATCAATCAGATGGTAGAAACCACAACGGCACTGAGCCAAACAAAAAAAGAGGAGAAATCTTTTCATACAAACCTGCAAAGATTTGAAGAAGAGTTTCAAAATATCAAAAATAAAGAAGATCGAAACAAACTGATCGACCAGCTTATCACTGCTTCCAATATGGAGTGCAATGCCTACCAGTACAACATGACACAGGAAGATGAAAGCAAAACCGACAGCGTCTATACCTATATGTTTAAAACTGTTGGAAAATACATAGGCTGGGATATCGCGAAGGATGCCATCGATGCGGTCTCTGCTCTCTCGGATGCAGGGCAGGAAAGAAGCAACCAGGAAAAATATACCCAGGCATTGAAACCAAACATCATCAAAGCCATCCAGATTTCCCGGAAAAAGTATCTGCAAAAGATTCTGGAACACAAGAAGCTTGATCTCCAGGCATATCCTCCTTCCAAAGTAAAAGAAGATCTGCACAACTATGACAAACGATGTTCTACCTACTATGGACTTATGGAAATCACCAACGCACTTGAAAAACAAAACGATGAAGCCAGCAGTATCAATGTCGATGAAGTCAAGACCAAGATCAAAGAAGTCACAGAAGAAGTCAAAACAGAGTTAAAAGATATAAACAATACCCAGATAAACCAATAAATCTCTCTATAAAAAATATTTCAGATAACAAGAATAATATCCCAGCATGAAACGATGCCGGGATATTAGTTAGTTACAACAGCAAACTGTTTTTCGAACCACTGTCTTTTTATACTTGGTAGTACACTTTTTCACTTTTTTATAACATACTATGTTACCACAAGCATCTCGTACAGGAACACATACTGTTTTACAAGATTTGTATGGCACACATTTTGTATATACTTTTACACATTTAGTTACTTTGCAACAGTTCGTAACACAGCAATCCGCATTGGCAAATCCCACAAGCAGTGCACTTGCAATCAAAATGGTTTTTAGATTTTTCATATTATCCTCCTTTAAAAAACCTAATCACATGATAACAATTTACACCCAAATAAGGTAATAATTTATTTACATAGTAAAATATATTAAGTATTTGTCATATCGTTACTTAGCTATTTTAAAAGAAAAGAAGTATGTTTTATTTTTTATAAAATATATATTGTTTATTGAAATAAAGGAGTTTTAGGAAATATTTAAACCCCTCTTTTCAGAGGAGTTTATAATGGAGGAAGATACTTTAAAAAATCTCCAGGCTTCCTTTACATACGGTTTTTTTATCTAAAGGAGTCTTGAAACCAAAAGATATTCCCTGATTGGTCAGTTCAAATCCCATTTCACTTTGAGAAAGTGTATCGAGTTTATAGATATAGATATCAACTCTATTTTCAAACGTAAAATATAGCGTTTTTTGCGTATATGGATCAAAAATCTTTAAAGAATTACTCGCTAAAAGCACATAATCTTTCTCAAATTTCGCTTCATTGATCACTATATTTTCAGTATTGGCAAAATGAAAATTATGCTCCATGAGATAAAAAAGTCCGGATTTTTCACTCTCAAGTGTAATTTTGAAATCGATTTTGTTTCCTGCTATTTTAAACCGTTTTTGAAGTATTGCAGAGTTTGCTTTGCCATCTGCAAAGATTCCCCCTGCACGCTGTAATGTAAAAGATCTCTTTTTGCGTTTTTGAAGTATGAACGGCTGGTCGGCAAAGTCTCCATACTCTGCAAAAGCACATTTCTGAAAACTCTCCAGTGAAAAGTTTGTATCTACAATATGATCCACAAAACAGTTCTTTACATACCAGTCCGTTACCAGATAATCTCTGTATTTTTCCAAATCCGCACCACCAAGATTATGAATCGTAGAAATTCCCTCCTCTTCATGAGAAGTTTCTCCCTCAATATGTGCATCAGGATTTTTGATCTTGTCGTGATAGGCTTCCTCATACCGCGTCAGGGTATTGGCAAAGTTAAAGAAAGGTTTATCACGTATATCAAGTTCACACAACTGTCCGCCGCATTTTGTATCGAAAACAACCACCAGATCATCTGTCAGCGACTTCACTTCATCATACCCGTCACAGTTTTCATCTGCGACAATCAATCTCTCTTTTCCTTTGTATAGCTCATTTTCACACTCGATAATGAACCGATAGGCATTGTCTCTGAGATTTGGCAGATAAATACCTCCAAAAACACCATGCCACAATACATCATTGGTCTGTGCTTTATAAAGACTCTCCATAAAATCCGGATTTTTTCGTTTTGCATTCTGAGAAAGCCCAATCATACGTTTATGAATATGATTGGATTCATAATACTTCACCAGAAAATTTTTCCAGATTGATCCTTTGACGAACTTCTCAATTGTCTCAGGAGTAAAGTGATCAGCAAGGGTATGCTTTACTGATTCAAGTTCAAGTGCATCTTTAGGTCTGAGCGACCACTCTCCCATTTCAAAATAGGAAGTAGTCGGCAAATACGCCAGTGAAATTGGTTTGGCAATTTTAAGATATTCACGATAAGTCATCGGTACTACAGAGTTACTTGCCAAAATTGCTTCAAAAAAGCGCTTCAGCCACCCCTTTTCATAGACCCATTCATATGTCTGCGGCCAGATACCAAACTTCTCTCCATCATCAAAAATTACACCGGCACTAATCGCCTCATCTGCAATAGATTCAAGATAGTTACAAGATTCACCTTCCGGTGCAAATGGAATTTGATATCGAAGATTTTTATTGATAGGGAAGAGTTTAAGTACTTTCCCCTCCTCTTCTGTTAAAAAATAACCATTCAGCTTTTCCTGGTCAAACCCACTGCTGATAAAATGATA
This sequence comes from uncultured Sulfurospirillum sp., assembly GCA_964651755.1. Taxonomy (GTDB): domain Bacteria; phylum Campylobacterota; class Campylobacteria; order Campylobacterales; family QNZT01; genus QNZT01. Next base: position 1,916 of record CAZYZD010000046.1, on the reverse strand, counting down.
ATCATCTACAATCACATATTCGATACCGCATTTAATCAAATCTTTGGTGATAGCACCGTCCCACACACGTTCTGTCAGCCATAACCCTTTGGGTCGCTGACCAAAATATTTCTCAATAAAATGATTCAGTTTTTCAATCTGTGCTCTTCTGTCACGCGAAGGTATAGAAGCGAGGATAGGTTCATAAAAGCCTCCTGTCAGGAATTCTACCTGCCCTTTTTCGGCAAGTTCCTGCATTAGCGCAAAGAGTCGGGGGGAATGCTCTTTGATATACTCCAGTAACCATCCGCTGTAATGCACACTAAAAGCAAACTGCGGATACTCTGCTGCAATCTCAAAAAAAGGAAGATACGATTTTGCTATAGCTTCATCAAGTACTTCATAAAAATTATCAACAGGCTGATGACAATGCAAACCTAGTAACAGTGCAGTTTTTTTCATATTTTTCCTTATATAAACCAATATTTTTCAAGATGATCCATCTTTGAGAGCCGGATCTTTGCATAAAGTGGAATCTGCTGTGCTATCTGTCCATTTACAACAAGCTGAAAACGTATCTCTTTATCCCAGACTACTGCCTTATCGATAGCGAGTTCAAAAATCTCCTGACTTGCAAAAATACTTTTTTTATTACTGTTACATGCTCTTTGTATCGGATAACGACATTCATAATCCTCTGTCTGCAACACAATTTCTGCCTTATCTATCAATGATTCGATCTCTCCATACATGGCAAAATAACAGTTTGTATCATCCCATCCCATCAAAAGTTTTTGAATTTGAAAATCTTGCATATTCATAGCAGAAAGTTCATGCAAAAGATCCATCTCCCCTGCCCCAAGCCACTCCAGAAAATAACTTTGACGCCCATCAATCTGCGGAGAAATACGAGAAACAGGTTCTTTCAGAAAAAGCTTTTTTGCTGTACTGTCGTGGGTTACTATCGGCTGAAAAAGCTGATCGGGAGGGAGCTGTTCCATCAAATGATAGACATTAATCAAGTGTTTACGAAAGAGAGCATCAAAGGTATCTTTTTCCACCGTATGATGATCATCACCATACCACCAGAACCAGTCACTGCTCTCTGCGATCAAAAATTCCTTGAGAATTTTCCGGCGCACTTCCTCGCTGAAACTATCTTTGACTTTTTCATAATCACTTCTCGTTTGATAGATAAGTTCCCATGCACGGTTTTTTTCGGGATGACCAATCCAAATATTAAAATTTCCACCAATCCAACTACCGGGTTCAAGCGCAAATAGTTCAAACTCAGGAATCTGTTCATTTTGCATACTTTGTGCCATTGTTGCAGTTTCACACCAGGAGAGTGTACTTAACTTTGTATAGAGTATCTTAAAAAATTCATAGGCATTGTCAGGGTAATACTCCCAGGCATTTTCACCATCAAGTATCACATTGACCAGTGTATTGTTTGCACTACTGTCATGAATAGCCTTCAACCTCCCGATAAAATCTTCAACCGCCTGTTCAGCGTTCCATCCACTATAGGTAAATCCCAGTAAATCGCTTAAAGCGTGATCACGAAAAAAGAGAGCAATTGATCCCTTCTCAAAGTGCAGTCTGTTACGCTGATAAATTGCATTTTTATCATGCCGTTTAATTGTTTTGTAAAGAATCTCTTCATCACTGGCTGCCCATTTGATTTCATGATCACTTAAAATATTGAGGAAGCTATAATTTACAGCACCTTCGGCAGGCCAAAAGCCAACCGGTTTTTGCCCGAAAGTTTTTTCATAGTAATCAATAGCCCTCTCTGTCTGAATAATTGCATCACCGCGTAAATCCCCTTCTACCTGAGGGATGGCTGTATCGGGATTGGCACGTTTACCATTTTGAATATCCAGCAATAACGGAGAGATAGGATGATTGAATGGTGTTGTAGAGACTTCGATACG
>CAZYZD010000045.1:0-17503 GCA_964651755.1 uncultured Sulfurospirillum sp. | reverse complement strand
ATTCGAACCAACGGCCACCTCCTTAAAAGGGAGATGCTCTACCGGCTGAGCTAACGGGTCATCTTAACTTTACTTAGGCTCTCAGAGAGGCGCTTTTTAGAAAAAAAAGCTTTTCTTTTCTCTTCCATCCTGTGCAAGTGAGGTGAAATTATATAAAATTTTTTCTCACTTGTCAAGGGTTTTTTGCACTTTTTTGAAAAAAATTTCGCAATTTGTTTCAACAAGCAGTCGGAATGCCCATAAAACCGAACTTTCACGGATGTAAGTTCTGTCACCTTTTAATGACAATTTCTTTATTTTGATATCTTTTGCCCTGCATTTTGCACCAACATATACTGTTCCGACCGGTTTTTGTCTGGTTCCTCCGGTTGGTCCTGCCACCCCGCTCACTGCCAGAGCAAAATCAGAATGAAATCTTTGCATTACACCATGAAGCATCTCTCTGACACATTCACTGCTGACTGCACCGTATTGTTTCAGTGTATTTTCACGCACACCTAAAAATTTATGCTTTATTTCATTGGCATATGTCACAACACTTCCGGCAAAGATAGCAGAAACACCGCTGTTTTTGACAATCTCACTTGCAAGCATCCCCCCGGTACAGCTTTCAGCCGTTGTAATAGTCTGATTTGCTTCAAGCAAACGCTGACAAACGATCTGCGATAAATCCTCCCCTATCAATAGATGCTGATACAAAGAGCGGTTAATTTCATCAATGAAATTATTTATCTGCGATATATGGATACCCTGCACTTTGTAAAAAAGCAACTCTTCGATCAAAGGGACTTTTTCAAAGTTAAGTTCAAGCTGTGCTATTATCCGTTCAAGTGTTTTACTCTTTTTTGTATCAAAAAGGTAAAAACTCAGGGTATATGTACGGTTGCGGATCAGGATTTTCGGCAATTTTGCTCCGACATTTACTTTGAGAACATTGATAGCAGTTGTTCCTTTTTTGATAAGATAACTATCTTTGGTAAAAAGTTCGGCTTTAAGCGGGATAAGCATACCATCTTTAAGCACCAGTCCGTCATGACAAACAGTAGCAATAATTTTCCCCGTAAAAGAGAAGTTTTCTGTACTGACAACAAAAACATTCTGGTGCTGGGCGATCACCTCTTCCAAAACCAAAACGATATCGTCATCTCCTTTTTTGATGAAGTGTACTGTTTCAAGCTCGCCCACATGATGTTTGAGTTCCCTTTTCAGGTATGCGATAAAAGGATAGTTGTATTGTAAAGCGTATTCTAAAACGACTAAAGCGTTTTTCATGAAGGTCTCCTCGGTTTTCAGTGTGTAATTATACATTATAAGGGCTTTTTCGATACAATCCGCGCTAAACATTAGGATTACGCCTTTTGAGCAAAGCCCAAAAAGCTACGTTAACACTAAGTTCTCTTCGGCAGAGTGCCCGCGCAGTAACCTGCTGGGATTACGCCTTTTGAGCAAAGCCCAAAAAGCTACGTTAACACTAAGTTCTCTTCGGCAGAGTGCCCGCGCAGTAACCTGCTGGGATGTGTTAATATACGAATACTTTTAAGGATTGAAAAAAGATGGATTACAAAGATACCCTGCTTTTACCAAAAACAGATTTCCCGATGCGTGGAAACCTCCCGCAGAATGAGCCCAAACGTTACAAAAAATGGTTTGAGGAAAAAGATGTCTACAAAAAAATGACTACTGCACATAAAGGTGCCAAATCTTTCACGCTTCATGACGGACCTCCGTATGCCAACGGTAACATCCACATCGGACACGCTCTGAACAAAATTCTTAAAGATCTTGTTGTCAAATCACACTACTTCAGAGGTGAAGATGTACGTTTTACGCCGGGCTGGGATTGTCACGGTCTACCTATCGAGCAACAGGTTGAAAAGAAACTGGGAGAAAAGAAAAAATCTCTTCCGGTAACCACCATCAGAAGACTCTGCCGTGAACATGCTCAAAAGTTTGTCGACATACAAAAAGAGGACTTCAAAGCACTTGGTGTTGTAGCAGACTGGAAAAATCCTTACCTGACTATGAAGTTCCCTTTTGAAGCGGATATCTTCCGCGCACTTTGCGATATCGCACAAAAAGGGCTTTTGATCGAACGAAGCAAACCTGTTTACTGGTCATGGGCTGCACAGACAGCACTGGCAGAAGCAGAAGTTGAGTATGAAGATAAAGAAGATTACTCTATCTATGTGGCTTTTGAACTGGATGCAGACGCAAAAGAGAAACTGGGCATAGACAATGCCGCTGTCGTTATCTGGACAACAACACCATGGACACTCCCTGCAAATGTCGGTATCTCTTTAAATCCTGACGAAGATTATGTACTCACTTCTGACGGGTATATCGTTGCAAAAAAACGCTACGAAACACTCAAAGAAGAGGAAGCCATCAAAGGTGAGATCGTCAAAACTATTCCGGCAAAAGAGATGGAAAATCTTCATGCGATCAATCCGTTAAACGGCAGAAAATCACAAATCATCCTGGGTGAACATGTCATGATGGATGGCGGTACGGGGTGTGTACACACAGCACCGGGACACGGTGAGGACGATTACCGTGTAGGTCTTAAATATAACCTTGAAGTGATTATGCCTGTAGATGACAGAGGATTGTTCGATGAAACCGTTGTCAGAGAGAAGCTGTTCCCAAATCCGGAAGAGTTTGTCGGTATGCATATTTTTAAAGCAAATGAACCTATTCTGGAACTTTTGGGAGATGCCCTGTTAAAAGTAAGCAAATTCACCCACTCCTACCCGTTTTGCTGGAGAACACATAAGCCCGTAATCTACCGTGCTACCAAACAATGGTTTATCGCGATGGATCAGGAACAGAACGGCAAAACACTCCGCGAAACGGCGATGGAGCAGATCGACGGCATCACTTTTTACCCTGCTGCATCCGTAAACCGTCTCACTTCTATGATCGAAAACAGACCGGACTGGTGTATCTCCCGTCAGCGTGACTGGGGTGTGCCTATCGCATTTTTCAGAAACAAAAAGACAGGCGAAGTGATTTTAGATGAAAAAGTACTCAACTTTCTGGCAATGATCTTTGAGAGACAGGGAACTGACATCTGGTGGGAGATGGAGATCAAAGACCTCCTCTATCCGGGCAGCGGTTACAATCCTGACGATCTTGAAAAAGTAACAGATATTCTCGATGTATGGTTTGACAGCGGTTCAACATGGAAAGCGGTTCTAAAATCCAGAGAATACGATGCAGGAGAATACCCGGCAGACATGTACCTGGAAGGCAGCGATCAGCACCGTGGATGGTTCCAAAGCTCACTCATCATCAGTTCCGCCATCAACGGTATATCTCCGTTTAAAAATCTTGTGACCCACGGCTTCACCAACGACGCCAAAGGTGAAAAGATGAGCAAGTCCAAAGGTAACGTCGTTGCACCGGACAAAGTGGCAAAACAGTACGGTACGGAGATCATTCGTCTGTGGGTAGCGCTTAGTGACTATCAAAATGACCTGAAAATCGGTGACGATATCCTTAAGCAGATCGCAGAGCAGTATCGTAAAACCAGAAATACCCTCCGTTTCCTGCTGGCAAATATCAACGATCTTGAAGAGGTTTTAGATGTAGAGGAGATGGGAGAACTGGACAGATGGATTTTGGCAAAAGCGAAAAAAGTGTTCGATGAAGCAGATACACACTTCCAAAACTACGACTTTTCCAAAGCCCTCTCACTGATCAACCACTTTATCACCGTAGAGTTGAGCGGTATCCATATGGATATCTCCAAAGACAGACTCTATTGTAATGCCAAAGAGGATAAAGCAAGAAGATCGGCACAAAGTGCGATGGCACTGATTGCAGAGCGGATGATCGCATTTCTGGCACCGGTTTTGACATATACCGTCGATGAGATTTTGGAATATGCGCCAAAAGTACTTAAAAAAGATGCTGAAGACGTTTTTGATCTGATCTATACAACGCTTCCGGAAGTAAAAAGCGACTTTGATGAAGCCTATATGATGGAAGCAAGAGAGAAGTTTTTTGAGATTGTAGATGGTCTGAAAAAAGAGAAAAAGGTCAAAGCAACTTTAGAACTTGCCATAAAAACCGATTCTGCTAAAATCAAAACACTCGATCCGACAGATGCAGAAGATTGGTTTACAGTCAGTGAAATAGGTTCAGATGTTACAGGCGAAGCGATTGCAAATTTTGAAGTAGACGGAGACGGTTTTACCATCGTCCTAAGCTCAAAAGCAAAATGCCCTCGCTGCTGGAAACAAAACAGTCTCAGCGAAGAGACGCTCTGTGAAAGATGCGCAAAGGTTGTGGGATAATGCCAGATCTCACACAACCTGTAACGCTGAGTTTTATCTTTCAGACAATCGGCGTGATTCTGGCAGTCACTGCAGCGGGTATAGTTTTGGTAAAAATGAGAAAAGGTTCGTAACTATGGGTATCTATCAACAGCTTGAAAGTGATTTTGATTATGAGATTGTCGAAGAGTTTCTCGGTCATTACACAATCATGGTAGAAAGTATGGATCGGTTAATCGTCAACCTCAAAGATCCAGCCTGTTACAGCAACAACATCAATGAACTCTTTCGTATGTTCCATACTATCAAGTCGGCATCCGCCTATCTGCATATCACCCCTGTTCACAAACTTGTCACACTGGGAGAAGATGTTTTGGAAGAGTGCCGCAATATCAAAGGTGCTGCCAGTGACGATTTGATCAACTGGTTGTTGCTAATCAGTGAACAACTCACACTCTACAAAGAAGACCTGGAACTCGATCATGATAATTTCAGCAAACTCAATACAAAGATCATCAAGATACCGACAAACTATCTGCGTTCCTAAAAAAACGCCCAGACAAGCAACCCTATCCCAAAGAGCAGATTAAACCAGCTCCCCTCTCCAAACATCATCTCGATTGCTTTATATTTATACTCTTCTTCCAGAGGCAACGGCTGAGAGAGATAGTGCTGTGTATATGCAGTAATGGCATCTCCCCAGATAAATGCGATAATCTCCGGTAAAATAAAAAAGATAGCTACCCCCAAAATACCCCAGAATGTCTTCTTTGGTTTAAGCTGGCTAAGACTTTGTTGTGTGGCAGGATGTTCTTTGATTTTTGTCAATTTTTCAGAGAGCTTCATTTCAACCTTTATATTTTTTTATAAATATAGTTTATATGTGCTAAAATATGGCTTTAAAATAAGGAGCATATATGAAAAAAGTAGAAGCGATCATCAAACCTTTTAAACTGGATGATGTCAAAGAGGCGATCAATGAACTCGAACTGACAGGTATGACAGTCTCCGAAGTCAAAGGATACGGACGTCAGCAGGGACACTCGGAACTCTACAGAGGGGCAGAATATGTTGTAGATTTCTTACCTAAAATCAAAATTGAAATAGCTGTCAAAGAAGAAGATCTGGACAGAGTACTGGAAGCAATCACAACCGCTGCCAAAACCGGTAAAATAGGAGATGGTAAAATTTTCGTATCGTCAATTGAAAAAACCATCCGTATTCGTACCGGCGAAGAAGATGATGACGCACTATAGGGAGTAAAAAATGGAAAATTTCAACTATATTATAGATACTTTTTTTACACTTTTTGCAATGACCCTGATTATCCTGATGGTACCGGGCTTTGCCATGCTTGAAGCCGGTCTGGTACGTACCAAAAACGTAGCATCTGTTTTAACCATCAATACCCTCATTTATGCCATCGCTTCAATGGGCTTTCTTCTGGTAGGTTACTCCGTGGCATTTGGGAGCTGGGATAATGACTCTATGAGTAAATGGGCAGCTTTTCTTTTTCAAATGGCTTTTGTCGGTAAAGTAATCAATATCATGAGCGGTGGTGTAAGTGAACGTGTCAAAGTTATACCACTGATGATTTTTACAGTTGTTGTCTCTACTTTGCTCTATCCGTTGATCGTCAATATTTCATGGGGTGCTGACTTTCTAAAAGATACATTTTTAGATCTGCATATGTATGATTTGGCAGGTTCTACGGTCATTCACTCTACAGGAGGATGGGCATTGCTGGCTGCAATCCTCATTATCGGTTCAAGACGCAACAGATATACCAAAGATGGTAAAGTACATGTCATTCCGGCATCCAATATCCCTCTGGTCGTACTGGGTGCTTTTCTGCTCTGGATCGGCTGGTTCGGTTTCAACGGCGGCAGTGTCGGCTCTATCAGTTCCAAAGAGAATGCAGACGCCGTGGCTCTGACTATCATGAATACAAACACAGCAGGTCTTGCAGGCGCACTGGTTGTTGCAGTGCTGGGATATTTACGTTATAAAAAATTTGATATTACCATGATACTTAACGGCGCACTAGGCGGTCTGGTGGCAGTCACAGCCGGTCCGGATCTTTATGGTATCTATACACCTATTCTTATCGGTATTGTCGGTGGTACGCTGGTTGAACTGATGGTTCCTATATTTGATAAATTCAAACTTGACGATCCTGTAGGTGCTCTCTCCGTACATCTTGTCAACGGTATCTGGGGAACGCTTGCGGTAGGCATATTCGCTTCCAACGGTGACGATATTACCCTCTGGGGACAGATTAAAGGTATTGTAGTTATTGGTATTTTTGCATTTGTAAGTTCCTATATTATTCTGACAGTTATCAATAAATTTCTGCCGCTTCGTGCAGATGATGAAGAGCAGCTGGAAGGTCTGGATTTCTCAGAGTGTGGTATGGAAGCCTATCCTGAATTCAGAAAAGCTATTTAAAATGGACAGGGAGTAATCCCTGCATCTTTTTAATTGCCCCTTTTCTCCTGCCTCTCTTCCCTTCTGAAGTCGTCAATATTTTCCAATGTTGGTTCCAATAACAGAAAAAAACCATAGAAAGATAAATGTTATTAATTATTAATTTTATAGCACTTTTATTCACTTGACTTATGCACATATGTGCGCTATAATTGCACCTCATTTTTGAACATATGTTCAAAATAACATCAAGGGGGAATATCATGAAACTAGCTATACCTGTCAAAACAAACAAAGAAAATCCTGCACTTTCACCACTTTTCGGGAAAGCTAAATATTTCGCTTTTGTCGATGAGGGGAAAATATCTATCGAAAAAAACGAAGCCGAAGGCGGTATCCGTGTTATTGACTGGCTGCTGGAAAAAGGTGTCGATATCCTTATTGTCCAGCATATGGGAGAATCACCCTACAATTTTCTCAAAGAGTATGATCAAATCACACTTTTTTACGGCGGAGATGAGCGCATACTTCTGGATGAACTTATCCAAAAATTTGAAGATGACAAACTGATGATTATCGATGACAGCAATGTTGAAAAAATTCTTGGTCATCATTAAAAAGGATCTGCTTGTTTCGCGTCGATGATCCTAAAAACAATTATAAAAATGTAGCCCACGCCTTTTTTCTGGCGCTTGCAATTACCATAGCAGAACCTTCAACCATTTTACCGTTGATGGTACACCATTTCAGTGAAAGTATGGTAGTTGTCGGGCTTTTTGCCTCTCTTCTCAGAGGTGGCGCAATCGTTGTACAACTTTATGCAGCATTTCATGCACAAAGTTACAAACGGGTTATAGGATATATACGCAAAGTCTTTTTCTTCCGTTTTCTAAGCTGGTTTTCCATAGGACTGAGTATCTATCTTCTGGGAGAAACTCACAAAACAATTACCCTCTTTTTTATTGGGATAGGTCTCTTTTTCTTCTCTTTTACAGCAGGTTTCGGTGCTATCTACTTTAAAGAACTTCAAGCAAAACTTTTTACCAAAAAATATCGCGGTAAAACAATGGCAAACCGTCAGATTGCAGGCTCTGTCGCTTCAATCATCAGCGGCGGTATTGCAGGATATGTCTTAAATACCTATGAAGCACCTCTCAACTATGCTTATCTCTTCATGGTCAGCAGTATCATTATGGCAATCGGTTTTGTCATTTTCGGTACTATTGAAGAGCCGGAAAAAGAGAAAGTCTCTGTAAAAGAGAGTACATTTACAGCATTTTTACAAAATGCACTCAAACTGTTGCAAAGTGACAAAGCCCTGCAAAAGCAGATTACTGTTTTATTGCTGGCAAACAGTTATTTTCTGGCAATGCCTTTTGTCATCCTCAACGCAAACAATACTATCCAACTGACAGGATGGATGCTGGGAGGATTTATCACCGTACAGATGATAGGAAGTATTTTGGGAAGTACTTTTTTGTGGCGCAAAATACACCACTATGAAAAGATGCTCAGCCTTGCAATTGCACTCTATGTTACGGCTTTCACTATTGCTCTTTTTGCCCAGTCACCTTATGCTTATGCACTCGTTTTTCTCCTTTTTGGTATGGGGTATGACGGAATCAGTATCAGCGGAATGAACCTTGTCATCGAAATTGCACCCGAAGAGAAACGTCCCATCTATACAGCCTTGCAGGCAAACATCACCTCTCTGGGACTCTTTTTTCCGGTTCTCGGAGGTCTGATACTCAAATATTTTGGCAGTTACACAGTAGTCTATCTTCTGACTGTCGGATTACTTTTGCTTGCGCTGAAACTAAGTTTTACACTCTATACCAGGACAAAGGAGCAATATGTCTAAAACCGGTCGCAGAAAAATCAAACGTCATATCGCACAAGATCATACCAGAGTCTGTTTCAAACCCTGCGGTATCCGGCGTATCCAGCTCGAACGGGTGGAATTGTGTCATGATGAGATGGAAGCGATCCGTCTGAGTGATTACGAAGGTCTCTATCAACAAGAAGCTGCCAATCGTATGGGGATTTCCCGCTCAACATTTTCACGTATTCTTGACACAGCTCATAAAAAGATTGCCGATGCTTTTTTACACACAAAAGCTATATCTATTACAAACAATACAAAAGAGGAAATATATTATGAAAAAAACTGATCTTTACACAACCCTTCTCATAATTTCACTGGCAGGTTTCCAGGGCTGCACCTCCAAACCACAAAAACACTATGACGGTGCAACACTTTTACAAACCAAATGTGCTTCATGTCACAATCTCGACATGCCTCCCAAAACATATGAAGATGAAAAAGCACCTCCAATGATGGCAGTCGCTTTTCATGTCAAAGATTTCATGAAGGTAGCTACTCCAACCGATAAGAAACCAAAGTTTATTGAATTTTTCAAAGATTATGTCCTTAACCCAAGTGCAGAAAAATCATTTTGTGATAAAAAAAGCCTGGAATCCTACGGCATAATGCCTTCCCAAAAAGGAAATGTCACAGAAGATGAAGTTGGTGCCATCGCAGAATATGTCTTTGATTTCTATGATCAGGAAAAGTTCCTCAAACAGATGAAAGAGCACGCAGCATTTCAGGCACTGCCCCTTGGTCAGCAGATTGCTACACAAAAAGGGTGTCTCACATGCCATGGTATTACAAAGCGTAAAGCCGCTCCTGCTTTCAGTCAAATCGCCACAAAACCCAAAAAAGAGATTCAAGAAACGATTTTGCAGGGAAGTCACGGGAAATGGAAAGGATTTGAACGTATGACAATGCCCTCTTACCAACACAAAATCACACAAAATGAGCTTAATACTTTAGTAAAATGGATCATCAGCAAAAAAGCGCCCTGAAACTGGGTAAAAAAAGTATTAAGCTACAGCAATTTTGGAAAAGTTCCAGATATTAAAATTCCTTTAAAATAAGTTATTCTATTATAAAAATAAGATCAATTTAAAGGAGTTTTCATGCAATCAACCATACGCAATCTTTTTCTCATACTGGCTCTTTTGCTCACTTCTTCCCTCTTTGCAGATGCGAAACGCTATGATGTAAAGTCTGGAATCATCACCTATAAAATAGAAGGGGGAGGCAGTATGCTGGGGGTTACAACAAAAACGTCCGGTACACAAAAGCTCTACTTTAAGGATTACGGCAACATCGAATTGCAGGAGATAGATGAACAAACTACTACAATGGGAACCACCAATAGATCCCATACTATAACAAAAATTGTTCATGGTGCGGTTTATGTAGTAGATGAAGATGAGAAAAAAATCATCAAAAAAGATATCGCCATGCTTAAAGAGATGGATAAAAAAGGCGCAGACATAGGAGCAATGGGTAAAGAGATGCTTCAAAAAATGGGCGGCAAAAAGATAGGCAAAGGCAAAGTCCTCGGCTATCCATGTGAAATATGGGAATTGATGGGAAGTAAAATCTGGATATACAAAGGAGTTCCCCTAAAAACAGAAGCAAATATCATGGGATTTAAACATCTTGAAATCGCTACTTCTGCAAAATTCAACATCAATGTTCCCGATAAATACTTCAAACTGCCTGATTATCCTGTGACAACCGTCGATGATATGATGAGAGAAGCACAACAAGAAGCAATGCAGGATGAAGAGACGACAAAACCACAGAACACACCTGCACAACAACCGCAACTCTCTCCTGAACAGATGAAACAAATGCAGCAGATGATGCAAAATCTTGGCAAAATGTTCGGCGGTCAATAACCCTTAAGAAGCGGTGATCTCTCTCCTCACCGTTTCTGCTTTATCTCCCATTCAGTCACAACACGTTATACTTTAATTATAAAAAAAACAAATAAAATATACTATAACTATATAATATTTTCTTATTTTTTTTCAAAAGGAACTATTATGCAATTACGCTACTTGCTAACATTGGCATTATTTTTACCACTTTTATTGGAAGCTTCACATAAATGGATAATTACCTATGCAAAAGGTACAAGTTATACCAATCAAGCTTATATCGTTACCGACAAATGGTCTCTTCTCTCTCATGAAATAGAAAAGCGCTGGGGAAAAGGCTATGATGTAATCGATATCGCACAGGGCTACACCCAGTGGGTTGCTGTTTTTTCAAAACATACCGGCTATAAAAGCCAATCTTACGTTACACGCCGTGTGTGGGCTGATTTTGAAGATGCATTAGTACAAAAATATGAAGCCGGCTACACCCTGATAGACCTTGAGTATGGAGATGGCATCTATGTTGGACTTTTTGCAAAAGGAACAGATGCAAAAGAACCTACCTATTTTACAGCAGACTATTATGACAATCTTCGCACAAAAGTTAAAAAAGCATGGGGAAAAGGGTATAAAATTGACTTCATACGATACTATGAAGGTCAATGGATCGCATTTGTCCAAAAAAATGCCAAAACACCACAAACACTCGATGCTGCCAGAACATGGGGAGCTTTTCAGCGCATCATACGACAGCGATGGAATGACGGCTATTTTCTAACTGATCTGCATTTTGGTTTTGACCAGTGGGTTGGTACATTTTCCAAAACAAAACGCTACAAATCACAAAGTTATGATCTCTCAAATAAATGGAGTCACCTCCATGCACTTATCAGGAAACGTTGGAAAGAGGGTTATCAGATTGTAGAAATAACAGACGGGTGGTAGATCATACTGTCACCGCTCTTTTTATTTTATCTGTTGCACAAGATAGGCTCTCACTTCACGCTCTTTCAATACAATCTCTTTGCAAAATGGATTCAGAACACTTTCAAATCCACCCTCCCCATCTTCACTGATTTCTTTCATTTCCAAAGGTACTTTTAATCCATATTTCCGAGCATCGAAGGAAAATGAGAAATCGATTTTTGAGTCGTTTTTTTCAGAGACTGTACCATTGACGAACAGAAGCAAAACCTTTTCTCCGCTTTTGTAAACACTGCTTTGAATCGCAGGCTGGTGTACATCTTCCCACTCTCCGTTTGCCCCGATAGTTCTGAAAATAAGTTCCGGAATCTTCCCTTCCAGAACCAAAGGTCGCACCATCTCTCCAAAAGAGAAAAAATCTTTATATTTCAAATGCAAGGATGCTAGTTTTTTTAGAAAATTGGCCGCTTTTGCCGTACGACGATTGTCAGGGTACTGTACAAGTCCCATCCACACCCTGCCCGGCTGAACACCATAACAGAAACTGCGGGCATATTTTGCATAAAACCTCTGCGAATCAGGAGCGTCAGAGGGTTTATAATCACTCCATCCCGTATGGGTACCGTAAAACTGAACCTTTCCGCCATAAACCACTTGCAATGCCGGAACCTGGTTACTTGTTACATAAGATTCACTCAAAAAGCCATCTACCTCATCGGCAATAAAATCACAGGCTCCTTCACTCGTCAGAAAACGGCAAGGATCTATCCTGTGCAGTTTGGAAAACATCTCTTTGTAGCCATCTCGCCAATAATGCCCTCCGCCAAGCGGATGCCCATGTCTTTTATCCATACACTCCACTGCCCGTGCAGCCGCTACCTGATCAATATAATCACCGTCAACTACCAAATCTTTCCAGCTATAACGTACTGCCCCGATCACTTTCTCCTGCCATTCAGTCCGGGTAGGACACATCACAGAAAACAACCGTCCGAAACTTTTGCTTCTATAGGTATAAGGTGTGCCGTCACCCTTTTTAGCTGCCGCTTTTATACCAACTGTACGATAGGAAGAAAGATTTTGATCATATAGCCTGCCGTTGATATAGAGAGAAAGCAGGATTGTATCACCGTAACGCCCTTTCAGATGCCCGATCACACTCTCAAGCCCCTCTTTTTCATGGTAAAAAATATCAGGATAGCCTCTGTCAAACTCTTTATTGGTATCTTCAAACCACTTTGTCCAGGTAATTGCCACAGGCATTTGCATAAAATCTCTGAAATCTCTCAGATGTGATTCTATCTCCCCTGGCAAATAGAGATCGATATGTTCCTGTGCCCAGATACCGATAGATGCAAACTTTTTCTGCCGGGCAAGCCTTTGCGGGGTATCTTTGGGAAAATAGTCAGCCTCTTTCGATACCCAGTTTTTATAAAGCAGTGCAGCATCATACCAGTCTCCATCAAATATATGCAAAACAAAACTGCCTGGTAAATGCCATGCATTTCCCATCACCGTTTTATTTTCTGCGGGATAGACTCCTCCAACATTTACTCCTCCTCTCTCTGCCTTCACCACAAAATGTTTCAAAGAAGCTTTGGGGTCGGCAAAACCAAAATAGATTCCATAGTTTTGATTATAGTAACTCAGGTACTGCATCGTCGCACCCAGTCCGCGGGGATAGATCAAATCATACATTATCCCTTTTGCCGGATTATGAATCAATTTGCCATAATAGTAGGGAAGGAAAAAAGTATCATCTCCTTCGGCTTTAATATGAAACAGAGGGAAAGAGATATCCATCAAAGAGCACTCTTTTCCCAAACCATCTACCTGTATATCCCATATACTGTGTTTCTCTTCCTGCTGGATGGTAACACTTACTTCCAGGGTATCAGGCAGATCATTCTCTGTTGGATTTTTCAGGGTAATTTTCTCTTTATTCTCTGTTTTGACAATTGTGACTTCTTCCCATCCTTTTGTACTTTCCAGTGTAAATGAACGATTATCCTCACTCTGCAACGAAAGTTGAAAAAGATTTCCAGGCTGCTTTAGCAGAGTATATTCTCCATAACAAATATCCTGCAGTACCACACCGGAAGTGTTCTCTTCTAAAATGATTTGAAGTTTCTTTTTTCCTGTATCTTTCGATTCTTCTTCCGGGGATGATCCACAACCGTAAAAAAACCAGACAACTAGTAAGAAAAGGTAAATATACTTCATGAATAATACTTTTTAGATAGTTTTTTTATATTTTAGCATTATTTGCGATATTTACACTTTTTTGCTATTGTTAAAAGAGATTATCAAAAGGCAGTTTTTATGAAAACCGTTCTCATACTCACACTTATTTCTCTTTTTCTTCATGCAGATACATTCATCCCTCCAAAAGCAAAAGATGTTGCTATTACTGTCTATAACAACAATCTCGCGTTTGTCCATGAATCAAGAATCACAGACGTTACCAAAGGTGTACAGAAACTGATTTATGAGGGTATACCGAGTAAAGTGATCACACAAAGTGTCATTCCCTCTTTCAAAGGGTGTAAAGTTACACTCTATTCCCAAAACTATATTTACAACCTCATCACTTTATCTTCTCTGCTGCAAAAGAGTATCGACAAAAAGGTCACTTACTATACCAACGGGGAGAACCCTTCCCTGGAAGAAGGTATTTTACTGGCTGCTACACCCTCAGTGATTGTAAAAAACAGCATTAACAACAAGATTTATACACTCAACACAGCCACACAGGTTGTTTTTTCACAAATACCGCCTTCTATGATCACCAAACCAAGCCTGGTATGGCATATCAATGCTTCTGATACAACAGCACTGGAGATCGATCTGAAATATCTCAGCCGCGACATCTCCTGGAAAAGTGACTATGTACTGGATTTGAACAAAAAAGTTTTCGATTTGACTGGATGGATCACTATCACAAACAATTCCGGCGCATCTTATGAAAATGCCACCATTCACTGTATTGCAGGTGATTTGCATCGTATTGTACAACCTCGCACATATAGCAGAAACTATAAAACAGAAGCGGTTGCATTAGATGCAATGCCAGTTCATGAAGAGTCCTTTTCCGGTTACCATCTTTATAAAATCCCTTTCAAAGAGAGTATCCGGAACAAAGAACAAAAACAGATCCTTTTTATTGACAAAAAAGATATCAAATATGAACAATATGGTAAATGTATCAATAGCTATTTTGAAAATTACGGTACACAGAAACTTCATTTTGACAATATCATCACTTTTATCAACCGTAAAAAAGATGGTCTGGGTATTCCCCTTCCTGCCGGCGCCGTCCGGATGTATCAGAGTGATAGCAGCAAAAATACCCACTATATAGGGGAAGACCATCTTGACAACACCCCGGCAGAGGAACAGGTAAAACTTACAGTAGGCAGACTTTTTGATATTGCAGGAGAAAAGAAAATCACCAAATTTATCTCTAAACGAAAGTACAGGGAAGTCGAAACAACATACATTTTACGCAATCAGGGGAAAAGTGCTTCCATCCTGAAAATAGAAGAACGCATCCCGACATATGGCGATAAAATTACCCTTCACAGCAGCTGCAAAGAGAATTGTTCCATCCAAAAGATCAATGCATTTGCCAGAGAGTTTACTATCGTCTTACAACCTGAAGAGAAGTATCGTTTTACATCCGGTTTTGAAGTAATCTACTAACCTCTTTTTTAAAACACTACTTCACCTTCAAGTGTTTTCAAAAAGGCAACAACATCTTCGATCTGCTGCGGATCGAACTCTTCTCCTATCTGGTATTTACTCATAATACGCACAGCTTCTTTGAGGTCTTTGACCATACCATTGTGAAAATAGGGAGCAGTTTTTGTAATATTTCGTAAAATCGGTACACGGAATTTCTTCATACTCTCTCTGCCCAGAAAACCTCCGGTATTGGGAAACGGAAACGGCTCACTTCTGAAAATATCACCGACAGAACGACGTAGTGGAAACTGCTGGATACTTTGCCCGCCTACACTCATTCCTGTATGACACCCTTTACACCCTTTCTGAATAAAGAGATTCATCCCTCTTTTGGCAGCAGCACTGATAGCCGTATCGTCCCCTTCCAGAAAACGATCGTAACTGCCTCTGGTTAACAGTGTACGCTCATACGCACCGATGGCATTTTGGATATTTTGAAATGTCACACCCTCTTTGAAAATGGCATCAAATGCTTTGCGGTATTCAGGATTTTCCTTGATTCTCTCAACTGCCAGTTCCGGTGTGATATGCATCTCAAAAGGTGCCTGCATAGGACCTCCTGCCTGTTCTTCCACATCTTTGGCACGCCCGTCCCAGAACTGTGCCTTTGCCAATGCAGCATTAAGTACTGTCGGAGAATTCAGATGTTTCGGATTTGCCTGCCCATCAAAGCCAATCGCAGTTGGTATGTTATCATCCCCGCCCTCTTCCAGCATATGACATGAAGCACAGTTGATAGTACGATCATAGGAGAGTGCCGTCTCGAAAAAAAGCTTCTTTCCAAGTGCTATTTTCTCTTTGGAAAGTGGATTCCGGGGGTTATCCACTACTTCCAGCAATTTTTCATATGTCGTCGGTACCGGTGCAAGACCGTGTGAAAGAGCATAACTTCGAAGTGTAGCATCATCCATATAAGTGATCTCTTTAGATGGCATCAACGCCAGCGCACCATAAAAAAGCACAATAAATCCCAGCGTCCCCAAAATAATCTTCCAAATCCGTTCCATGATAGCACCTCCTATAACTATTATAAAATTATAATATAGTTTGAACGGACAAACAACATACTTTAGGCACAAAAAGGATTTTATTTTGTCACAAAAGGGTTTTTTTTAGAGCTATCTTCGTCCTAAATCTTTCGGATATACACCGTAGCTCTCAAAAAAGAGTTTGCTAAAATGCCCCTGGTGTCTATATCCCACCATGTTTGCCACCTCTTTGATACTGAGGTTTTGCTCTTTTAAAAGCAGATTTGCTTCTTCCAGCCGCAGTTTCCGGATATAGCTGTAGATAGTCGTTTTATAGACTTTTTTGAAACTCTTTTTGAGTTTAGATTCATTGGTGGCACAAATATGGGAAAGTTCTTGAATCGTCGGAGGATCACAAAAAGTTTTCAAGAGGTAATTCTTGGCTCTTTTGGCAATTTTCACTTCATCAACCCCAATCATAGGATCTATGATATCCAGCAGTGAAAACCGGTGCATAAGAAGCTCTATCACATCATGTTCGCATCGGATACCGGAAGTTTTCAGCTGGGTAATTTTATTGATCAGATAGAGACTCAGCGCATCGATACTTTTAGAATCCACCAATGTAAGCAAATGCTCTTTCTGAAGTTCTTTGTACAAATAATCGATAGGATCATTCACACTACCGCTAAGATATCTTTTGAGAAAAAAATCAGCAATAAACAAGATAAAAATATCACCATCCGCTTCAATAGTAATATTCTGTCTGGAAGAGACATATATCTGACTCTCTGAAGCATCATAAACTCTCTTTTCAATATCTTCATGAAAACTAAGCTTACCTGCCTTCACATAGGAGAGCATTACCATTCTGTCAAGATTTTTAAGATGAAATGAAAAAGAAACATCACTTTTAAGGAAAAGTACTCCGTTGGAGATATCTACCCGGATATAATTTTCATGAACTTCTCTTTTATAACGTCTCTCGGTAATATTAAAAAAGAGGCTATCCAAGGTTGTAGTACTCCCTCACCCGTCTCTCAAAATCCTCATCACTCAACTCTTTTTTCATAGGGATAAACTTACTTGCTTTTTCTCCTGCCGTCACACGTGCCGGAAAATTTTCATCTTCGATAATTTTATATATCGTCTCTGCTACCCAGAGAGGATCGTTTCCATGATTGATCTGCTCTATAATCTGCGGAGCAAGTGTATCAGCAAGTTCGGCATAGGGAGACTCTTTGGAAAATATCTTCTCATTGACTACCAAATTGTCTCTGGCAAAATTAGTATCAAAAAACCCGGGCATGATGGAGTGTACACGGATATTAAATTCTCTTAACTCATAACGCAGCGAGTCTGTTACTCCCTCAACAGCATATTTGGATGCATTATAAAAAGTCAGAAGCGGCAAACCGATTTTCC
>CAZYZD010000044.1:0-17639 GCA_964651755.1 uncultured Sulfurospirillum sp. | reverse complement strand
GGTACAGCTAGAAACCCAGGTCTAGGCGGAAAGCTTATGACTACGATGTTTATTGCACTGGCGATGATCGAAGCACAGGTTATCTATGCACTTGTTATTGCATTGATCGCACTTTACGCGAACCCGTTCTTAGGTTAATAACTCTTACAGAAGAGAGAGGCACTCCCTCTCTCTTTTTATTTATTATGCGACCGTGGTGGAACTGGTAGACACGCTATCTTGAGGGGGTAGTGCCTTCGGGTGTGGGGGTTCAAATCCCCCCGGTCGCACCATCATTTTTTTCTATTCTGTTTTTCTCTCTTTATTCTATTTTTTCCTGATATTTTCTTATTCTGATTGATACCGCTGTAAGTCCATTTTTAGTAAAATCTAACAAACTATCAACAGGCAAGGTAACATATGCAAAATATAGATGAAGTACTACGTTCTCACAAATTGACTCATGAAGATTATGAACATATCAAAAAGATTTTAAAGCGTGAACCCAATCTGCTTGAAATCGGTATTTTCTCGGCAATGTGGAGTGAACACTGCTCTTATAAATCAAGTAAAAAATATCTGAACGGTTTTCCAACCAAAGCGCCGTGGGTAATCCAGGGACCGGGTGAAAATGCCGGTGTTATTGATATTGGTGATGGAATGGCGGCAGTTTTCAAGATGGAATCACACAATCACCCTAGTTTTATCGAACCTTATCAGGGAGCGGCAACGGGTGTGGGCGGTATTTTGAGAGATGTTTTTACCATGGGTGCCAGACCGGTTGCCAATCTTAACGCACTGCGTTTCGGAAATGTTACCAACGATGACAAAATCAGCAAACATCAGCGTTATCTTGTCAGAGGTGTCGTAGCCGGTATCGGTGATTACGGTAACTGTATGGGTGTTCCCACAATCGGTGGCGAAACTTTCTTCGATGAAGCCTACAATGGAAATATTCTGGTAAATGCTTTTACATTGGGTACCTGTAAAACAGATGAGATTTTTTATGGACGGGCAGAGGGTATCGGCAATCCTGTCATTTATGTCGGGAGTAAAACGGGACGCGATGGTCTTGGCGGTGCGGTGATGAGCAGTGACAGTTTTACAGAAGAGAGTAAATCTCTGCGCCCAACCGTACAGGTTGGAGATCCTTTTACAGAAAAACTGCTTTTGGAAGCGTGTCTGGAACTCTTTAAACATGACTATATTGTCGGTATTCAGGATATGGGTGCGGCAGGCTTGACCTCCAGCTCTTTTGAGATGGCAGGGCGCAGCGGCAGCGGTATGAAGATGGATCTTGACAAAGTGCCTGCCAGAGAAGAGAATATGACACCTTATGAATTTATGTTGTCAGAGTCTCAGGAACGTATGCTGATCTGTGCCAAAAAAGGGTATGAAGAGAAGATTATAGAGATATTTGAGAAGTGGGATCTGGATGTTGCCGTAGTGGGTGAAGTGACCGATACGGGAAATATGGAACTCTTCTGGCATGGTGAAAAAGTAGCGGATATTCCGATCGATCCGATTACCGAAGAGGCGCCTGTACTGGACAGACCGGTTAAGAAACCTGCCTATCTTGACAAAATTGCAGATGTTACTATCGATAATTTTCCAAAAGTTACAAACGATGAAGCATTTGACAAACTTTTCAGTTCTCTGGAAGTAGTCAATAAAGCATGGGTATATGAACAGTATGATTCTATGGTGCAGACAAATACTGTCAAAGCGCCAGGTTCACTCGATGCCAGCGTAATTCGTGTCAAAGAGAACAAAAAAGCGATTGCAATGAGCAGTGATTGTAATCCGCGTTATTGTTATATTGATCCTCAAGGCGGTGCAGCAGCGGCAGTAATGGAGAGTGGACGAAATGTTGCAATGAGCGGTGCGACGCCGCTGGCGATTACCGATTGTCTAAACTATGGAAATCCTGAAAATCCCGAAATCATGTGGCAGTTTGCAGAGGGTTGTGAAGGAATCAAAAGCGCCTGTAAAGCACTCAATACACCGGTAGTCAGCGGAAATGTCTCTCTCTACAACGAAACAGACGGTGTGGGAGTTTTTCCTACACCTACTATTGCTATGGTTGGTGTCAATGAAAACCAGAATCAAGTTCTTCCTTCCTCTTTACAGAAAGAGGGTAATACACTCTATCTGCTGGGTGAGACAGAACATGATTTCGGCGGATCGCTTTATATGAAGGTATTGTTTGACGAGGTAGCGGGTAAACTTGCCAAAATAGATTTTGAAAAAGAGCGTGCTTTATGGAACTTTGTTGTCGAAGCAAATAAGCAAGGACTGCTCTCTGCTGCAAAAGATATCAGTGTAGGCGGTATAGCGATTACCCTGGCAAAGATGGCAGTTACAGGCGGTAAAGGTTTGTCATGTCAGATAACTTGTGAAGATACGCGTGACATTTTCAGTGAGACTTTTTCAAGAGCTGTTGTAGAGGTAGAAGATGAAAATGCATTTGAAGATTTTGCCTCAAAACAGCATATTCCTTATACCAAAATAGGCAAAACAGGTGGTGATAAATTTATCTGTAACGAGATCAGCAGACCGCTTGATACATTGCAAAATACTTTTTTCCAGAAATTTCAAGAGGTGATTGAACAAGATCTTTAAATCAATTAAATAAATATCTTCTTCAGCACAATGTAAACTATTATTTACTACTATATAAATAATTTACTTAACTGAAGGAGATATTGGTATGTCGCTGGTAACACAATTTGAAAATAATTCCATGCGAAAATCCTATCGTACCTCTCTTCCTTTAAAAGTTATTCTTAATGGAGAACAGTTCAATGCAATAGATTGGTCTTTAACGGGACTTGCATTGAAAGATCTTCCTTTTGAGTTGGAACCCGGCGAAAAAATCAAAGCAGTTTTAATTCTTCCTATGTATGAAGCCACCCTCTCTTTACCTGTGACGTTGCTTCATGAATATACCGAGAAAGGGCGTTCCGGTTTCTCCTTTGTCGATCTTAGTTCCAAAAATAAAAATGTCTTGCGTCGTTTTATCGAACTTGCTATATCCGGTAAAATTGACAGGGTGGATGATATTATCGCTGTGTATGAAGAACCGCAGATTGAAACACCGATACAGACACCGGTTCTCTTACAGGAAGATGAAGCACAGGCGCTTAAATCCTCTTTTTTACGTACATCGGTAAGATATATTCTTTTTGCTTTTGTTGTCTTTGGTCTACTTGGTTTACTGCTCTTTTACAATATGCGTTACACTTATGAAGGGAGCGGTATTGTCACGGGAAATGATCTTAAAATCTATCCGCATATTGGAGGGATAGTAGAAAAACTTTATGTTAAAGAGCATGATATTGTCAAAGAGGGTGCGCCTCTTGCGCAGATAGACAGTAGTAAAATCGAATATCGTCTCGCACTGCTGGAAGTAGCCAAAAAGAGAGAAAAAAATGTTATAGCATATGAAACAAAACGTTTGCAAAAGAGTGAAAAACAACACACGGCACTGTTAAAAATAGCAAAACGAAAAGTGACCAGAACTTATAATGCTTATCAAAATGCAAAAGCACAGTATGCATCACGTCTGATCACGGCTTCAACACTTCTGGCGTTAGAAAATGCCTATATCGATGCCAAACTCTCTTTGGAAAAGATAAAAACAATGCAGGAGAAGAGTATTGAAAAAGAGCCTGAGAATACCAAAAATGGTTTACAGATTGATGAAATCAACGTAAAATCAGACTACCTGAAAAAGCAACTTGCCCTCTATCATGTCAGCGCGCCTGCTGATGGGGAGGTATATGAGATCTACGTTAGAGAAGGAGAAGAAGCTGTAAAAAGCAGACCTCTCTTACTTTTGTGGACAGAAGATGAAGCATATATAGTTGCCAATGTTCCAAATAGTCACTTTTCGGATATTGCAGTCGGCACCAAAGTGGATATTGTAGATCGAAATGAAAATATTACCTTTCATGGAGAGGTTTATAAAACAGGCAATATCGATGAATCTCTTCTTCAAAATGATACTTTTAGTGTATATATCAGACCTGAAAAAACGACATATCGATTGAAACCACATCAAAGGGTAGAGTTACTTTTTAAAAGAGAGTTTTAAAGATGCAGCAAAGATTCAATGAAAAAAAAGCATTGCACTCTTTCCTTACGCCGCTGATACTTTACGGGTTGATTGCACTTGTTTTACTGATTTGGCTTCAACCTCAGATCTATCTGCTTAAACATGGAGTTATCATTACATTAACCTTTTTTGCACTATGGCGTTACGGCTGGATGATTTTAAATTATATTCGGGCACTGATATATCGATATTTTTACTATCCTGCACTCCGGCGTAAAGTAAATCAGTTGCCGGAATCGGTGAAATATCCTCAACATCTCTATTTCATGATTCCATCGTACAAGGAAGATTTCTGGGTGAGTGTGGAGTGTTTCAGGTCTATCTTGTCAGAGATTAAATCTATTCCCTCAAAGGTAACCATCGTCGTGGCAACTGCGACGCCCAAAGAAGATGCTGTTATTCAGGCTATGTTCAAAGCCTATGAAGAGGCACATCGTATCAAGCTGATTTTTCAGCATCAAAATGCGGGAAAACGGATTGCTATGGGACATGCGCTGCGTACGATCGCCAGAGAGTATCATCAGGAGAAGTTTTCAGATCCCAACTCTGTTACAATTTTTATGGATGGTGACAGTTATCTTGAAGAGGGATTTTTACGTAAGATGCTTCCTTTCTTTGCCTCTGAATATAATCTTGGTGCTGTGACCACCAATGAAGTCGCCTACATTAATTCCAAAAACAGATGGTATATAGAGTGGTTCAATTTGAAATTCGGACAGAGGCACATTCTTTTTCAGGCACACTCATTGTCTCGTAAAGTGATGACATTGACAGGTAGACTGAGCGCTTATCGGACAGATATTGTTGTCAAAGAAGCATTTATCAAACAAGTTGAGAACGATATATTGACAGATCCTCTTCATGGAAAGTTTCGTTTTTTGATGGGAGATGATAAAAGTACATGGTTTTATCTTCTCAAAAATGGGTGGGATATGCTCTATCTACCTGATATTTTATGTGTTTCACTTGAAAGTCGGGATGGAAAGTTTTTACAGTTAAGCAGATCTCTTCCTTACCGATGGTTCGGCAATACCCTGCGTAACAATACCAGAGCATTGAAACTTGGACCGCGAAAGATGGGATGGTATATTTGGTATGTGATTCTGGATCAGCGTTTTGTGATGTGGACTTCCCTCGTAGGTGTTGTGAGTGCACTGATTCTCTCATTTACAATTTCTCCATATTATCTGCTTTTTTTTATTGTGTGGGTGATCTTTATACGCCTGTTTCAGCTTTTTATGATCTCCTTTTTTGGTCACATGGTAAACTGGAGGATGCTGCTTCTTATTCTCTATACACAGTGGATAGGGGCACTGGTTAAGATCAAAGCTTTTTACAATCTCTCTGATCAGAGCTGGTCAAAAAATAGTGATGTCCAGAAAAACAAAAAAGAGGCTGTGCATATCAAACATCCTCTGGTATATTTGATGCCGAAGATAGCGATGTACAGTACTATTACACTATTTTTGACTCTGCTTCTGGTAACGCATAGTGCTTTGAAAGTCCCTGGAAAAAATTTGATTTCTTATTTTAAAAATTTTGATACAGCCAATTCATTGCAGCTTAATGCGGCACAAAATTTTCAGAAAACTTATCCTGTAGTTATCTATCTTAAACGTTATGGTATTCGACCGGGTAGTAAAGATGTCGCAGAAAAGATCAATAAAATAGTTGCTAAGAGTGATCCAAAGCATAAAATAGTATTGCAGTTTGATGAGGGCGTTTATGATCTATATACTCCTCTTTTTATCACACGGAGCAATATTGTCATACAGGGAGCCGGAAAAGAGAAAACAATACTTCTTTCCCATATCCGAGGTAAACATAAAGCTGTTATAGGGATTTTGGGTAAACGAGGAAAGAGAATAGGTTTTATAGAGAAAAATATCTATCGCAATCAAAGTCATCTGTTTTGTAAAACTAAAAAAGAGGTGGGAAAATATCTCCTGGTACGACAACCAAATGATTTGCCATTCTTGCAGATGCTGGGTTCCAAAAAATGGTTTAAAAAATATCCCTATCTGCGTCAGGAGATTGTAAAAGTGTATGATTATACTCCCTCTTTATCGCGAATAGATACGGAAAAACCTCTCCTGACAGATTTTGAAGCGCAAAAAAGCGAAGTAGTTGCACTGAAAGTTGTAGAAAATGTAGAACTCAGGGATTTTACACTTAAGCAGATGTACACAGATGCAAAAATAGAGTCTTATCAGTATCTTTATGAAAATAGTGCACCTGAAGTCTCTGTTGATGCTATATTACTGGAGTATGCTGCAAATGTACATATAGAAAACCTCAATATTTTACAAAGCGGCAGCCATCCTGTTCATATGAACTATAGCTATCGTATATTTCTTGAAAACCTCAAGATAGACGGCAGCTGGAACAAAGGTAAAAAAGGGAATGGCTATGTACGTTTTGCCCGAACATATTATTCTGTTTTTCGTAATAGCCTGGTACGAAATATACGCCACATTACACTCCAGTGGAGTGCAGCTGGAAATCATATTTATAACATACAATCCGGCGTAGATATCAATTTGCATGGCGGTTATGCCCATCACAATAAAATCGATCATATTGTTTTTGATATACCTCAGCAGCATCACTGGAAAGCTATTGAAACTTGTCCTGACGATGCAAGATGGGCACCGCCGGACGGTAAAAACGATATTGCCTGTGATACTTTCCGTTATCTTCATACTACAAACAAAGGATTGCTATGTTCAAAATAGTGCTTATGCTCTGTATATTCTCTTTTTTACATGCTTCACAAAAGAGCTATATGATACAGTTTGGATTATACAATAAAGAGAACCGTACTGAAATAGCCAAAATTACAGAAAAAGCCAGAAAAACTGGTCTTGATGTGGTGCAAAGAGTTAAAAAGAAGAGTGGTAAGCAGTATATCGCTATACAGAGCAGAAAGCCTCTCTCCTGGAGAGTACTCAAACAGATAATTACCATGGCAAAATCTCTAGGGTTGGAGTATTATTATTATCCTGTTTCTGTTGAAAAAGCGAAAAGAAGCGAACGAATTGTTACCGGGGATCAGTCACTTCATGAAGAGGGAATAGCTCCTTCCATTTTCGGGCATAATGCTACTTTGCTGCATTTAATGGAAGATGGTCTGGATTTCAGAAAAGATATGTTGAAAACAAAAGAGGAGTATCTTGCTCTTTATGAATCGCATTTCCAAAAAACAGCGCTTGAAGCTCGTTTTACGGCAGAACGTGCATTTAGTAAAGGACGTAATGGTTATGAGATGGGGATTGCTTGGGATATACTCAGAAACGGATATTACGGCTCACGTAAAAAAGCACAAAAGAAACGATTACAGCGGAGTATTGCATTTGATTATGAAATAGAAGATATTATCTCAAACTATAGTCAAGTGGCGTATTATGAGATAAAAGATATAAAACGCACTATCGCATATTATTATGAACAGCGCCGCAACACTTTACTGAAAAAAGCACTTCATGATGGCGCTCAAAGAGTGGGTATAGGTACAATGACACGTATGGATTATGATAAACTTGAAACAGAGTATGAAAAGAGTTGTGAAGTGCTTGATCATATTTATATAAAACGGCTAAAGCCTTTTGATTCTAAATATCGCAGTCTGATTTCGACCATAGAAACTAAAAAACTACTAGATGCCGAAAAATTGAAAAGAGTAACACTTCAAAATGCGCCTGCCCTGAAGATAGAGAAACAGAAACTTGAAGCGGCAACACTGGAAGATAAATGGACAGATCATATTAAAGCGGAACTTTACCTTAACCGGAAGCAGTATACTTTTGTGGAGAGAGAAGAGACTCTCGGCGGGGTACAGTTGCGTATTCCGTTAGATGATTTCGAAAAAAAAGAACAATTGTTAAAACTTGAACGCAAATATTATCTCCAGAAGATCAGGAGTTTGAGACTGTTTTTGGAAAAAGAGGTCTCTTTTTTATATGATAATATTGCTTTTCATAAAGAGAGGATAGGCAAACTGAAACAGGAGAAAAGTTATCAGCTTAAACTATTGAAACATTATAATTTTAAAAGCAGACATCCTCTCAAAGGAGATTCCGGAATTTCTGAAAAAGAACAGTTTTTAAAAAAGGCATATATACTGGAATTGGAACGTGATATCTGGCAGGAGAGAGCCGATATTTTAGGGGCACTTTTAAAGCTGCAATATCTTTCAGGAATCCGCTTAGTAAGATAATTATTCTTATTTACAATATTTTGTTTGACGAAAATGCCAATATATGCTATACTTAAAATAAAAAGGTAAAAAAGTGCAAAAATATATGAATTTGCTGAAAGAACATAATATCAAAATTACTCCGCAAAGACTGGCAATAATACAGTTAATGGATGAGTATGGACATATCAGTGTAAGAGATATTTTTGAAAAAATCAAAGAGAGTTTTCCTTCACTTTCTCTGGCAACAGTCTATAAAAATATCAATGCAATGATGGAAAATAATTTTATCAATGAATTGAAAATCGTAGGGCAGGATAATAAGTATGAATTGGTCAAGGAGCGTCACTCTCACATGATTTGTCAAAATTGCGGAGAGATAGAAGATGTTATGGTTGATACTTCCGGACTGGAAAAGAGTATTCCTGCAGAGAGTGGTTTTAACGTATCGGAAACATCAATACAGTTTTTTGGCATATGTAAAAAGTGTGCTTCATAATCTTTTTATCTCTTTAGTGTAAAATTGCGCCAAAAAGAGAAAAATCTTGCAAAAACCTGATCTACATCAACTTATCAAAGAAAAAGTCCTCATCATCGATGGTGCAATGGGGACGCAGATTCAAAATCTTGAAATTCCGGAGTCGGCATGGGAAGGGAATGAAGGGTGTAATGAACTTTTGAATGTTACCCTCAGAGAGGGTATCTCCAAAATACATGAAGCTTATCTCAAAGCCGGAGCGGATATTATTAAAACCAATACTTTTGGTGCAATTCCCTGGGTACTGGAAGATTACGATATCGGTGCACGTGCCTATGAGCTCTCCAAAGCTGGTGCGGAGATTGTCAAAGCCCTTTGCGACAGATACAGCACAGCAGAAAAACCGCGTTATGTTGCCGGTGATCTGGGTCCCGGAACCAAACTTCCTTCACTTGGACATATCAAATATGATGAGATGTATGAAGGCTACTCACAAGCAGCAGCCGGTCTGATTGACGGCGGTGCCGACCTCTTTTTACTTGAAACATGTCAGGATCCGTTACAGATTAAAGCGGCGCTGCATGCCTGCAGTGATATCGCAGCGGAAAAAGGAAAAAATATTCCGGTTATGGTTTCAGTGACAATTGAGCTGGCGGGAAGTATGCTGATCGGTACGGATGCCAAAACAATTGCGGTTATTATGGAGCCTTTTAATATCCTCTCTTTGGGATTTAACTGCGGGACAGGTCCTGAACAGGTGGAAAAACATGTCAAAACACTTTCAGAAGTATGGAACAAACCTATCTCAGTACATGCCAATGCTGGATTACCGCAAAACAGAGGCGGTTTTACCTTCTATCCGATGGGACCAAAAGAGTTTACACAACAACAGCAAAAATTTGTCAACTACGATGGTGTAGCTCTGCTTGGCGGTTGTTGCGGTACGACGCCTCAGCATATCAAAGCGCTGAGTGATGCACTTGAAGGTGTTGTTCCCAAACCTCCGACAGGGAGTCAGCCTAAAGCTTTGGCTTCTCTTTTTGAGACAAAAGATCTTATGCAGGATCCACCTCCTTTTTTGATTGGTGAGCGAAGCAATGCAACAGGTTCCAAAGCTTTCCGGGAGTTGCTTCTGGCGGAAGATTATGAAGGGACACTCTCTGTAGCACAGCAGCAGGTACGCTACGGTGCACACGGTATCGACCTTTCGGTAGGATTTGCAGGTCGTGACGAGAGTCGGGATATGGAGATTCTGGCATCTCTCTATTCTCAGAAAGTGACACTGCCGCTGATGCTGGATTCTACCCAGACCCAGGCGCTGGAAATTGGTTTGAAACAGGTAGGTGGAAAGCCGATTATCAACTCCGTCAATCTCGAAGATGGGATTGAAAAGTTCAATGCCGTTTGTCAGCTGGCAAAACGTTTTGGCGCAGCACTAGTTTGTTTGACGATTGATGAAGTGGGAATGGCAAAGGATAGAGAGACTAAAGTCAAAGTTGCCGAACGGATCTATCAACTGGCAACCAAAGAGCATGGACTTGATCCCCGTGATCTGGTATTTGATCTTTTGACTTTTACAGTAGGAAGTGGTGAAGCCGAATATCATACTGCCGCAATTGAAACAATCGAAGCGATTCGCGAGTTTCATGCAATGCACCCTGAAGTAGGATTTGTGCTGGGAATATCCAATATCTCTTTTGGTCTGGATAAACATGCCAGAGAGTATCTAAACTCTGTTTTTCTGCATCATTGTGTCAAAGCAGGACTCTCTATGGCGATAGTCAATGTCAAAAATACGATCCCGATGCACAAAATGAGCGAAGAGGATATCAAAGTTTGTGAAGATTTGCTTTTTAACAGAAGAGAAGAGGGCGATCCCCTTTTTAAATTTATCGACTACTTTTCCAATGTTGAAGTCAAAAACAGTGATGAAGAGGATGCTGCATTTGCAAAGATGAGTACACGGGAAAAGTTGCATAAACTGCTGCTCGATGGTGACAAAGAGCGTATGTTGCAGCTTTTACCCCAGGCAAAGGATGAAATTCCTCCCGAAGAGATTGTCAATGTTGTTTTGATTGATGCAATGAAAGAGGTGGGAGAACTCTTTGGAAGCGGAAAAATGCAGCTTCCTTTTGTATTGCAGTCCGCAGAGACAATGAAAGCGGCAGTAGACTGGCTCAATCCCTATCTTCCCAAAAAAGAGAAGACAACACAGACAACACTGGTACTGGGAACTGTCAAAGGAGATGTTCATGATGTCGGAAAAAACCTGGTCGATATTATTCTTACCAATAACGGCTATAAAGTAATCAATATCGGAATCAAAGCAGATATAGAGACTTTCCTGGATGTTCTGGAGGAACATCATGTAGATGCCATAGGTATGAGTGGTTTACTGGTAAAGTCCACAGGGGTAATGCTTGAAAATCTTCAATATATGAAAGAGAGGGGAATCACCCTTCCTGTTTTGCTTGGCGGTGCGGCACTGACAGGCAAGTTTATCGACGAATATTGTCGTCCGGCGTATGACGGTCCTATTTTCTACTGCAAAGATGCATTTGATGGAATTGTCGCTATGGGACGTATTGAAGAGGGTAATTTCGATACCAACCTGGGCAGTAAAAAAGAGGAACTGGATGTAGCGGTGGTGAAGAAGAAAACCAAAAAAGATATTCCCCCTTTATCACAGATCAAAATGCCCCGCCGTGATATAGAGATTCCGAATCCTCCGTTTTGGGGAAGGCGTGTAATGGATGCCAAAGTGGATGAGATCGCTTTTGACTGGATAAATCACAAAATGCTTTTTAATCAGCGCTGGGGATATGTCAACAAGAAGCTGACCAAAGAGGAGCGCCAGAAAATTGAAAATGAAAAACTGTGGCCGCTTTTCGAAGAGATGAAACGTGATATTTTAAAAGAAAAACTTTTGGAACCGGTAACACTTTATGGCTACTATCCCTGCCGTGCCGACGGTGATACACTGCTGGTGTTTGATGAAAGCGAGGGATGGTTCAATGAAACAGAAATCAACAGGGAACCGCTTGAAGCAGTACGGGAGAGAGCGAAATACAGATTTGAGTTTCCAAGACAGATGCGCAAACCTTACCGCTGTTTGAGTGACTATTTCAGAAGTGATCGTCATGATGTTGTCGCATTTCAGCTGGCAAGTGCAGGTCCAAGATTCAGTGAAAAAGAGCAGGAACTCTATCAGGCAGGAAAATACAGCGAATACCATCATCTGCATGGTATCTCTGTTGAACTGGCAGAAGCGATTGCCGAGATAATCCATAAGCAGATTCGTCTGGAATTGAATATTGCCGAGAAGGAGGGACACTCTTTGCGGGATGTTAAAATGACACGTTATCATGGGTGCCGCTACTCTTTTGGTTATGCAGCCTGCCCTGATCTGGCGATGAACAAAGAACTTTTTGAAATGCTTCGTCCCGAAGAGTTTGGCATAGAACTGGGAGAGACCTATCAAATGCATCCGGAACAGACAACCAGCGCCCTGGTAGTACATCACCCTGAAGCACTTTATTTTGCTATTTAAATTTTTCTTCAGATAAATACAGTATATTTAATTTTTAAAATTTGGAAAAAAATATTAAAGTTTTTTCAAACCATGCCGATATACTTTATAACATTTCAACATAAAGAGGGAAATTATGAAAAAGATTACACTATTAACAGCGTTATTCGCGGTACAGATGTTCGCAGCTGATCTGACTATTGCAATGGATGCTATCGAAAGAGGCGATTTCAAAACAGCATTCCAGTATTTCAAAATTGCAGCAGAACAGGGAAATTCTATAGCACAGCAAAATCTTGCAGTATTGTATAACAATGGACTGGGTGTTAAACAAGATCCTCAGAGTGCTGCTTACTGGATTGAGCGGTCATCCCAGAGTGCAAAAGTTGCGCTTAAATAGATTTGGTTATTTCTCCAGATATTCTCCGAGTGTTTTACCACTCTTTTGAAGCAGTGTATCAAACGCTGCTTCATCATCCTCAAAACGATCCAGCAACAGATTGTTTTCCCCCAGTAAAACAAGATACTCTTTTTTACCGTAACTGAGCAATACAACTCTGTTTTTCATATCAAGCGGTTTTTGCATGATAACTTTAATCTGGTTGTTTTGTTCATTCTCTCCAAAGAGCCAGCTTCCACCGCTTTTCTTCTCCAGCCATTTTTTCAAAAACCACAACAGGGCGATCAATCCGCCCAGAACCAGCATAATTTTCAAAAAAGCGAATGAAAAACTGTATTCGTCCGTTTTTGTCTCCACAGGGGAAGGTATCGGTTTTGGAGATTGTATCTGTGTTGATTCAGCCGGAGTCGCTTTTTGAATGCGGATACGCAATCCGCTGTTGTCGATTGTTTTGGAAGCGTTGACATTGATTTTGTGAGGTGTTTCGAGTTTGATCAGTATTTTATGGTCAACAGAAGCGATGGTCATCGTTTTCAAAATATCAGAATGAAATGTTTTAGTATACTTTTTTTCCGGAAAGAGGATATTCTCAAGTATCAGAATCATCTCTTTTTTATTTTGTGTTCTGGAAATTTTTCCATGATAGGGAGCATCAAAAGTGAGCATCAGATCGATGCGGTCAGGCTTTTCATAAAGTGTATGGGTTGTCAGAGTTGTGCCGTAGAGTGAAACTGTCAGAACAAAGAGCAAACTCCACAGACGTATCACTGCTCTTCTTTCCTGAAGTATTGGATAATGGAGTCTGAATCAAGAATTTCGTTGATTCTGATGGCAAGATTTTCTTCAAAAACCATCACTTCCCCTTTCCCCAGAATTTTACCGTTGACATAGAGTTCGACACTTTCACCTGCCGGTTTTCCCAGGTCAATAACCGAACCTTTTGCAAGCTTGAGGTAATCTCTTACACTCACTTTTGTAGAACCGAGTTCCGTAACCAGTTTGACAGAGATATCGATCAGTTTGTCATAGTTCAAAGGGTGTGTTTTTGTTTTTGCTTCTTCACTCATAATCATATTATACCTTTAAGTGGCTTTTATGTAAAATCGGACAATTTTCAAATAGGTGTATAATGAGTATAGAATTGATTTTTACGGGTATCCTTGTGGGTGCTATTTCAGGTTTTTTTGGTGTAGGAGGCGGTACGATTCTGGTACCGATTCTGCTTTATCTTGGTTTTGATATCAAAGAGGCTATCGGTATTTCCGTAGTGCAGATGGTATTTAGTTCTCTGTATGGGTCATATCTGAATTTTAAAAAAGGGTCACTGAAAATTTCGAGTACCATTTTCTTTGGTCTGGGCGGTTTTCTGGGAGGATTGGCAAGCGGTTATATTGTCCATCATGTCTCTTCAAAAACATTGACATTCGTTTTTCTGGGAGTGATCCTTTATGCGATATACCGCTTTTTTCATGCACCTGCAGAGAGTGACAAACCGCGTATCGAAAATCGGGCGCTCTTTCTGGGAATCGGCGTACTTATCGGGATATTTGCAACCAGTATCGGTATCGGCGGTGCACTTTTACTCACGCCGGTTATGGTGGGATTTCTGCATTATCATATCAAAGAAGCGGTATCGGCGGCACTCTTTTTTGTCGTATTCTCTTCTATTGCAGGGCTGGTGAGTTTGAGCAGTTACGGGTATGTCGATTACGGGCACGGACTTGTTGTCGGTATCTCTTCACTGATCGGTGTTTTTATAGGGATACATTTTGCCCATAAGACAAACCCCAAACGCCATAAAAAACTTATTTTGATACTCAATTTCGTCATTTTGGCGCTCATCGTCAATAAAATTTTCAGAGGATAGTATGGATAAAATCAAAGTTTTCGGTGCCAGAGAGCACAATCTCAAAAATATCAACCTTGAAATACCCAAAAATTCTCTTGTAGTGATTACCGGTATCAGCGGCAGCGGTAAAAGTACACTGGCATTTGATACCCTTTATGCAGAAGGTCAGAGACGTTATATCGAGTCGCTCTCTTCCTATGCAAGGCAATTCCTGGATCGTATCGGTAAACCGGATGTAGATAAAATCGAAGGATTGACACCGGCGATTGCCATCGACCAGAAAACCACTTCCAAAAACCCGCGTTCAACTGTTGGAACGATTACCGAGATTTACGATTATCTGCGTCTTTTATATGCGCGTGTGGGTAAACAGCACTGCCACCAGTGCGGCAAGCCTATTTCTCAAATGAGTGCAGCGGATATTATAGAACAGGTGCAGAAGCTGCCTGAAGGTGCGAAGATTGTCATGATGGCGCCGCTTATCCGGGAAAAGAAGGGTACATTTCATGATCTTATCGAATCACTTGTTTCCAAAGGGTATGTGCGTGCAATGATCGACGGTGTGATGGTACGACTCGATGATGAGATAGAACTCAGCAAGACCAAAAAGCATACTATCAAAGTGGTCATTGACCGTGTTGTGGTCAAAGAGGAGAATCGCCAGAGAATCGCCGAAGATGTTGAAAAAGCGCTCAAAGAGAGTTACGGTGAACTGGAGATAGAGATCATGAATGCCAAAGAGATCGACTATCCTGAGGATCATATCCATTACAGTGAACACTTTGCCTGTTTTGACTGTAAAATCTCATTTGAACCTTTGGAACCGCTCTCTTTTTCGTTTAACTCTCCCAAAGGTGCCTGTGAAGTGTGTGACGGACTTGGAATTCGTTATGCACTGGATCTGAAAAAAGTGATCGATCCGCATCTGCCGCTGGAGAAAGGTGCGGTGAAGCTGCTGTACGGTTTTAACAAAGGATACTACTTTAAACTTTTGCTGGGGTTTTGTGAAGAGGCAGGTATCGATGTGACTGTACCATTTGAAGAGTTGCCTGAACATCAGCAAAAAGCGATTTTGCACGGAGGTGTGGAACAATCCAAATTTACCTGGAAACGGCATAAAGTAGTCAGACCGTTTCATGGAATAATCCGTATAGCACACGATATGCTCAAAGATGAAAAAGAGCTGGGTGAATTCATGACAGAGAAAGTGTGTGACAACTGCGGGGGTAACAGACTCTCGAAACGCTCTCTGGCTGTCAAAGTTGCAGGGCATGGGATTGCCGATATCCTGCAGATGCCTATCGAAGATACGTATGCCTTTTTTTCGGATAGCAAACATTTTGACTATCTCTCCCCGCAGCAAAAGATGATCGCTGCGCCTATTCTCAAAGAGATCAATGAACGCCTCTTTTTTCTCTACGATGTGGGACTCGGATACCTCTCACTCGGGCGTGATGCCAGAACCATCAGCGGCGGCGAAGCACAGAGGATCCGCATCGCATCGCAGATAGGAAGCGGTTTGACGGGTGTGATGTATGTGTTGGATGAACCGAGTATCGGTCTTCATGAAAGAGATACTCTCAAGCTTATCAAAACACTCAAAAACCTTCAGAAGAAAGGCAATTCTGTCATCGTTGTCGAACATGACAAAGAGACGATTGAATCAGCCGACTATATTATCGATATCGGTCCAAAAGCCGGAAAATTCGGTGGTGAAGTGATCTTTAACGGTACACTCAAACAACTCAAACGTGCCAAAACCCTGACGGCAGATTATCTCTATGGACGTAAAAAGATCGACTATTACAAAGGGCGTCCGCAAAAAGAGTGGATAGAAGTCAAAAACGTTACCCTCAACAATATTCAAAACCTTGATGTCAAAATCCCCCTTGCCAATCTCGTAGCCGTTACAGGGGTGAGCGGCAGCGGTAAAAGTTCACTGATCTTGCAGACACTTCTGCCTGTGGCAAAAGAGTTGCTTAACCGCTCCAAAAAAGTTAAAAAAGTAGAAGGTGTGGAGTGTCTGGGGCTGGAGCAGCTTGACAAAGTGATCTACCTTGACCAAAGTCCTATCGGAAGAACCCCAAGAAGTAATCCTGCAACCTATACCGGTGTGATGGATGAGATACGCCAGCTCTTTGCCAAAACCAAAGAAGCAGAGATACGCGGATACAAAATAGGACGTTTCTCCTTTAACGTCAAGGGTGGTCGTTGTGAAAAGTGCCAGGGAGAGGGAGAGATCAAGATCGAGATGCACTTTCTGCCGGATATCCAGGTCAAGTGTGATGCCTGTGGCGGAAAACGTTATAACGCTCAGACACTGGAAGTACTCTACAAAGGAAAAAATATCTCCGAAGTACTCAATATGAGTGTCGATGAAGCAATGGAGTTTTTCAAAGCGGTACCAAAAATCCACCAGAAACTCAAAACCCTTCAGGATGTAGGACTGGGATACATCACCCTCGGGCAAAATGCCACCACACTCAGCGGCGGTGAAGCACAGCGTATCAAACTCTCCAAAGAGCTGAGCAAAACAGATACAGGTCAAACGCTTTACATACTCGATGAACCCACAACAGGACTGCATTTTGCCGATGTGGACAGACTGGTCAAAGTACTGCATCACCTTACAGACCTCGGTAACTCGGTACTGGTGATCGAACACAATCTCGATGTTATCAAAAATGCAGACTATGTGATAGACATGGGTCCTGAAGGAGGAAGCAAAGGAGGCTTGATCGTTGATACCGGAACACCGTTCGAAGTAGCGGAAAATGCGGAAAAATCGGGTTCATATACGGGGAAATTTTTGAGGAAAGAGTTGGGATTATAAAAAATTAATATTTGATTTAATTTTTAAATAGTGTATAATAAATACCGACCATTGAAAAAAGGACGGTATTTATGCAATATTTTGAACTGAGATGCACGGCATATATCAAAGAGGATATTCCCTTTAAAGAGAGTTTTGAGATAATCTCAAAATATATCAGTTTTGCGATGGCGCAGAACGAGAGACTTAAAACACTTCATGAAACAAACGCTTTTAAATACTATACATTTGGAAGTTTCTATCCGGTTGAGAAAGAGAG
>CAZYZD010000043.1:0-17737 GCA_964651755.1 uncultured Sulfurospirillum sp. | reverse complement strand
CCGCCACCGCATCCGGCAAAAATAATAGCACCTGCTACCAAAGAGAGAAAAACTGTTTTTTTCATACAAAAATCCTTATTTAAAATATGTGTATTGCTATATCGTCCAATAGTAGTAAAAGTTTACCCTCTTTTGCTTAAATAACTATTTAAATTAAATAATTTTAATCAAATTATTTTAAATATTTACAAAAATAAGTTTATATTTTGTTTTCTCTAATGACTTTGTGAAATCAGTACATCCTCTATTACTTTCGTGATATCACCATCAAGTATAGCATCTACACTGGAGTAGGCAATACCCGATCTGTTATCTTTAACTTGCCGGTAAGGTGCAAGTACATAGGATCGTATCTGATGTCCCCATCCTATTTCACTCTTTTCGACACCATCTTTGGCAGCCTGCTGTTTCTCAAGTTCCAGTTCATAAAGTCTTGATTTGAGCATCTTCATCGCATTGGCACGGTTTTTATGCTGGCTTCTGTCATTTTGACACTGTACTACAATTCCTGTGGGAATATGCGTGATCCGGATTGCCGAATCGGTTTTATTGACGTGCTGCCCGCCCGCACCACTTGCCCGGTAGGTATCGACACGAATCTCTTTATCTTCTATTTCAATATCGATATCGTCATCCACTTCCGGGGAGACCAGTACAGAGGTAAATGAAGTATGTCTTTTGGCATTGGAATCAAACGGTGATATACGCACCAGACGGTGAATACCGTTTTCCGCTTTCATATAACCGTATGCATTTTCCCCTTTGATAATAAAACTGACATCTTTGATTCCCGCTTCATCCCCTGCCTGATAATCAAGCTCTTCCACTTTAAAGCCCATACGCTCTGCCCACCGAAGATACATCCGGTAAAGCATACTCGCCCAGTCCTGACTCTCGGTACCACCGGCTCCGGGATGGATAGTGACAATTGCATTTTTACTGTCGTCTTCACCACTGAGCATCATCTCGACTTCCAGCTTTGAGACCTTCTCTTCCAGTGTTGGTGCATCGGCATAGAGCTCTTCGATCGTTTCACTATCTCCTTCGGCTGTCGCCATCTCCAGAAGTTCTCTTGCATCTTCCACAGCACCGGCTGCATCATGATACTTTTTCAGGATAGATAAAATCTTGTTTTTCTCCTGTTGAATCTTTGCAGCATTTTTGGCATCATTCCAAAAATCAGCCCCCTGTTCGATCTCTTCAATCTCTTTCAAACGCGACTCCAGTTTCTCGGGTGCCACGATCTGGCGAATATTATCGATTTTGGTACTAAGCTCTTTTAAAAGCTCGTTATATTCATAACTATCCAAAGTTTCTCCTGCTATAATTTCTTTCAACACACATATAATCATTATTCATTTCATCAAAAGCAAAGCTGCTGATGAAATTTATCAGATTTATAAAATTGTGAAGCACAGCTTCATGCGTATGTGGCTAAAAAGTTGCATTGCAAATATAAATATATTTTACACAAAAGAGACTTTAACATGATACAAATCAAAGATCCCAAAACACTGCAGAAATACCGTAAAGAGATTCGGACAACTATCGGTTTTGTTCCCACTATGGGTGCTCTTCATGAAGGACATATCTCCCTGATCAAAAAGAGTGTCCGGGAGAATGAAACTACAATCGTCTCTATCTTTGTCAATCCCACACAGTTTCTGCCGGGAGAAGACCTTGACGCCTATCCCAGAAAGATAGAAGCAGATCTGAAAATATGTGAACTTGCCGGTGTAGATGCGGTTTTTATGCCTACTATCGATGCCATTTACAGTAAAGATGAACTCTCTGTAAAAGCTCCTGTCATCAAAGGCTATATCCTGGAAGGGTATCACCGACCCGGACATTTTGACGGTGTACTGCAAATTGTATTGAAACTCCTCAACTTGACAACACCGACACGTGCCTACTTTGGCAAAAAAGATGCCCAGCAACTCTTTTTGATCCAGAGAATGATACAAAACCTCTATCTTGATACAGAGATTATTCCATGTGAAATTGTCAGAGAAAGTGACGGGCTGGCACTTAGCAGCCGAAATGTATATCTCAGTGAAGAGGAACGTCAAAAAGCACTTCTACTCTCAAAATCACTCAAACGTGCTACAAAAATGATTATCGAAGGAGAACGCAATACAACAGCTATCAAAAAGCAAATGTTGGAGATTTTAAGCCCAACTGAAGTAGAGTACGTGGAAATTGTCGACCGAAACTTCAATCTCCTTTCGGAAGTAGCGATCAACAACAGCATCATTCTGGTAGCAGCCTATGTGGGCAAAACCAGACTGATAGACAATATGTGGATATAACAAATGGGTAAAAAATTACATCTGGTATCTTTAGGATGCACCAAAAATCTCATCGACTCCGAAGTAATGCTCGGACGTCTTAAAGCGTATGAAATCACACAGGAAGCAGAAGAGGCAGACGTTATTATTGTCAATACCTGCGGCTTTATTGATGCTGCCAAAGAGGAGAGTATACAAACCATCCTCAACCTTCATGATGCGCGCAAAGAGAACTCTCTGCTTGTCATGAGCGGATGTCTGAGCGAACGCTACAAAGAAGATCTGCAAAAAGAGCTCCAGGAGGTAGATATCTTTACAGGAGTGGGAGATTACGATAAAATCGATGAATTGATCGAACGAAAAGAGAACCGTTTCTCGCCCCGTACCTACCTCATCAAAGATCAGGATCGTGTCATTACAGGCTCCAATTATCATGCCTATATCAAACTGAGTGAGGGGTGTAACCAACAGTGCTCTTTTTGTGCTATTCCCCATTTTAAAGGCAAACTTCAGTCACGCTCTCTTTCAGATATCGTCACAGAGGTAGAGAAACTGACACAGCAGGGATTTTATGATTTCAGCTTTATCTCTCAGGACAGCAGCTCCTATCTGCGGGATTTTGACCAAAAAGACGGATTGATCCAGCTTATTGAAGCGATCGAAAAGATAGAGGGGGTCAAGAGTGCAAGAATCCTCTATCTCTACCCTTCTACCCTAAGTGATGCCGTACTGCACAAAATCATCGATTCCAGAATTTTCCATAACTATTTCGACATGCCTATCCAGCATATCAGCGACCATATGCTTAAAATCATGAGACGCGGAAGCGGTCAGGATGTCATCAAACATCAACTCAATATCATGCGAAATGCACCTGACGCTTTTGTACGTACCTCAATCATTGCCGGTCATCCGGGAGAGAGTGAAGCAGATTTCGAAGAGCTTTGTGATTTTCTGGAAACATTTGATTTTGACCGTATCAATGTTTTTGCCTACTCGGACGAAGAGGGAACCAAAGCACAGACAATGGAAGCGGCAAAAATCCCGGATGAAGTTATTGAAGAACGAATTGCCGTACTTCAGGATATTATCGGACAAAAACTGCAAAAATCACTCCAAAAAGAGT
Organism: uncultured Sulfurospirillum sp.; assembly: GCA_964651755.1. Taxonomy (GTDB): domain Bacteria; phylum Campylobacterota; class Campylobacteria; order Campylobacterales; family QNZT01; genus QNZT01. The sequence goes on along the minus strand of CAZYZD010000043.1, from coordinate 14,323 downwards.
TGAACAAAGAGATTGAAGTTGTTATACAGGGACAAAGCAGTGAACATGAATTTTTCCTTGGTGCCAAAAAACTTGCCTGGGCAGAGGATATCGACGGAGAGATTCTGATCAATGAAAACGAGTTGGACAGAGAACCCGAAATCGGGAAAAGATACAAAGCAAAAGTAACCCAGGTCGCCGGAGACAAGCTTGTCGCTACTCTCATCGAAGAGTCTTAAAGAACTCAGACAAACCAAAAACCTTCTCGCCTTTTCGGCAGGAATCGACTCGAGTGCACTTTTTTTCCTCCTTCTTGAGGCAAAAATCGATTTTGATATTGCACTCGTCAACTACCATACCCGGGAAAGTTCTTCAAAAGAGGCACGTCATGCCAGGGAACTTGCCCGAAAATATGGAAAAAAATGTTATATCAAAGAAGTATTGCTGACACCTGCAAATTTTGAACACCAGGCACGGCAGGTACGCTACGCTTTTTTTGAAGAGATGATTCAGAAACATCACTACGACCATCTTATTACCGCACACCATCTTAACGACCGCCTGGAGTGGTTTTTAATGCAGTTGACAAAAGGCGCAGGTCTTGTCGAAATGCTTGGTTTTGAAGAGATTGAAGCCAGAGAGGGCTACACCCTTATACGTCCCCTGATTCACACTCAAAAAGAGCAACTTCTTCACTATCTGCAACAACATAACCTCCCCTATTTTGTAGATGAGAGCAACAATAACGAGAAGTACCGCCGAAACTATTTCCGAAAACACTTCTCCGATCCTATGATAAAAGAGTTTCATGATGGTATTGCAAAAAGTTTCGATTATCTTCAAAAAGATAAAAGAAGCCTCTTTGCACTTCATGTGATTGTGAAAAAAGAGGCATTTACCCTCCTTCAGAGCCGGGGAGATATCATCTATGATCTGCGCCAGATTGACAAAGTGTTAAAACAGATGGGATATATCCTCTCATCTGCACAAAAAGAGGAAATTGCAAAAAAGAGAGATGTTGTCATTTCAGACAGATTCGCCGTTGTATTACATGAAACAAAAATCTATATCGCACCCTATCTGAGAAGAGTCATGGATAAATCTTTTAAAGAGGCATGCCGAAAGGCAAAGATTCCTGCAAAGATACGCCCCTATCTTTCTGCTATAGATTTTTGTCCCGACAACCTCTAAAAAGCGAGTGCAATATTGATCTTTCGATCAATCAATGCTTTCAACTCCTGTAACTGACGGGTTGGTTTAAATTCATACACCAGTAAAATTTTCTTTGCTATTGTATACTCCTGTAGTGCCACAGCAACTTTTACAGCATCCATATGGATGTATTGCGGCATATATACTCCCTGATGATCAAGCGCATTGTACAGATTGATAAAACGGCGATACGCCTTTTTGGCATAATATTGATTTAACAAAGAGACTATTTTATCCAGTTCGGATTTTGACAATCTCTGTACATCGTTTTGCTTCAGTACTAAACCGCTCTCTTTGATCAATGAGAGTGTTTCAAGATCATCCGGATAGATATCCAAAATCTCATTTGCCATCTTTTGTGCATCTTCACGTTTATCTGTCGAGATAAAATAGTGAAGCAAAAACCTGCGGTTTTCAATATCTGCGGGGTGTGTTTTCACATATTTCAGCAAAAAGGCAAGATCATCCGAAATATTCTCTTTTGCTACAGGGGTTGTTTTTTTTATTTTGACTGCCATCCGCTTTTTGGACTTTGAATGCTTTTTCTGTACTCTGTATAAAAGGCGTTTCGCTTCAGCAAGATCACACTTTTTTACCACCTTTTTCAAAATCTCTTCAGAAGCTCTCTTCTCACCCCGCCAGTAGTAAAAATGCGCCAGTAGATTTTGTGCACGGCAACTTTCGGGATGTTGTTTCATAAACTGCTGCACATACTTGATCGCTTCTTCTGTTTTACCATGATCATAGTAGCTATAAGCAACCTTTTTCATCGTATAGTAATCCTGCTGACTCTTCTGTGCATAAAGAAACTGAAACAGTAAAAAGAGTATCAGTAAGCTTTTCATTCACCACCCTGTCTATATAAAATATCTGGAGCTATATCGACAAGAAGATCAATAGCTTTAATAAATTTTCGTAAAGTAAAAGATTTTGTATTGGAAAGAAGAGAATCAGGATATTTGAAAAATTTGGATTTCCCTTTTTACAGAAAATAGGTTATAATAACTAAAACTTATGGATTAGGAGATATTTCATGAATATTGCAAACAATATCACTGACCTTATCGGAAATACACCACTGATACGACTCAACTATGCATCCAAACAGAGCGGAGCCCTGCTCATCGCAAAATGTGAATTCTTCAATCCTACCAGTTCTGTCAAAGACCGCATCGGTTACAGTATGATCAAAGAAGCGCTCCAGAGTGGAAAAATAGATGAAAACACCACTATTATCGAACCTACTTCCGGAAATACCGGTATCGCACTGGCAAGTATCTGTGCTTCTCTGGGAATCAGACTTATTTTGACTATGCCGGAATCGATGAGTATAGAGCGGCGAAAAATTCTCAGTGCTTTTGGGGCAATGCTCGAACTCACCCCCAAAGAAGAGGGAATGAACGGTGCCATTGCCAAAGCCCAGGCATTGAATAAAGAGATTGAGAACTCTCTCATTCTGGGGCAATTCTCCAACCCTGCCAATCCCAAAATCCACAGAGAGACCACTGCCATAGAGATCTACAACGATACAGAAGGACGTGTTGACTTTTTCGTCGCTGCAGTAGGTACCGGCGGTACACTGACAGGTACGGCCGAAGAGTTAAAAAAACTGATTCCCGGACTTCAGGTTATTGCTGTCGAACCGAAAGATTCACCTGTTCTCAGCGGTGGGAAACCGGGACCGCACAAAATTCAGGGAATCGGTGCGGGATTTATCCCGGAAACTCTCAATACAGACATATACGACCGGATAATCACTGTCTCCAACGAAGATGCTATCAACACAGCAAAACAACTTGCAAAAACAGAAGGTCTGCTGGCAGGTATCTCCAGCGGCGCCAATGTCTGGGCTGCCATGCAGATTGCAAAAGAGAATCCGGGAAAACGGATTGTCACTGTTTTATGCGATACAGGAGAGCGTTATCTGAGTACAGAACTTTTTGATTAAAACACAAGAACATAAAATAGCATTGCTCACTCCTTATAATTTTCAGCCATGCTGTCATGATAAGAGGTGATCTCTGCTTTATGTTTGGTAAATATCATCATAATACAAAGCTTTTTGAATTAAAAAATATAAAACAGTTTTATTATTTAGCATTAAAATCGAACGCGCTATACTCTCTGTGAGACTACATTAAAGGAGACATTATGAGTAAACTCGACGAAAAAGTAGCATCCTATCAGGAAGAGTCAAAAAAGCTTGGGCTTGACCTGCCGGCAGACTTGATTGAAAAAGTGACCAAAGGGCTGGGACCTTCTATCTATAACAAAGATAGTGAAACAGTTGCCTGTTCTCAGAAAAATGAGATGGAAACAGTCAAAAAGAACTTTTTACAAAAAAAGCTTGGTTTAACAGATGACGACAGCACACTTGATGCTGCAATCCAGGAAGTCTGTGAAAAGATGGGCAGCAAAAATCCTGCCAAAAAACGTGCTCTTTTTTATGCACTTCTGGCACAGAAATTTGGTAAAGAGAGCGTTTATAACGCATAAGAACAGAGGCAAAGCAATTGCTTTGCCTTACTATTTCAAAAAAACAACCCTAAAAAACAGCATTGATGATATTTTTCAATATCCTGCTGCTGTTTAACTCTTCAACTCCTAACGTTTTTAACTGTTTATGAATCTGTTTCTGCGTCTTTTTATCAATCATCTGGTCGATTACTTTATCTACACTGCTTTGAATATATCTGGCAGTATCAAACCGAATCTGCGGTGCTGAAAGATCTCCTGAGATCGTTCCAAAATAGGCTTTTTGATCCAGCATAATCTCAAACTTCGCATCAATTGTATCTGCCGTTTTATCGATTCTGGCATCTTTGAGTAAAACAGAGATATCTTTTCCTGTAGCATTTATATCAACCACCACATACTCTCTCTCCACTATTGCATGTACATTACTCTTTTCAAACTCTTTTTTCGTAATATCCGTACCGATATACTTTTTTACAGAAGAGGTGAGAGGATTGGGCAAAAAGTGCAAATGTTCCAGGTGACTTTTCAACACACCGCTCCGGGAAACAAGATCATATTGCAAATCTCCGAAAACAGTACCCTGCATCACCTGAGGATAGCAAAGGGTATAGAGCAGCCGGCGTAAAGCGACATCTTTTAAAACAGCAACTACCTTTGCATCAGTGTAGAGATAGTCAATCTCTCCTCCAAAACTCTTACTTTTTCCTGAAACAATTACTTTGTTGATATAGGTTGCTTCTCCCTGGGCTTCAAAACTTCCTTTCAATGGCTTTTGGAAAAGAGGCTCCAATTTCCCAAGATCGGAGATAAAGAGGTGGTAATCTGTCATAAACTCTCTTTTGGGAAAATCAAACTGGCTCTTTTGAAATACCAGATTGCCAAATGTTGTTTTCAGTGCGCCCCACCCTGTTGCATAACTCTTATCTACTTTTACAGAAACCATTCCCTCATAGTGCACATCTTCAGACAGTTGAATACCAAAACGGCGCATCAATACTTCATGATCAACACGCCCCTCTTCCACCAGCACTTTTCCCTTTCCATGAAATACAACTCCATCCGGACTCTGCAGATGCATCTCCAAATCAAAAAGAGCTTTTGCAAATACTTCCTGCCCAAGAAGCGGTAAAAGCTTCTTTATCTCACCTTTTTTTAAAGCGATATCAACACTGCGCACACTCTTTTCGCTAACTGTTGTATGATAGTGCACAGCGCCACCTGTGACATTTCCATCACCTTCAATACTATAATGCAACAGATTTCCCCGAATTTTGCCATGAATATCTGCAAAAATATGATTTTTCGATGCAGTATCATACGCAAAAATCTGATAGCTTGCCTGCAAAGAAGGCATAACAGATTTCAGCTGCGCATGCACCTGAACCTCTATCTTTTCATGTAATAGAAGCGTTGCATTGCACTCAGAAGGTGTGAGCCGAAAATTTTTAAGTTCTGCTTTCAGAGAGGAAGGGGTATTCTCCAAAATATAAGTTTTGACAAGAGGTGTTATCAAAGCATTGCCGCCGGCACTGAAAAGCAGCATATATAGTGCAAAAAAGATAAACAAGAGAGATGCAAACAGATATTTCATAATATAAATGCCTTAAAAATTAAAAACTACTGCAACACCCCATCGATATAGACCATCTCTGCTTTTTTAACATGAAGCAGTGTCTGAAGAGGCAGATCTTTAAGATGCGCTATCTGTTCGGGCAACTTTACAACAATCAAATCTGCATCTTTGAAAACGGCAAGTTCCCCGCAATTTCTATGCAAACTCTCTGCCCCCACTCTTGTTGCTGCTGTTAACAATTTTCTGGCAAGGAGATTTGGTTCTATGCCATCATGCATCCAGAGTGCAGCACGCATCTCATCCCAGAGATTGAGCGATATATTGGAACTAAGCCCGTCCGTCCCGATAGTCAGTTTCGATACCTCTTCAATCGGCAATCTGCCGTTATGTAACAATCTGTTCGATACCGGACAATGGGTAATATAGCCTATCTCCTGCATCAAAACACGCTCCTCATCAGTAGCCTGTGTAGCATGTGTAAAAAGGGTCTGCACACCTTCAAACAGATGCAGATATCCCATTGCATCATTGACCGGTTTGCTTCCCGGCGCAAAATCTTTGAAAAAGTCCGCAAAATCCCCCTCTCCCCTGTCAATCCACTGACGCTCCGCCGGACTCTCCATAAAATGTGTTGAAACAACCATCTGCTCTTCTTTAGCAATTTGAATCGCTTTTTTGGCAAGGATGGGATGGGTTGAATATGGACTATGCACCGAAATAGCAGGAGTAAAACTCTTTTTTGCATACCCTTTGCTCTCCTCCAGCCGCCCCAGAAAATTGGCATATAGTGCATCTACCATAGCGGGGTTGCTTCCGAGGACTTCATTGAAATAGACCACATTCATCGGCGAATGAAGAGATGATTTCATATCCAGACCATAACTGCTGACTGCTCCGATGGTTGTCGTACCGGAGCGGATCATCTCATCGAGTACCTTTTTCATGCAAATCTCTTTACAAGCGCTACTCAAATTTTCACGATGCACAATCACACTTTTCAGCCAGCGGATAAAATCACCGTATGCAAGTGTTGTTTTATTCGCGGAAAACTCCAAATGTACATGAGGATTGACCAGTCCGGGCATCAAAACAGAGTTTTTACCCGCATCGACAAATGCTGCATCAGGATAGGCATCACGTATCGCCGCTACCGCTCCAACCGCTTTGATATGTGTATCGAAAACGACAGCACCATCTGTGATAATTTCAAAATCTTCATTCATACGCATAATATAATCTGCGCGGATAATTGTCATAGAATTCCTTTAGGGCAAATTGGCTACAATATTATGACATTAATTGATTTAAAAGGAAAAGAATGAAAATCGTTGTAATTCAGGGACCAAACCTCAATATGCTGGGACTTAGAGAACAAAATATCTATGGTCCGATGAAACTGGATGATATCCATGCACAAATGGAGACTTATGCAAAACAGAGTGATATCGAAATCGAGTTTTTCCAGTCCAACCTGGAAGGTGAACTTGTAGACAAAATCCAGGAGTGTATCGGTGATGCAAACGGTATTATCATCAATCCGGCAGCATACTCACATACATCTATCGCTATCCGTGATGCGATTAAAGCAGTACAGATCCCGACTGTCGAAGTACATATCTCAAACATCTATGCAAGAGAAGAGTTCAGACATACAAGTTTGATTGCACCGGTTTGTGCAGGACAAATCTCCGGTTTCGGTCCTTTCAGCTACCACCTTGCAATGGTCAGTATGGTACAGATCCTCAGTGAAATCAAAGCGATGCAGGAAGCACAGCAGCAACAAGCAGGACAGCAGCAGTAAATATGACGAACTATATTCTCAAAAATGAAAATGCCGTCTATTATGAGTGCGGCTTTTCATGTGACAATGAGATATATTTGCGGTTTGGTGATGACCGCTTTTTCATCACCGATGCCCGGTACACTACCGAAGCGAAAGAGAAACTTCGCGGCACAAAAATAGTAGAAGCCAGAAATGTTGTCGAAGAGGCAGCAAAACTGCTTCAGCAGAACAAGATCAAAAAACTCCATTTCGATCCAAATGAATTTACCGTAGCAGAGTTTGAAAAGCTAAAAGAGTCCAAATATACCCATTTTGAACCCGCACCCAATTTTTCACAGCAAAAACGCATTATCAAAACAAACAAAGAGATCAAACTGATCAAAGAGGCTGTACGGCGCGGCGCAGAAGCGTTTGACCAGTTTGCAAACTATCTGAAACGTCACGGTCTCAATCAGAATGAAAAACGTCTCTTTTTTGAATGTGCCGCAAAACTGCAAAACTATGGCGAATATGCACTCAGTTTCGACCCTATTGTTGCCGTCAATGAAAATGCGGCAAAACCGCATGCATTTCCCACAGAGACAGAGGTTAAAATAGGTTCTCTGATTTTAATCGATGCAGGTCTGAAATATGAGCGTTACTGCTCCGACAGAACCAGAGTTGCCGAATATAACAGTGAAATAAATTTCGATAAAAAGAGACAAAGTTTTCTCTCCGGTAAACGTCAGAAAGTTTACGATACTGTACTCAAAGCACAGGAGAAAGCGATCAAAGCGGCAAAACCAGGTGTCAAAGCATGCGATGTCGACAAAGCAGCCAGAGAGGTAATCGAAAAAGCAGGTTTCGGCAAATACTTCATCCACTCTACCGGACACGGTGTAGGACTTGATATTCATGAACTACCTGTTATCTCTGCAAAATCGGAGACAATCATCGAAGAGAATATGATCTTTACCATCGAACCGGGTATCTATTTGCCCGGAGAATTTGGCGTACGTATAGAAGATATGGTGCGTATTGCGCATACACGGGCGGTTGTACTTTAGATGCGCAAACGCTTAAATGCGCATCTCACACTCTACTTCAATCCCCATTTCCCCTGGCAGAATCCCCACCCTTTTCGCCGTAAACATACTGCCATTCTGGGGATCGGCGCAAATATAGGAAACAGTTTCAAACGTTTCGAAAAACTTTTCAATTATCTGCGCCGGGAGAAACAGCTTACAATTCTGGAGACTTCCCCTATTCTGCAAAATCCCCCTTTCGGATATCTTGACCAACCCGATTTTTACAATGCTGTACTTTTAATAGAAACCAACCTCTCTCCAGACCGCCTCTTGCGCTATGTCCTGCATGTCGAACATATCTTTAAAAGAAAAAGAGCTTTTGAAAATAGTCCCAGAACTTTAGACATTGATATAATAGTTTTTGATAGAATAGCCATTCATAAAAGGCATTTGACACTTCCCCATCCCCATTTCCGCAAACGGGAAAGTGTCCTGATCCCGTTATCTTATCTCAAAAGAGGGTTATATGAAACTGTACACATTCACAGCGCCGACACCCGCAGAAGCGCTCAAAAAGGCACAAAAAGCTTGCGGTGAGGAAGCACTCGTTGTCAGTACACGACAACTGCAAAAAAAGACACTTACACAAGACCCTCTTTATGAAGTTGTTGTAGCACATAAACATGCTGCCTCAAAAGAGGCTTCTCAACCGCCAGCACAGCAAAGTGTCAAAAAGCATGTCGATTTTGATGAAGAGATTCTTCTCAATATCTCCAAAACAGCCGAAGAACTTTCCCGGCTCCAGCTTGGCAAACCCACAGAAACAGAAAACGCCGATACTCTCCAGGAAGAGATTCCCACAGACGAATTTAAACTGCTGAAAAAAGATATCGCTGATCTGACAGACAAAATCAAACTCCTTCAGACAATGCTCTGGGAAGAGAAATCCTACGGTAAAGATCTTGATATCCCGCCGGAATTTGCAGAGATATACAAAGTTGCCAAAGAGAGTGGAATGGATGAGAAACATATCAAAGCGATTCTCGAAGAGACACTCGCACATATGCCTTTGCATATGCGGGAAAACACACAAACGGTCAAACGCTATTTTCAGGTACTTCTAAAAAAGCTGATTCCGGTACGTATGGAAAAAGAACTTCCCAAAGGGAGTCAGAAAATCATCATGCTTGTAGGTCCAACCGGTGTCGGCAAAACTACAACACTGGCAAAACTGGCAGCCCGGTACGCTCTTTTAAAGTACCGTTACAAAGTGGGGATCATTACACTGGACACTTATCGTATCGGTGCGGTAGAACAGCTTTTTCAATATGCACAGATGATGAAACTCCCGTTTGAAGATGTAATCGATACAGAAGACTTTCGCAAAGCACTGCATAACCTATCCTACTGTGATATCATTCTAATCGATACTGTCGGCAGTTCCCAGCATGACAAAGAGAAGATTCAAAAAATCGCACAGTTTCTGGAGCATGCACATCAGCCTATCGACGTCAATCTGGTCGTATCTGCCTCGGCAAAGTACCAGGATCTAAAAGATGCCTATGAAAAGTTCTCTTTTCTCAATATCGATACCCTCATGATCACCAAATTTGATGAAACTTCAGGTTTTGGCAATATCTTCTCACTTATCTATGAGACACAAAAACCTATCAGCTACTTTTCAACCGGGCAAGAGGTACCGGATGATATCCAGACTGCCAAATCGGAATTTTTAATCGAATGCCTTTTTGAAGGATTTCCACACAAGGTCAATGCTTCATGACACACACCCAAGCATCTAAACTGCATCAAATTCTCAATAACAATGAAGAGACAACTGCATCGGCACAACCCCGGACAAAGATTATTGCCATCAGCAGCGGAAAAGGGGGAGTAGGGAAAAGCACCCTCACTGCCAATATGGCATATCAGCTCAGTGAAATGGGTTATAGTGTCGGCGTTTTCGATGCCGATATCGGTCTGGCAAATCTTGATATTATTTTCAATGTCAAAGTACACAAAACACTCCTTCATGTACTCAAAGGAGAGTGTTCTTTAAAAGATATTGTTATTGAGGTCAAAAAAAATCTGTTACTTATCCCAGGTGAAAGCGGTGATGAAATTTTTGCCTACAATAATCAGGAAATTCTGAACCGTTTCAGCAAAGATGCGGCTTTTCTCGACCAGCTTGACTTTCTGCTCATCGATACCGGTGCGGGAATCGGTAAAAATGTACAGATATTTCTGGAAGAAGCAGATGAAATTATCGTCATTACGATTCCTGATCCTTCCGCCATCACCGATGCCTATGCACTTATCAAAGTAACCAATACATTCCACCCTGAAATCAATATGGTACTCAATATGACACGTAATGAAAAAGAGGGTGAGTTGATTTTTGACAAAATCAGAAAAGTAGCAGACAATAATATCGAAAACCCGCCTATCCTGCACTATCTGGGCAATATTTCCCAGGATCCGATCATTACCAAAAGTTCCAAATTCCGTACACTCTTCACCCAGGAGTATGCCAACAACCTCTGTTCCTATGAACTCTCTTTTATCACAAGGAATCTTTTGCAAAAAATGGAACACAAAGTGCTTCTACCTCCACAGAAAACAAGTTTTGCACTCTTTATCAAAAGAATTCTGGAGCATTTTTAAATCTCCTGTCGGCAAAACTTATCACCATCATCACAGGGGGAGGAAGCAGATGCCATACAGAGGAAATTATCTATTGCAGTTACAAATGCTGATAAGCCATTTTGACATTCAAACGATGACACAGGAAGAGATCAATTTTCTGCAACTGCATTTTATGGAAAGACTCGAAACTGTTCAAATTGCCCAGTTACTGGAAACAGATGTTGAAAACATCAACCTGCTAAAAACAAAGTTTTCCATTCAAAATCTACCGACCATTGGCTAAATCGATTAAATAATACCCCTTTTTCAGAACTCCTTCTGCCTGTGAGAGAAAATTTCCCCATTAATAGTGGATGGTAAAAATAGCATATACTTTAATTTTTCCCATCTGCCAAATCGATCAGATGGTATCCCGTTTTCCAGCGTTTGAGAATATCGGCATAGAATTCATCAAACTCATTGATTGCATCTACCGTCTCCTGGGTAAAACCGCTCTTTTTGGTGTAAATAGCGATCCAGTTACTGAAACCATACTCCAGATCTACTACCTGATATCCTTTTTTCCATTTTCTTTTCAAATCTTTCTGCAATCCTTCAAAACTTTCAGAGAGTGTCACCACCTGTTCTTTATAGGAGGCATCTTTGGAGAATACCGCCAGCCATCTGCCATCACCGTATGTTACCCTGTCCAGCTTCATCTGCTGTTTATAGGCATTTTGAATCAGTCCCGGTAATTTATCAATCTCGAAAAAGAGTCTGAATGTCTGCTCCCCAAGTCCTTTACCTTTGGAAAAGATACCAACCCAGCGACCATTTCCCCATTCGACATCTGTCAGGGAAAAACCCTGTTTCTGACGTATGGAGACTACTTTCATAAATTTTTCAATATCGCGTCTGCTGGTAAATCCCTGTTCGGTATAGGTATCACCTTTGACGAATATCCCCATCCAGCGGTGATACCCCTGCTCCAGATCATAGAGTGTATATCCATCTTTCCATCGTTGTTTGATCGCTTCGGCAAAACCGCTGAAATATTTCCGGCTCTCAAATCCCTGCGTTTTGAAGGATGTATTTTTGGCAAATAAACCTACCCAGACATGATCAGCCGAAAGTATTGAGGGCAAACTCAATCCTGCCGTAATTACCAAAGTTAAAACACTTTTTTTCATCATCTTCTCTCCTTACATAATAATCTTGTATCTTTTTTTGATACCCTTTCCCAAAGGAACAAAGAGACAGCCAAACCATACAGTTATAAGCAAATGTTTAATAAACAATTTATTTGATATAACTTTTATTAATACTACTATTCTCGGGCTTTGTATATGCTTTATTGTATTTAAGAATAATCATCTTTTCATGATCTCTGATCTCTTTTTTTTAATTGATAAATAATTTACATTTAAAATGTATAATAAAATTTAAAATAGAATACAAAGGACTACCTAATGTTTAAACTTTTCAAAACACTCATAATACTCCTGTTTCTAATAAGCTGGACAGGATGCGGCACCACAAGCTCTGACACTGGACAAAAAGAAGAAACACCATCAAAAAATCAAAATAACAACCCTACTCCTAATAATCCGGAAACAACTGACAATACCACGCAAAATCAAAAATCTATCTATAGTTGTACCAATGATCTAAACAGTGAAAATTCTTTCAACGATAGTTTTGCACAAAATGAGCACAGTGATATCGACTGGTCTGTATCGCCATATAATCCTCTATCTGTCAACGATATTGAAACAGCTTTCAATGCAGCCAGAGCCCAGGATTCTACCGTCAATACGCCAATGGTATTGCCACCTCAAAATATCTGGGATAATTACAGCAGTAGTGAGAAAATACTCTATCTTCTCAATAAAGAACGCTGCGACAGAGGACTGCGCCCTTTTGAAGGAATTGATCCTGCCATCAGCAGTGTCTCTGTTTCTTATGCGACATATCTGAAAAACAATCCGGATAAATATGCTGCTTCACCACATACAGCAGACGGAAGAACTCCCTGGGAGAGAATGGCAGAGGATGCGGGGGTCGATGTCAATCAAAATGCAGACTTTTTTCAATATGGTGAAAATATTGCCTCCCTTGCTATCGCCTCTACCGAAGATTATCCTGTTGTCTATGAAAGTGAAGCAAGATCAATCTATGGCTGGATGTATCAGGATAAAGTCCAGGGATATGGTCACCGCTATTTTATGCTGGCAAAAGGGCTGGTCGAAAACTCCGGCGCACCAAACCAAGAGGGTTTAATCGGTGTAGGCGTAGTACAAAAACAATATAAAGAGGGAAACTTCTTCTGGACACAGAAAATCACCGTTATGAACGGTTTTGATCCCAGAAGCAGCTGGGACAACAATCTGGCATCTGTACAACAAGTAAGCCTTTATCATTAGAATAATCGGCAAAAAGAAATTTTTCTGTATTTTTTCTACTTTTTGGCACACAACTTGCTTTAGTTTCACACAGAACAACAGTGTGGTTCTAAGGCATATAATAGAGTAATTTTAGTAAAATTTAATATATTGTATTAAAAAGGGAAAAAGTTGAGAAGTGAAAACTACGTGGCATTTTTTACTGTCAGTGGATTTTTCATCGGTCTTGTCTTTTCCATCTTTAAATTTAATGCAATAGAAAATATTATTTTTTACACCATCACAATTACACTGTTTTTCTATCTGTTTATCCATGTAGTACTGACTTTTTATCTGCGTGTACCGGATAAAAAAATCACTTTTTTTGAAAAAAATGATTTTGAATCCATCTGTAACATACAGATTTCAGAGATTAAAAAGCGTGAGCAAAAAATCAATGCTATGCTGAAAAGTATTCATGGTGATGATTTACCAAAAGAAGGAGTTTAGTGTCGATGAGTTGTAAAAGTATATCCCCAAATAAAGAAAAATACCAAGTAAGTAATGATATAGTACTGCAATACCTACCCGCTGTACGTGCTATGGCATTCCGCCTGAAAGAGAGACTGCCTGCATCAGTTGATGTCAACGATTTGATTTCCATTGGACTGGAAGAGATGGTCAAACTCTCCAGACGATACGATATCACACAAAACGATTCCTTCTGGGGCTATGCCAAAAAACGTGTTTACGGATCTATGCTCGACTACCTGCGTAGTCTGGATGTCATCAGCCGTAACAACCGTCGTCTGGTAAAAGCGATTGATCAGGAGATCAGCAAACATTTAAGCGAAAACTCCAGTGAACCGGATGATGCAACACTTGCAAAAAGGCTGGGTGAAAGTGTCAATAAAATTCGTGAAGCCAAAGCAGCATCACAAATTTCGACAAATGTCCCTTTAAATGAACAAATCATCTCAGGACATATTGAAAACCATGTGGAAAAACAGATAGAAGAGGATCAGATGATCGAAGCAGTCAAAGGTATCCTGACAACACTCAGTGAACGTGAACAGACTATCATCGAACTTTACTATTTTGAAGAGTTAAATCTCAAAGAGATCAGCATGATTCTGGAAATCAGCGAATCACGTATTTCTCAGCTACATAAAAAACTGATGTTACAACTTAGGGAGCGGCTGGTAGACTAAATGGCAGATATACTAAGTCAGGATGAAATCGATGCATTACTGGAGGTCGTAGAGGGCGACGAAGAGAATATTGC
>CAZYZD010000042.1:0-18185 GCA_964651755.1 uncultured Sulfurospirillum sp. | reverse complement strand
CCTTCGACCCCCTGGTCCCAAACCAGGTGCGCTAACCAGGCTGCGCTACACTCCGGGAACAAAACTCTAAACTCTTTGGTTTTGAGTGTGAGATTTTACCCTAACTTTTCTAAATTGTCAATAGTTTTTGACACAATTTAGAAAAATTATGCCAAAAACTTTAAATCTTTAAGAATCTTTTGAAAACTCTATTAATCCTTCTGTTGGAGAGCTGGCTGTAGCAAAAGGTTTTTTGGCAATTCTTCCTGCAAGATAGCTCATTCGACCGGATTGTACTGCCAGTTTCATTGCTTCTGCCATTAAAACCGGATTTTTTGCCTGAGCGATTGCAGTATTTGTCAAAATGCCATCCACACCTATTTCCATAGCAATGGCAGCATCACTTGCACATCCGATACCCGCATCGACAATTACAGGTACTTTGACTGCTTCTTTGACAAAGAGAACATTATATCTGTTTTGAATACCAAGACCGCTTCCAATAGGTGCTGCCAGAGGCATTACTGCTGCTGCACCTGCATTTTCGAGACGTTTTGCCATAATTGGATCATCATTGGTATATGCCATGACTGTAAACCCCTCATTTGCAAGCACTTCAGTGGCTTTTAGTGTATCAATAACATCAGGGTAGAGTGTTTTTGCAGTATCACCGATAACTTCCATTTTAATAATATCTATACCTGTGGCTTCTCTTACCATTCTAAACAATGTGATTGCTTCTTCTGCTGTTGTACAACCTGCAGAGTTTGGTAAAATCTGGACATTTGTATCTTTGAAGTAATCCATAAGATTTTCTTCATCCGGATTAGTAATGTTGACACGGCGCACAGCAACGGTAATCATGTTGGAACCACTTGCAAGCGTGGCATCTCTGGTTGTTTTAAAGTCCGGATATTTTCCGCTTCCTACAATAAGTCTGCTTTCAAATTCGTATTTTCCTATTTTGAGTGTATCTTTCATCCACTTCCCCTATATGTTTTTAGTGTAAAATTTTATAACAAAACCTCTTAGAGATATTAAGGTTGTTGCAGGTTGATATTATATCGCAAATGCGTGTTGTTGGCAAACTTTTTTATTTAGGAAAGTTTATTTAGTGTTTTGATAACAGCTTCGGGAAAGATTTCATGTTCACAAGCGTGAATCGTTGTTTTGAATTTTTCAAAATCCATATTCTCTTTTGTAAAACACTTTTGAGCAATGATTTTCCCTCCGTCTACTTCTGTAACAACTTCATGAACTGTAACACCGCCTACTTTCATATCAGATTCAAAACTGCGCTCCAATGCATTTGCTCCTTTAAATAGAGGTAAAAGAGAGGGATGAATATTGATCGCATTTATACTGTCTGTAAAAATTGGTGTAAGAATGCGCATAAATCCTGCAAGAATAGTCAGATCGGGATTCAGTGTTTTGATTGTTTCAACTAGTTTTGTATCGAAAGCTTCTCTGCTCTCAAATTTGGTATGGTCAATAATAACTGTTTTTATACCAAGTGCTTCTGCTTTTGCTATCCCTTTTGCCTGAGGTTTGTTAGTAATAGCTGCTAAAACATTAACCTTATGAGGATGCAGTTTGCGGATAAGATTTTCAAGATTACTGCCTTCACCGCTAAAAAGTATGACAATCTTTTTTACAGACATTTTACTCCTTCTATCAGATCAGAAGGTGTCAGAGCATAGTTGTTTTTACTGAAGTTTTGGGCACTTAATGCATGTGCGATAGAACCACTAATAGCAGCATCCAATAAAGAATATCCCTGTGCAAGAAGAGATGCGATAAGTCCTCCTAGTACATCTCCGCTGCCACCTTTGCTGAGAACATTGCTTCCAAAAGGTTGTATATAGATTTTGTTTTGGTGTGCAATGAGGGTATTGGCTCCCTTGAGAACCAGTACAAGTTCCGGATATTTTTTACAAAAAGTTTTTGCCCAGCCAAAACGGTCTGCCTGTATCTCTTTGACACTGATATCACCAAATCCTGTGATTTTCAGAAGTGAAGAAAACTCTTTAGGATGCGGTGTGAGTACAAGGTTTTTTTTCTTTTCAAGCACATCATGAAGTATCTCATGATAAAAAAGATCTGCATCAATTAAAACAGGAAGTGTATGGTTCATAAGAAATTTTGCCAGGTAACTATTGTCAAATTGGTTTCCAAGACCCATTCCGATACAAATGGCTGTAACATTGTCTGTCAATGTCGTTGAGCTCATTAACTCATAGGGAACAGTATATGGCTCGTTTTCTACGACTGTAACCAGCCCTGTACCTAGTGCGTAAGCAGCTTTTGCTGCAATGATACCGGCTCCGGCTTTTTTGCCTGCAATAACGTTTAAATGACCAAAATTTCCTTTGTGGCAGTTTTTATGTTGTCGTATAGGCAGTTTCATGTCGGTTATTTCCAGCAGGTAGTTATCGGTTTTATCTTCATAAAGAAGATGACTAACACCTAAATCAGCACATATGATCTCACCGACATAATCTTTTGCAATATCAGAATAGAGTGCGCATTTGCGTGCTCCCATAGTAACAGTGACATCTGCTATAAAAGCATTTTTAGGAACATTACCGTTAAGGTCTATACCTGTTGGAATATCGCAGGCAATTTTGTAACTTTGATAACTATTTAATTCATCTATCAGCATTACTGTTTTTTCATCAAGAGGTTTGCTGAGTCCTGAGCCAAAAAGTGCATCGACAATAACATCTTCTTCAGTCACTTTTTCTGTGATCTCAACACCAACACTTTTTGCACGATTAAGTTGTATCTTTGCCATTTTGGATTTTGCTCCCATTGGGAGAAAAAGAATTACTCTCTCAAAGTAAGTGTGAATCATACGTGCAAGGGCTATTCCGTCTGCCCCATTGTTTCCAGGACCTGAAACAATGAGTACCGTTTTCACATTTTTGGGAATGGCACTTTTTAAACCAAGTGCTGCGTGTTCCATCAATAAGTCTTCGCTGAGTTGATAAGTATTATAACATTTTTGATCGAGGTAAGAGACATCTTTGTATATGCATTTCATAAGGTTACTTTAACATAGCTTCTCTTACAGGTGGGTCATAGAGTTATGTTATAATATATTCATGAGACTTTTATTGAAATTAATTGCATTTTTTGTATTGTTGTTTTCATTATTTATGATTTATGATCATTATCAATTGACACAGACACAAAAGATGGAGGCATTAAAGAGGATTGATCCACTCCCCGAAACTTTGCGATTAGTTGATGAAGACCGCTATGCGGAAGCAGCTGATTATCTGGCATTTTTTATGCAGTTTGAGTATGTCAAAGAGAATCCCAAAGCAAAAGAGCTTTATGAAGCACTGGAACAAAAAAGAAATTCCATGGAGTATCAGAGTCAAAAAGTAATGGAAGGTGTAATAAAAGGCACCAGTGATGAAACAATAGGAAAAGTGTCGGCGGGAATCAGCGATTTTTTTCTTTTCGGTGATTTACGCGATCTTAGTATTGAAGGATATCATTATTTAAAAGGAGATGAAGTTGATAATGTCCTGGTTGCATTGTCTACAATTGGCGTAGTTGCAACGGGCATGACGATGTTAAGTGCAGGTACCTCTTCCGGTGTAAAAGGGGGAGTCAGTGCCTTAAAACTTATCAGGAAAAGTAATAAAATGCCTCTCTGGATGGAAAAGTTTATTATTCGCTCTGCAAAACAGGTGAAACATAGTGGAGATATAAAACCTGTAAAAACACTTTTTGAAGATATTTACACAGTAACAAAAGCAAGTGGCTTTAATACAACATTGAAATTGTTAGAAAAATCTCCAAATTTAAAATCTTTTAGAAATTCTATAGGTTTTGCAAAAATGTTTGGAAAAGAGAGTAGTGTACTTATGAAGATTCTAGGGGATGATGCTCCTCTTTATTATCGTTTACTAAAAGATAAAAGCAGTAAAAAAACATTTTTAAAAGCTTCAACATATGGGAAACCAGGTATTAAACGGTTAGCAAAAGTAGGTGAAAAAAGGTTTTTAAAGAGTATTACTCCTATAGCAAAAGTATCAAGGTTAAGTAAAGTTTTTAATAAAAATATTGTCCACTTATTGCATCAGATTCCTGTTGCACTTTATATATTGATGGCAATGATAAGTTTGGTTATGCTCGTTTGATTTTGAAACAAGTGGAGTGGTTAGCGAAACCGGTATTGCAGGGCTTCTACAATATGTTTTTTTTCTATCTCTTTTGTACCTTCTATATCAGCGATAGTGCGCGCGATTTTCAATGTTTTATTAATAGCTCTTTGGGAGAGTTCAAAACGCAAAACTGCACTGTTTAGAATTTTTTGGCTCTCTTTATTTAATTTGCAGTAATGTTGGATTTCATGATCACTCATTTTACCATTAAACTCTTTTTGACCACGTTCTTTTTGAATAAAAAAGACCTTTTTTACTATTTCATGCATCTGTTGTGATGTTATAGATGGTTTGTCTGTTGGATTGACATCTCCCATTTGTACATAGAGATCGATACGATCAAGGAGTGGTGAAGAGAGACGTTTTTTATAGCGGGAAATTTCAAGTTCTGTACATCGGCACTCTTTATATTTGCTGAAAAGGTTTCCGCATGGACAGGGGTTCATTGCAGCTATGAAAAGAAATTTTGTTTGATAACGAATCTTGTTATTAACCCTGGAAATAAGGAGATGATGATCTTCCAGAGGTTCTCTGAGACTCTCTAAAACAGTTTTGGGAAAATGTGGTATTTCGTCAAAGAAGAGCACACCATTGTGTGCAAGTGCAACTTCACCAATTTTTGCACTTTTGCTTCCACCTCCAAAAATACTTGATTTTGTTGAGGTGTGATGAGGGCTTCTGAAACTTCTTTCCGGTCTAAAAGATGGATCTTTTCCCTCCAGTGCTTCGAGTTTAGCTCTATCAAGAATTTCATCCAGACTCATTGGTGGAAGGATATAAGGGATGCGTTTTGCACTCATGCTTTTACCACATCCAGGGCTTCCTTCAAAAAGAATATTGTGCATACCGCATGCTGCAATTAATGAAGCACGTTTTGCACTCTCCTGTCCTTTGATCTCTTTAAAGTCGAGTGGAAAATCATTTGTAAAATAATATTTTTCCTGATTTATAGCGATAGAGTGATATTTCAGATCATTTACAGATTCAACTTTTTTTGTCTTATCGGGGAATGTAAATATTTCTATTGCTTCTTGTAGTGTTTTGACAGGATAAAGTTCAAGACCCGGTATCTTACTGAGTTTTGGAAGACTCTCATGAGGAATGATGATTTTTTTAAGATGGTGTTCTTTCGCAAGGGAAAGAATAATCGCAAATAGTGTAGAAGTGTCTTTGAGACGACCGTCAAGTCCAAGCTCACCAAATGCCATAAAGTCTGTAAAGTCAGTTTTTGTTTTTTGCAAGGCAATCAAAAGGGCGATAGGCAGATCGAAATGGCTTCCTTCTTTACGAAGGTCAGAAGGAGATAAATTAACAGTTACTTTTTGTGGTGGAAATTTAAAATCAATAGCACTCAAAGCCGATTTGATACGCTCTTTTGATTCTTGAATAGAAGCTTGTGCAAGTCCGACTATGGCAAAACTTGGTAGGGCTCTTACAAATGAGACCTCTACATCCACTATTTTGGAATCAAAGCCATCCAAAGTGGCACAATGGATCAGTTTCATAAAAGGCTACTTTTTACCTTTTAGTTTTTTCTTCCACTCTTTTTCGAATTTTTTACGTTTTAGGTAGGATAGTTTCTCGATAAAAAGTTCCCCTTTAAGGTGATCACATTCATGTTGAAATGCAATAGCCATTAAACCGTCATACTCTTGAATAGTTTCATTTCCATATCTGTCGAGAAAAGATACTTTAATATGTTCAGCTCTTTGGACATCTTCATAATACTCCGGTACACTCAGACAACCCTCTGTATAGACAGTTGAACCATTCATTTCAAGAATTTTAGGATTGATTACTTCGATTAGGTTTTCTTTTGTTTGCTTGTCTTCTTCATCAGGGAGATTAATAATAAGCGCATTAAGAGGTTCCGCTATTTGAATAGCAGCAAGACCAATACCATTTTTGGCAATCATTGTTTCATACATGTCATCTAATAAAGTATGTAGTTCATTGTCAAAACGAACTACATCCTGTGATTTTTGTTTTAAAAGTTTATTTGGGTATGTAATGATTTCACGTATCATTCTTTTCCTAGGATAGTTGGGTAATTAATGTAGATAAAATTTGATCTTTTGTTTGGTTATGTACAATTTTCCCAAGACCGTATTCTAAATTTACGTCTATTTGATGTGAATCAACAATATAATTTGTATTGCTAATAAGTGTGTCAATACTTTCTATTACTCTTTCTGCTTGTTCAAGAGTAGTATGTTTTAAAACAATAATAAATATATCATTTCCAAAATGAGCTACAATATCACTTCTTCTTGAACGTTTGAGGATCATAGTTGCAATATTTTTTATGACCATCTCTCTATCTTTTTGTGATGTTAACTGGCTAAAAGAACTCTCTTGAATTTTGAATGCTATAAGACTACTTTCATACTTAAAAGAAAATACATTTTTTTTCTCTGATTCAATTGTTTTAAGAAGAAAGTTTTTATTATAAACATCATATTTGGGATCAAAAACTGTATTTGCATGAAATGCTTTAATTTTTTCTGCTATATCGCTGTAACGTTCTTTAATAGTTTTTTGTTGTTTTTCCAGTCCTTGAACAATATCATCAAGCTGCTCTTCATAAGCAACAAGTGCTATTTGACTTGAACCACTTGATATTTCTTGTATTTTACTTTTTGTTAGTGCCCTGAGCTTATTTATCTTGGTGTACATGTTTGAAACATTTTCAAGAATTATTTTTATCTGTTTGAAACTGTCCTTGATATTATTTTCAATATGTGCAGCATAATTATGTTCTTGAATTGCTTCAGCTTCTAAAATTTTTTGAATATTTCTTCTCTGGAGAAGAGGTTTCTCTTCAAGTAATTTTTCAAAATATATTGCATAATTTTCAGGAGTTGCCGGTATATTTTCTTTCAACATCTTCTCTACAACTTGTTTCGAAAAGGTGCCAAGTTGTTTAATCATTGCATCATCTTTTATCGGATTATCAACTTTTTGTTGTACTGTACTTTTAATTTTTGTTTTTGTTTTAGAAACAACTTCCCCATCATGATTTATACAATACACTTTGAATACCTCTTAATTTTATTTAAAACTTTTTTCTAATACTTTATCAATAAGTCCATACTCTTTTGCTTCCTGTGCACTCATAAAAAAGTCTCTTTCTGTATCAGCTTCGAGTTTGTCCAAAGGTTGACCAGTTTGCTCTGCAAGGATTTGATTTAGCTCATTTTTCATGCGTAAAATTTCTTTTGCCTGAATCTGTATATCTGTTGCCTGTCCCTGTGCACCACCAAGAGGTTGGTGAATCATCACTCTTGCATGAGGTAGAGCATATCTTTTTCCTTTTGCTCCGGAAGAGAGTAAAAATGCTCCCATTGAGGCTGCTTGACCTATGCATATAGTACAGACATCAGGTTTGATGTAATTCATCGTATCATACATACTCATGCCACTAGTGATGACACCGCCTGGAGAATTGATATAAAGAAAAATATCTTTATCCGGATCTTCTGCTTCTAAAAAAAGAAGTTGTGCAACAACAGTAGAAGCTACGGCATCATTTACTTCACCGCTTAACATAATAATCCTGTCTTTTAAAAGGCGGGAAAAGATATCGTAACTTCTTTCTCCACGCCCTGTTTTTTCAACTACTATTGGTACATAACTCATATTTATTCCTAATATATTATTTATTTTTGTTCTTTTTTCTCATTAAAAAGTTTTGTAAAGAGTTTATCTTCCACAATTGCCATTTTAACAGCTGGAAGCAAACCTTGTTCCTCATATTGCTTGATTAACCCCTGAGGATCTTGTCCACTTTGTAATGCTTCAAAATATAATGTTTGCATTACTTCCTGATCATCTACTGCAATTTCTTCCTGTTTTGCCAGTTCATCAACTATAAATGTAAGTTTGACGCTGTCTATTGCATCTTTTCTGTATTCTTCCCTTTTCTCTTTTGCAGCTTCAGCATCTGTTGTATATTTTTTAATTTCATCTTCACTCATTGAGGGAAGAGCATTTCTAAATGCCATATCAATTTCTTGTTCTACAATATTTTCAGGAAGATCAATTTCAAATTTTTCAACCAAAGCTTCAACAAATTTTGGTTTTACCTCTTCTTGGTAAATTTTGGAAAGTTTTTCCGCTTCAATTTGCTCTTTTATTTTCTTTTCAAGAAGCTCTTTTGTAGGCGCTTCTTCATTTGGCAGAAACTTCTTCAAAGTCTCTTCATCTATATCGGCAGGAATAACCTTTTCTTGAATTTCAAGTAGTGTTACTTTAAATGTCGCTTCTTTGCCTGCAAACTCTTTTGAATGATAGTCTTCAGGAAATTTTACGGTAATCTCTTTCGTTTCATCAACTTTCATCCCAATCATTTGATCTTCAAATCCAGGTATAAAACTTCCGCTTCCGATTTGAAGTGTATATGCCTTTGCACTTCCACCCTGAAAAGGTTCACCATCAATAAACCCTTCAAAGTCAATCAATGCATAATCACCTTCCTGCAAAGGACGATCTTCTTTGATTTTTTCAATTGGAGCAGAAGATTTAAGCATTTCGTTAATTCTCTCTTTTACTTCTTCTTCTGTAACTTCCGGTGTTTCAAAGTCAGGGATTAATTCTTTATATCCTTTGATATTTATCTCAGGTTTTGTTGCAATAGAGATTTCAACTTCAATTTCTCCACTCTCTTTTTCATCAAATTTCTTCACACTTGGTTCACCGATGATAGCAGTCGGATCAATATCCAATTTTTCAAGAGATTGTTCGTATACTTCTCTCAATGCTTCATTTTGGGCATCTTGTTTTAATTTATCACCATATCTTGCTTTGACAACATGTGCAGGAACTTTTCCTTTTCTAAATCCTGCGATTTGCATATCTTTTGCAGCTTCACGTGCAAGTGCAGTCTCTTTTTGATCAATATCTTCTTTTGATATAGTTGCGGTTACACTCGCATTCGCACTGTCAATTTTTTTTGTTTTTAAATCCATTAAATTCCCTCTGTAAGTTTTATAAATTGTCGATGATAATATCTAAAAAATGCTTTTATGTAAATAATTGTATGCTAGTATAGCCCTTTATATCAGAATTTGGGAGTAAAAAATGCGTATATTTTTAACAGTTATGATGGCACTTTTCTTAGTAGGGTGTTCAGCAAAAATTGCCCCTGGTAAAGTCTATGAAACAACGACTAAAGCTACTCCGGAAATGTCACGGGAACCGAAGGCACCTCAAGTATCCAAAACAGAACATAAAGTGGTTAAAGAGGTTTTGAAACCAGAAGTTGTTGAAGATCAGAATTTAACAGAAGAAGTAATAGAGGAAGAAACTCCAAAACCACGTTTTCAAAGATCGGAACTTATCTCTTCTCATCCTTATAAAGTGACAATGAAAACCAAAAAGTTTGCTTTTTCCGATACAGGATTTATGAATGTATATGACAATTTATTGAATTTGCAGGTTTTTTCTATGGGAAAAATTGTTTTAGATTTAACAGTTAAATTGAATGATGATGAGATTTGTGTAGGTTCGCTTTGCAATACTAAACATGGATTTAATCAGACGTTTTTATCAGGTCAGTATCCAGATACTTTAGTTGAAAATATTCTTCAGAGCAAGCCTATTTTAGGGGGAAAAAATTTAAGAAAGATGACAAAAGGTTTTATTCAGAAAATTATAACCAGAGAATATGCTATAAAATATAAAATTTGGCCAGGCAATGTCTATTTTAAAGATGCCAAAAACAATATTATTATCAAGTTAAGGAAATTGCCAAAATGAATAAATTTGTCGGAGCACATGTAAGTGCAAGCGGCGGTGTTTATAATGCACCGCTTAATGCTAGGAAAATAGGGGCAAAAGCTTTTGCCCTTTTTACTAAAAATCAACGACAGTGGAAAGCCAAACCACTTGACTCTGAGACAATTGAGAAATTTAAACAAAATCTTGAAATAGTAGGTATATTGCCTAAGCACGTACTTCCTCATGACAGTTATTTGATCAATCTTGGACATCCTGAAGAAGAAAAACGCCAGAAGTCACTGGATGCTTTTATAGATGAAGTGCAGCGATGTGAACAACTTGGATTGGATAAACTTAACTTTCATCCTGGTAGTCATCTGAAAAAAATCAGTGAAGAGGAGTGTTTGGATCGCATTGCCGAGTCTATGAATAAAACATTGGAAGTGACAAATGATGTAATTTTGGTAATAGAAAATACTGCTGGACAGGGAAGTAATCTTGGATACAAATTTGAACATTTAGCTTATTTGATTGATAAATCAATTGATAAAAGCAGGGTAGGAGTATGCATTGATACCTGTCATATGTTTACAGCAGGGTATGATATACGAACCCGCGAAGCATACGATAAAACCTGGAAAGAATTTGATGAAATTATAGGTTATAAATATTTAAGAGGTATGCATATCAATGACTCCAAACCGGAATTGGGTTCTAAGGTTGATAGACATGATAGTCTTGGAAAAGGGAAAATTGGTTTGGATGCTTTCAGGTTTATCATGAATGATCCACATATGGATGATATTCCCCTCATACTGGAAACGATAGATGATAGTATCTGGGCTGAAGAAATTGAACTTTTATATAGTTTGATTGAGCAATAAGAGGCAGTATAAACTGCCTCTGTAAAGTATAGATTTAATTGTGATCTCTATTTTCATCGAAAATAGGGAGTCTATCTTTTATATTGTCCCAGTTTTGCATAATAGTTGACGTGATCGCATCGTATGCAGTTTTGTTATAAGCCGGGATCACTTTTGTGTCGCCTTTTGGTTCCATCTCACCGCGATAGAGTGTTCCATCTTTTACAGTAAAGATCGTATACTCCATACTTCCTTCATCGTCATGATTAAACTCGTGTGGATTGTAAGGTTTGACAACCAATACTTTAACATCACCTTCAAGTGTTTTTATCTCCCAGCTGCCTGCTTCTTGTTGTTTCTGCTTGACTACTCCTTTAAATGGTGCTTTGTCCTGATACATATCTCTGGATGCGTAAACAAGTTTGCCTTCTGTTGCTTCAAGGTTACAACTGTATCCATTTTCCGTCTGTACACCGGCAAAAGCGAGTCCTCTGTTTTCATCACCCATAAACCAACTGTTTCCACAGTGCGCCTGAATAAGCTCAGGTATAGAAGTAAGGACTTTCTCTCCGTCTGCAGAGTAATCTTTTACAGGCTCATCGATAGAGTAGCTATCATCGGTTTTTTCGATTTTAAGATAGTACATCTGTGCATTTTGAGGAAAGGTTACACTTGTATCAAAACGCGGAAAAGTTTGTGTCGTGCCTGCGATATTATTTCCTTTTACCAAAACAGCTTTTTCGTTCCAGACGGGAAGAGTGATGGAGCCATCAGCATTTATAGAGTATCTCTCCTGTGATTCATCTTCTAATACCCATTTTCCATTTTGAAAGATATAGTCAGGTCTATTATCCTCCTCTGCTTCAGCTGCAAACGATCCATCTTCCTGAAGTTCATACTCTTGAAAGAGGAGATTACCGTTTTGTGCAAATGTAACTGAACCATATCCCTCGTCTTCAGGAATATAAACAGTTAATGGAGGTGTTATTTTGACTACTTCGTTCGCACCTTGCGCGTGTTGCTGCTCATGCTCTTTACGCTGCTCTTCTTGATAGGCAAGGATTTTTTTGTAAACGTTTTGTAGTTCCGGATCGTCAGATTTTCCAAGAGACTCTTTCTCTGCGAAAAGTATACCCGGACGGATCTTCTCTTTGTCCTGGTAAAGTGCTTTGATCTTGGATATAAGCTCATCTGTTGGTTCGATATCGAGAAGTGCAAGATCACTGCTGATAAACTGTTTATCCCAGTCGAAATTTCCATTGAACATATTCTCATCAAAAGAGATTTGCCCGGAAATGTTATCAAGGTCACCATCTTCTACAGCCACTCTTACCTTCTGTAGATCGGCGCTTGCGACAGCGCCTATTTTTTCAAGAAAATCAGTATGTTCATATTCTTTTGGGTCAAATTTCTCAAACCCTTTTCCTATATTGGCAGAAACGCTTTTTGCAGCATTTCCTAGTCTTATTCCATTATCTCCACCGAGAAGATTTTTGACTTTTTCACTTTTTTGTGCTCTTGCCAGTGTTTTATCGAGTAGTTTATCGACACCTTTTTCGCCTTCTTGCATATCATCAAGTCCTTCAGCAAGTGCTTCGTAGATATCTTCAGCTCTTTCACTTTTTTTGTCATCATTGATAGCAAATGCCTCTACAGCTTTATGTAATTGCAGGGCTTTTTCCATTGGTTTACTATCTCCTGCTTGTAATTCTTCAACTGGGTCTGAACCAAGCTTTTCTTCTGGAAGGTCAAGTGCCAAAGCAACTTTACGTTTTGCCTCTTTGAGTCTCTCCTGCAACTCTTTTTTGTCCATATTCGGATTTGCTTCGAATTCTTTTTGTAATCTTTTTGCTACAAGTGTATTGATTGGTGTGACATTGACTACTGCGCCCTCTTTGGGTGCAAGTAGTTTGCCTATAAAATCATATCCTGTGTCGACATCTTTACCACCGTATACTAGCAGCATGGCTTTTTCATAGTTTGGATTTTGTTGTACTTCAGCTGTTATGTTGAGTTTGAATTTTCCATTCGTATCGGTTTGAGTAGTAGGTTCAGTATTTTGGCAGTAGCCATCCTGATTCAAATCCAGACAGACTGTTGCATATTGTAAATAGCCGTCAACTGCTTTACCGTTAATAGAAGTAGTTAAGTTCGTGGAACCGTCGTTATTGGATGCACCATCATTTCCGGATGCTGCTGTGCTGCCGCAACCTGTTAAAAATGCACTTAGTGCAACTGATACTGCGATACCTTTAATAAGGGTGTTTCTTTTCATTGGGTGAGGTCTCCTTCAACCTGGAATTTATTGAATTGTCAAATTCATAAACTATATCGGTCAAAAAAGAGAGGAGATTAATTTAAATTTACCTTTAGAAAGAATTTTATACTTTACAAGAACCTCCTCCACAGCCTCCGCTTCCAATGTTAAAACTGTCTGTATAGTGACAATTGCTGCATTTAAATTCAACAAATGCTGTTCCTGAACACCCTCCACCTTTTTGATCGACTACTTCTATAGTATGTTGTTTGCAGTCAGGACAGATTCCCTGATTGATAAGTTTGAGTTTTTCACCTTTTTCACCAAGATGGTGAATATATGCCCAGATGAGTCCGCCAAGGATTACCGTGATAAAGAGCAGGGTTAATAGTGTATACATAGAGTTTCCTAATTCTTATTTTGCTAGTATCCATTTTAACATAAATTGATCAGGAATGGTATGCTTAAAGTTTCAACTATATTTTATTCTATACAGGGAGAGGGTGCACATACTGGTTGTGCAAATATCTTTGTACGTCTGTATGGCTGCAATCTTACGTGTGATTTTTGTGATGATGAACTGCATAAAACAACGATGGAAGAGATGCATTATGAAGAAGTATATCGACGTATACAGAAGTATCCTGCCAAAAATATTATCATTACGGGCGGTGAACCGACTATTTACGATTTAAATGATTTTATAACTTTTTTGCAGGAAAGAGATTACTATGTAAGTATTGAAACCAATGGGTATAACTTTTCAAATATTGCAAAAGCCGATTGGATTACCTACAGCCCCAAGGATTGGGACAATGTCAAGGAAGAAGGTTTCGATGAACTGAAGTTTATTGTTAGTAAAAATTCTCCGATTGAAAAACTTTTAAAGATTGAGAGTAAAAAATATATATTTGTACAGCCGCAGAACTATATGCATGAACCAAATATGGAAAATGTCCATTTTTGTGTAAAGTTGGTAGAAAAGTATCCACAGAAATTTCGTTTGAGTATACAGTTACATAAATTTATAGGATTGGAGTAATGGAAAAAAAGAAAAGTGCACTTGTTGTATTTAGTGGTGGGCAGGATAGTACTACCTGTCTGGGATGGGCAAAAAACCGTTATATGCATGTGGAGACAATTACCTTTGATTATCACCAAAAACATGCTGTAGAGATTCAGCAGGCACAAAAGATTGCCAAAATATTGAAAGTACCAAATTTTGTAATGGAGATCAATATCTTTGCACAGCTTGATGATTCAGCCTTGATTGATACTTCCCTGGATATCAATGCAAAACATAGAAATCGTCCAAATCTGCCTGCATCTTTTGTCCCGAACAGAAATGCAATCTTCTTTACTGCAGCACATGCATATGCACAGAAGATGGGGCTTGATCATATTATTACAGGGATTAACCAGACAGATTACAGTGGCTATCCTGATTGTCGTATCCCTTTTGTGGAAACATTGGAAAAAGCACTCAATTTAGGAAGCGAATCTGATATACAGTTTTTGTATCCACTGATTCACCTGAGTAAAGCTGAAACTTTTAAAATGGCAGCAGAAGAGGGGATCCTTGATCTGGTATTGAAAGAGACTCATACATGCTACAACGGTGACAGAAGTACGTTACATGAATGGGGTTATGGCTGCAATGCCTGTCCTGCTTGCGAACTACGTAAAAAAGGCTGGGAGGAATATAAGAAAAAATTTAAAAAGTAAAGTGGCGGACAGGGAGGGATTCGAACCCTCGGTACCGTTGCCAGTACGCATCCTTAGCAGGGATGTGGTTTCAGCCAGCTCACCCACCTGTCCATCAAAAGGAGCGAAATTATAGCTATTTGAAGTTTATATTTCGCTTAAAATTCTTTCTACTACAGATTTTGGATCTTCTGCTTTGTAGATGGGACGTCCAACGACGATGAAATCTACCAGCTCCTCTTTTGCCATATTGATATCCGCAACACGTTTTTGATCACCTGCGTCTTCTCCAAAAGGGCGTATTCCCGGTGTCAGGGTAAGGAACTCTTTTGCTGTATGTGTTTTGATTAGTGTACTTTCATGAGCAGAGCAGACGACACCGTCTATACCGCTTTGGTAGGCATCTTTTGCAAACTCTATAGCTTTGGTGTTGATATCTTTTCCGTAAATTGTTTTAAAAGTTTCATTGTCGAAACTAGTTAGTGCTGTCACTGCCAGTACGATAGGTCTGTGCGGTAAATTGCCAAGACGTTCCATAACAGTATGCATCGCAATATGACCACTGCTTGCATGAACGTTGAACATCTCTACCCCAAGGTTTGCAATTTCTTCGGCTGCGTCAGCCATGGTATTTGGAATGTCATAGAGTTTCAGGTCAAGAAATATTTTAAAATCCGGGTTGATACTTTTAAGTTCATGAAGTATCTTTTGTCCATCTCTGATATAGCTTCTGAATCCAACTTTCAGCCATATATCAAACGTCCGGAGTTTTTTAGCTAGTGCAATGTTCTCTTCAAATGTCGGCAGATCAAGTGCAGCACAAAGTTTCATGAATGCTCTCTGGCGATAGCGTCCAGTACGCCGTTGATGAATTTCGGTGCTGTATCGGAGGCTAAATCTTTGGAAAGTTCTATAGCCTCGTTGATGATAACTGCATTGTCAAGATCGGTTTTGAGGATCTCATAGGTTCCCAAACGCAGTATGGCACGTTCAATATGCCCAAGTTCATGGACTTTGTACTCTTTGAGATGTTTATTGATCTCTTCATCAACTTTTTCAAGATTTTCGCTGATACCCTCAAAAAGAGAAAAAGCAAACTCTTTCTGTTTGTTTCTGATCTTTTTATCTTCAAAAATCTCATCAACGAATTTATCGATCTTGTCATTTCCTACATCTTTTGCATAGAGGAGGGAAATAACGCTTTCTCTGGATTGGTGTCTGGTTGCCATGGGTTCTCTTTACAGGTTTTTATAGAGACTGATAAGCTCTATGAGTCCGGTCATCGCTTCAAAGCCTTTGTTGCCTGCTTTGCTGCCCGCACGTTCGATTGCCTGTTCGATGTTATCAGTAGTAAGTACACCAAAAGTAACCGGTTTGTTATATTTCAGCGTTACATTGGCAATCCCTTTTGTCGCTTCTGCTGAAACATAGTCAAAGTGCGGGGTACCACCTCTGATGACAGCACCTACACAACAGATGGCGTCATATTTTCCACTTTCCAGTGCTCTATCAAGTGCAAACGGCAATTCAAATGCTCCCGGCACGAGGATAAGATCCAGATTTTCATCTTTACCGCCATGTCGTAAAAAAGCATCTCTCGCACCTTCTACCAGACGATCTGTGATAATATGGTTAAATCTAGCATTGATTATAGCGACTTTTTCGTCACCGCTGAGTGAAAGTTGTCCCTCGATAATATTCATGTATTTCCTTGTTTTCGTAACTTTTTGGCTATTTTATCGAAAATTTCTCTAAAGTTAAGAGTGCATCTTTGTAAATCGGTTCATCGATGAATCCATACTGTGCATCCATGAAACCTGAAACATACTCTTCTGCCATCTCTTCAAAACGTTCTTTGATATATTTTGCACGTTCAATTTCTGCATCCAGAACGGTAAATACCTCATTTGCGATAGCAACTTGTGCCGGTCCCAGACAGCTTTTTGCTGTATACCCCATCTTTTTTTCCAGTTCACACCATTTTCTGAAAGTTTCTGTATCGTAGTAGTTCTGATAGGTAAAACCGATAGGATACATACCAGCGATTCTGCAATCAATCAAAAAACGGCTCATGATATAGTGGATTGTAGGATTTTCAAGGTCGAGAATATCCTGGCTGATTCCCAGTGAATTAAGCATATCCATGATTCCGAGTGAAGCGCACTCGACACGGTTTTGAACATTGAGTCTGGAAAGATTCTCTAGCGACTCTTTGGTCTCAACAGAAATATGCAGTGCAATATCCGGATCCAGAATCGCAAGCACTTTTTCCACATCTTCGGGAGTACGGATTTTGGCAACTCTGATAGAATCAGGTTTGACAGTGTTTAGAAGTTTTATCTCCTCTGCGCCGCCTTCATCGACAGGGTTGACACGTACGATGATTCGCGAGCGGCTCTTTTGCAGGTGAGAAATAAATACAGCACTTAAAAGTAAGGCTCTCTTTTTCATCTCTGGTGCAACACCGTCTTCAAGATTGACGACAACGATATCTGCATCAAGATTATCGATGTTGTTCAGGTGTTTGAGTTTGAGGGGGTTCAGCATCATCGCAGATCTCGGTTCTGAGACAACACTTTTTTCCCGATGCGGTGTAATGATCAGTTTTTCCAGTTCTTCTTCAGTATACGTTTCAAACGGTGTAATATCTTCAAAAATCATAGCAACTCTTTTTTGTGAATATTATTTGGTATAATAACATAAAATAGGGTGAAAGGTTTAGATTTGGAGAGAGTATTTGAGAGTATAGATGCTTATTTGAAAGATTTAGAAACAGAGATGCTGCGGATTGTAGATGATCAGACAATTCCACTTGCAGAAAAGAACAAGCTGATGGAGCCTATCGCCGATACCAAAAAAGTACTGGTGCAGACAAAAGCAGCTTTACATGAAATCAAAAACAAAGAGTATGTCGCAGGGTGCGGTATGCATAAAATGCGCTAAAGAGGACAGGAATGACACCAAAAGAGATGCTTGCAGAGATGTTTCGACTGCAACAGAAGTTAAATGATGAAACCAACGGGGAAGGCTGGGAAAAAGGTTACAACAAACACGGACGTATTATCAACTGGAATCGCTGTATCTATATGGAGTGTGCGGAGTTGATAGACAGTTTTAACTGGAAGCACTGGAAAGATATCAATATCATGCCGGACTGGGATAATATCACTATCGAACTGGTTGATATCTGGCACTTTGTGATGAGTCTGGGACTGGAGTACTACTATAATGAAAAATTGGGAAATATTGATGATATTGTAAATGAATTGTTGGATTCTCAGTATTTTGATCCCTTTTGTCTTGAACCTGTTATTCCGGACAATGAAGATGCCATGCTTATTGTCAGTGTAATCGAACACTTCATGAAAGATGCACTGGAAGCCAAACCGTTTTACAAGTTGAGTGATGATTTCTTTGAAACATGTTTACAGTGTGGTGTGAATATCGATATTTTATATAAATATTATGTTGCAAAGAATGTTCTCA
>CAZYZD010000041.1:0-18330 GCA_964651755.1 uncultured Sulfurospirillum sp. | reverse complement strand
GCATTTGTACTTGCACTGACATATGTAGTTCTGACAGAAGAACTCTATAACAAAAAATATGTCGATGAAAACTTCAAAGGTTTTGAAGAGTATAAAAAAAGTGTTCTTGAAAACAAATATACTCCTGAATGGGCAGAAAAAATCACTGGTATTAAAGCAAAAGATATCTATCAAGTTGCAAGAGACTTTATGGCTCATGCACCAAAAGCTGTTTATTATCCGGGTCGTCGATCTACTTTCAGCAAAAATGATTTCCAGCTTCGCCGTGCAATGGCGATTTTCCAGGGACTTGGCGGCGGTATAGATACCAAAGGAGGTCTTGTTTTTGGTAAAAAACTCAAACTTGGAAAACATGAAGGACTTGAACCAATCTACGCAAGAGCAGAAGCCAGAGCCGTAGATAAATCCAAACATCCTAAAAAAGGACATTCAGGTTACTCTGACTGTGCTGTTGTCAGCGGCGGTGGTTCCTGGATTGCGTGGAGAAACAGATTTTTGGAAGGACGTATGCCATATAAAGTTAGAGGGATGTTCTGCTATAAACATAATCCGATGATGAATATGCCAAACGTTGAAAAAACTGCACAGATGCTCAAACAGATGGAATTGGTTGTCTGTATCGACACAATGCCAAGTGACACTGTAATGTATGCAGACGTAGTACTTCCTGAGTGTACTTACCTTGAAAGAACCGATCCTGTCAAAACATTCGGCGGTGTTGAACCTTCAATCGCACAAAGAAATAAAGTTATCGAACCAATGTTTGAAACAAAGCCGGTAATGGAAATACTCAAGGGACTTACAGAAAAAATTTCTAAACCTCTTTTTGAAATTACAAAAAAACATGATGAAGATGTTCAGGATGAGATTAAAGAGAGCAGTGAAGAAGAAGTATATAAAGAATTTGATCTTACAAAACCTTTTGAGCATACACAAGAAGAAGTCAATGAGCATATGGTAAAAAGTGTTTATGGAGAAGAGGCAGTTAAAGCACTGAAAGAACACGGTGTCTATTATCCGGATATGGATAAATATTTTAAACAAATATCAGCCAATGAGCACCAGTACTATCCTGAAAAAAAGAAGGCATATACAGTAAATGGCGGTAAACCAAAAACTGCATCTAAAAAAGTAGAGTGCGTTCTTCCAAACCTGGCAAAAAAAGGTGTCGATCCTATGCCTGTATGGAAAGAAGAGTACAACTATACAATTCCAGAAGGAAAATTCAGACTCCTTACTGGACGTCATGCGCAATTTACCCAAAGTGGTACTTCAAACAATGCCATGCTTCATGATCTGATTTTTGAAAATTATATCTGGATCAACAGAAGAGTTGCAAAGGAAAAAGGAATTAAATTCGGCGACATGATTGAAGTTTCCAGCAAATCTGGAAAAACCCGTTTAAAAGCCTACCCTACTGAAAAAGTAGGACCAGATACTGTATTCTTTGTACACGGTTTTGGTGAAGAGAGTGAAGCACTTACATGGGCATATAAAAATGGTGGAAATGACAATGCGGTCATTGAAGATGCAATAGAACCAGTATACGGTGCAGCAGCAATGCACGAAACAAATGTAGAAATAAGAAAGGTGTAATCATGGCTAGATATGGAATGGCATTAGATTATAAAAATTGTATAAACTGTAAAGCATGTGAAGTTGCATGTAAAGAGGAAAACGGTGTACTTTTAGGTGCGGATAAACATCGTATCTGGGTTGGTGCAAACGATGTGGCAGGTCAGTGGCCGAATCTCGATATCGCATCGGCAGCATTTTTGCCGAGTCAGTGCCAGCACTGTGACGCGGCACCTTGTCAGGAAGTTTGTCCTACAAATGCGACCTATTATGATGAAAACAACGTTGTAAGAGTTGATAGTGATAAATGTATCTTATGTTCATACTGCATGAATGCTTGTCCTTACGATGCACGTTATGTTGATGACAGAACAATGACTGTTGACAAATGTACTTTCTGTTCAGATACCAGACTGGCACGTGGAGAAACAACCACAGCTTGTCAAAATACCTGCCCGACAAAAGTACGTACTTTTGGTGACCTTGATGATCCAAACAGTGAAATCAGTGAACTGCTCCGCACAAGAGAGCACTTCAGCCTGAAATCACATCTTGGTACCAAACCAAAACTTTTCTATCTAACATAAGGAGTTGATGATGGCAGAAACAGTAGAAACAACTGGAAAATCCAAAATAAAAGAGTTTTTATCGACGATTCCTTACAATAAAATAGGGCTCAAAGATATATTAAATTTTGAAAAAACACCTGTCAATATGCTGCTTGCCGCAACTATCGTTGTATTTTTGGCAATGTTTGTTATAGGTGTTGCAACCTATCTGATACATGGGCACCATGCGTATGGTGTTACCAGAGAACACCCATGGGGTCTTTTAATTGCTGTTTATATCTTCTTTGTTGTAAGTTCTACCGGTCTTTGTATCGTAGGTTCACTTGGAGATGTATTTGGCTTTAAAGACTATATGATGATCAGTAAACGTGCAATCTTTGGTTCAATTGTAACAATTCTTGCAGGTTTCGCGGTGATCGCATTTGAAATCGGACATCCGGTACGTATGATGATCTATAATGTCCTGACACCGGGACTTACTTCAGCTATCTGGTGGATGGGTACACTTTATGGTCTCTACCTGACATTTATGATAATTGAGTTCGTATTTTTACTCAAACATGATATGAAAAAAGCAAAAATATTCGGTCTGACAGGTCTGCTTGTAGGTCTTGCAGCACACTCAAACCTCGGTTCTGTTTTTGGTTTTCTTAATGCAAGACCAATCTCAAACGGTGTGTTTTATCCAACATACTTTATTTTGACAGCATTCATTACCGGTATTTTTATCGCATTTATCATGATGGGGTTCAGATATAAAATGAACTTCCCGGAGAAAGCAAATATTATGTTAACAAATCTGGCTAAAATCCAGGGACTTTTGATCTCTATTTTGATCTTTTTTGTAACTTGGAAATTTTTGACAGACATTTATGGAGGAATGCCAAACCGTGCAGATGTTGCTGAACATATTTTACACAGCTGGACATTCTGGGCAGAAGTAATTCTGGCGATGTTAATTCCACTGGTTATTATCCTTAAAAGCGGTGGAAAATCTGTCAAACTGATGTTCTGGGCGTCTTTAAGCGGTATGGTTGGTATTTTCTTTATGAGATACAACCTAGTACATGATACCCAGCTCAAACCTCTTCAAATGATGAAAATCAGAGAGTATCAGTTACCGCCGGAGTGGGTTCATTATTTTCCTACACAAACTGAGATATTTATATCTTTAGGTGGTCTCGGACTTTGTCTACTTCTTTACTATGTTGGAACAAAAGTCTTCAATCTAGATGAAGATGTCAGTACAGAAGAGCACTAAATCTTTTAAAACTCCCTCATTTGATCACAAAATTGTGATCAAATGAGACTCTCTTATTAGTCCTGAAGCAAATCTTTCATAACATTAAATCTTTATTTTGTTTATAAGGATCAACATGAAAAAAGAAATTATTATATATTTTATTATACTGCTTATACTTGCATTAATACAACATACAGATTTACTTACATCGCCAATAGAACGATTTCAAGAATTGCCTGAATCAGGAGCTTATGGACTTGGTGCAGCTCATCCGCTCATATTTGCACTAATGGGATATCTCGCGCTTGGCATACTGAGATTGCTTTACAAAGGGTTAAAGAAAGTTTTTTTTAAAGAAGAAACACAATAATATAAAAAAATCGAACAGGATATTTTCTCCTGTTCGATAATATTAATTTCTAACTATTTTTATGACAAAACCACCAGTCAAAACATTCATAATTTTTCAAACGTTCTTTGGCACTGTTTTCATCTGTTGCCGGAGGGATAATTACATGATCGCCAATCAACTCATTTTCCGGCCAGTTGGCAGGTGTCGCAACACCATCGGCATCACTCTTTTGTAATGCTTTCACAGCACGTACAATTTCAGAAATATTTCTACCTATCTCCTGTGGATAGTAGAGGATCGTTCTGGTTACACCCTCAGGGTCAATAATAAACACTGCTCTTACGGTATTGCTTCCTTTGGCAGGGTGCAACATTCCCAGTTGCTCAGCAATTTTATCATTGCCTGCGATAATCGGGAAAGTAATCTCAACATCAAGTTTCTCTTTGATCCACTCTACCCACTTAATATGGCTAAATACCTGATCCACCGACATACCCACAAGTTCACAATTGAGTGCGTCAAACTGATCTTTATGTTTTTGAAAAGAGACAAACTCAGTGGTACATACCGGTGTAAAATCAGCCGGATGTGAAAAAAGAACTATCCATTTCCCTTTTAAATCTGATGGGAATTTCATTGCACCATGTGTTGTCTGAACCTCTATCTCAGGAAATTTTTCTCCTAACATTGGTATTGCCATAATTTACCTCCTAAATCATCAAATTTAATATACGTTCTGCTGCTTTCATCTCGTCTGCTGAAACAACACTATCATTAGGTGATAACTCTTTGGTAATTTTTGCCAGGATATAAACCAAAGTTCCTACTATTTCTGTTAATTTATTTTCCAGTTCAACTTCCAAAGCAAACATCGGCGGCAAACTTTTCATATGGTCAAGAACATCCTGAAGTGCCAGCTCTTCCTCCAGTTGTACAAATTTCTGCATTGACTCACGAAATGCTTTAGTAAGAGGAAGATCACTATACCAAATCACATCCCGACCATTATATTTTGCATTTGCTTCACCGATAAGCAACATATCATGTAACTTTTGATCAATCACATCACTGATCTCTTTTACTTTCTCCTTTGAAAGTCTTAATCCTGCTGCATTTTTATACAACGCTTCTATTTTATGTGCACCAACTACTGCCATTTTTATTCCTTATTTTTTTTCATCTTCTTTAACCAGTTTCCTGGCACCTAATCCCATAGCTACAAGAGCCACTCCGTCGAAAAAGAGACTCACTGCTGCAAATAGTCCAACCCAGAAAAGAGAACTTGCAGGCCATCCTATGACAATCAACACCGCCAATACAATAGAAAGGAGTGCATTGACAATCAAAAGTAACCATCCACTGTTGGGCTTATAATCCATTGCAAAACCAAAACTGGAATATGCATCAACCAACAAATAAGCAGCCAAGAGTACTGCGACTGCTGCGATTCCTTCTACTGGAAAAAAGAAAAAGAGTAAAGCGGTTATCAATGATAAAACAGGCTTTAGCCATGCACTGAACGATTTACGGTAAGTTTTATAAACAATATACCCTTGAATCGCTGCGCTCAGCATAAAAAGCCAGCCTAAAAATGTGACTACTACAAAAGACATAACAGACGGGGCAAACATACCTACTGCCCCGACAACCAGCATCAGCACACCGGCGATAATCGTCTGTGTACTGAACTTTTTAAGGGTCTCCTGGTCAAAGACCAAACTGATAAAAGTCATCTTTTAGCCTTACATTTTCTCTTTGAAAGACTTGATTTTATTAATCAACTCTTCAAAAAGTTTTTCCGCTTTATTTTTACCCTTAACCTCTTTTTCCGTTTTCTCAATCGCTTTTTTCAATGCTTTGTATGTCACATCACTTTTACTGGTATAGCCCAGAAGTTTTGCTTTTTCAAGTTCTACTTGTGCCTGTGCCAAATGTTTCAAAGCCTGTTCTTTATCCTCTTTTGCAATTTTACTTGCCGCAACAATTAAAGCATCTGCTTTCAATACAGGAATAGGAACAACTACAATATCTTCTACCATTGTGTTAAGTGCTGTTACAAGTATTGCTTTTGCCTGCTCTATTTTATTGTCATGCAAATATTTTGCTGCAAGTTTCAAAGCATCAGGATAAGAACTTACAGGTAAATTGACACTGATGATATCAATTTCACTTTGCATTGTATTGAGCAGTTTTCTTGCTTCCTGAACTTTCCCATCATCCAATAAACTCTCTACCAAATCAAGATTTTTCTTGATCTCCTTAGCATCTCCGACATATTCGACTGCTGTTATAGAAGCATCTATTGGTAAAAGTTTTGGCGCTTTTTCTGCAGCCAATACTACTTCAAGTTTACCAATTGCATCTTCAAGATCTTTAATAGCTGATTTAGTATCGTTTTTGTCAAGATCAACCAGTACTTTTTGTGTCAGAACCACTGCATTGACAGCTTCTTTGACAACATGTACCTGTTTATCTTTTGCTTCGACTTTCGCATTTGAAAGTGCTTTTTGGGAAACTTCCGCAGAAGTTTTTGCCATAAGTGTTGTGCTGCAAAGCAGTGCAGCTGCTGCTACTGATAAAATAAGTCTTTTCATCTTTCATCCTTTAATATGATTTTTTTAGATGAAAGAATTTTAGTCTAATTCACTCAGGTTTTCTGCTACCTAAGTAGCAATTTTATCTTTTTGGATGAAATTTTTTGATTTTTTGCATATTTTGTAGAATAAAAGGAAGAACAAAAAGTAACTCAAGTAGCATTGAAAGGGCTATCACTTTTATCGTACCATTAGGATCATCAGTAAAAGGAAGTCCACCTGTATTCATACCGAAAAAGCCTGTTAAAAGTGTCAGTGGTAAAAAAATACCCGAAATAATCGTCAGATAATAGACATTTTTATTCATCTTTTCATCGACTTTGGCACGGTAAAAATCATAGAGGTTATCCAGTTTGTCCATCGCAGCTTTAGCCAGATCACGAATACGCACCATATGTTCATACAAATCAGCATACGCCAACTCTTCAAAATGTTTATATCTTTTATGGTGGGTTACAAACATTTCAAAGGACAACGCAGCATGAAACATCAGTCTGTGGATGAGAGAAACATCTTTTTTGTAACTAAGCCACTTTTGCATAAACATATTTGAAAGCCTGTTTTCATAAAGAGATTCTTCCAGAAGTTCAATTTCATAATGATATTTCTGAATATCTTTAATAAGCTTTTCCGTAATTGCATCCAAAAATTCATTCATCTGCACCAAAGAACCAAGGGGCTCAAGTTTCTCTGCTTCACGATTGTAAAGATAACACACATCTTCCTCTACAACAAAAGCATACGAATGGACACCTACACAGTCACTTTGTACTTCAGGAAGACGTAAAATCAAAACAGTATACCCTTCTGCCGGAATAAAATCAGACGGATGTTCAGGATTTTCAATATCTTCCAGATGCAGTGCTTCAATATTCATTTTCAACCTTTTTAAGCAATTTTTCTACATTGTTCACTGCAAGTTTTTTTCTCTCTATATTTAGTATCCCCTCTTTTTTAAGTTGCTGCAGATGACGGTTGACCACATGCCTAACCGTACCAATCATAGAGGCAATCTCTTCATGTGGAAGTTTATGCAGCAGTCCCAGATGTTCAACAGGTTTTTTGAGGTCTATATTTTTCAAAAGCAGTTTCATCAACCTTGTCGAAGTATCATAAAGAGATAGATCAGTCGCAAGCTCTTCTATCTGTCTCATCTGTTTTGCCATATAGGGGAAGAAGGCTCTGTTAAAGGCAGGATTTGTATCCAGCCACTGACGCACCTTTTCGATTGGAAGCTGCAGGACTTCACTGTCATCAAGTGCAGTTGTCATCACTTCATGATACTTGCCGTCAAGCACTGTCAGAACATCGAACATATCTGCATGTCCTAGCAAATATAAAATCTGCTCTCTGTTTTTTGCAGGATTATATTGATAAACTTTAATGCGCCCTTTTAAAACAATATAAAAATATTTCATCGTATCATCTGAAGTCATCGCCGGCATATTTTTATAATACGTACATATGCTGCCGACTCTATTGATTTCATCAATCAGTGATTCACTCAGATTGTCAAAAGGATCTAGTTTCGTTAAATCAAGCATCTATTGCCTTTATAATTTGTAGCAGGATTATAACATGAAAAAATATCGACTATTGTAAAAGTAAAAAGTAGAAAATAAAGAGTGGAAAGTTTTAAAGGGGTGGTGGCTGGAGACGGAATCGAACCGCCGACACGGTGATTTTCAGTCACCTGCTCTACCGACTGAGCTATCCAGCCATCTTTGTTAAAAGAGTTGAAATTATACAAAAATAGTTTAAAATTCAACTTAAATTTTGAACAAATTGTAAAAATTCTTCTCCTCTCTGCGCATAAGAACTAAACTGATCCAGACTTGCAGCTGCCGGTGACAATAAAGCAACACTGCTGCTGTCGTGTTATTGATCGATTTACTCTACTGCTTTTTCAAGGGTAAAACAGGGATGGCAAACAATATTTTTTTCTTCACAAAGTGTTTTAATTCTTACCAGATTTGTTCCAATAGCATATACTTCAATATCCAATACCTCTAATTTATCAAATAACATATCCAAAGAGGCACCTTTGTCATCTCCTCCAAGTACAAGATGAATTTTTTGCTCCTGATAACTATCTAAAGCAGCAATTGTAGCATCTGGATTTGTAGCTTTTGAATCATTGACCCATAGACGCCCTTTTGTATCTGTAAACTCTTCCAGTCGATGCTTGCCAATATGATAACTATTGATTTTATCATAATCAATTTCGTCAAACAAAATTTTTGTTACACCCAATGCAAGAAGTGCATCCGTTAAAAAAGGCTCTCTAAAATGTACTTTGTGCAACTCTATATCAAAATATTCTGCCAGATCTGATGCACTTTCATATGTTATTTTCATTGCTTTTGTCGGTACATCAACATATTTTGCCGGTAGGATGACAACTTCACCCTCCTGCATTAATTCCAGTGGTTTCAGTTTTGCAGCTTCATATGCCTCAAAACTGCCATGCCAACTGATATGATCAGGGGTAATTGGCAAAATCACATAAAGATTAGGAACAGCAATATTGGTATAATGGAGCGTAAAAGAGCTTGTTTCCAATATCCACATTGGAGCGGTATCATCCAGTGTTGCCAGAGGAGTACCAATATTACCACCACTGACAGCTCCTCTCTTTTGGAGTAAATGACTTAACATATCCGTCGTGGTTGTTTTCCCATTTGTACCCGTTATCCAGACACTATAAGGCATATTTGAGGCAAAAAGATCATATTCACTTACAAGATTTTTTGCTTTTTCAATAAGAGGATGTGAGGGAGGAATCCCAGGACTCGTAACTTCCAGTATACTTTTTTCAGGATTGAAAAGTTCGCTTGCAAGAAACTCGTTTCCATAACGATCACTGGTTACAGCACTGAATTTATCATCATAAATCCGGCAGTTACCAAATTTTTTTGCTATCGCTTTCGTTGTAATTCCATATCCAAACAGTGTCAACATCAACGTATCTTTAATGTAATAAGTGCCAGAATATTTGACATCAAAGCCATAATCCAAAAACGCACAATGATTTTATTCTCAGCCCATCCTTTTAACTCAAAATGATGATGGATAGGCGCCATCTTAAACACTCTTTTCTTTCTTGTTTTATAACTTCCAACTTGCAAAATCACTGAAACGGTTTCCATTACGAAAACAAATCCAACCAAAATCAGTAAAATTTCATTTTTAGTGATAATAGCCATATAGGCAATAAACCCACCCAAGCTCAAACTTCCACTATCTCCCATAAAGATTTCAGCAGGATGACAGTTGTACCAAAGAAAACCGATTAAAGACCCAATAAGAGCAGTAGCAACAATGGTTACTTCACCTACCCCTTTAATATTTGGCACAAGAAGATAATCACTTAAAATAGCATGACCCATCACATACACAAAAACACTCAAGCTCATGATAGAAAAGATCGAAGGAACTGTTGCCAATCCATCCAATCCATCAGTAAGATTAACTGCATTGGATGTAGCAACAAAAACAAATATCCAAAATATGACGGCAAAAAATCCCATATCAAAAAGCGGATATTTATAAAAAGGTATATAAAGTTCAGTTAAAAAATCACCTTGGTAAAGATAAACACCAATAATAAACCCCACCATGATTTGCAATAAAAATTTTGCTCTGGAACTTAAACCATCTTCATTTTTACCACCTTTAATCTTGGCAATGTCATCTTTTATACCAATCGTAGCAAAAAGGATAATTGTTAAAATACTACCCATCGCATAAAAGTTGTCAAAACGAATCGTTACCAGTGATGCAATCAAAGTAGAAGTAAGGAAAACGAGTCCACCCATCGTAGGCGTAGTCGATTTTGCCTGGTGGGCTTCGGGAGCATATTTATAGATTGGCTGATTGGCTTTTTTCTTTTGTGCCCAGCGAATGTATCTCGGCATCAGGTAGAGCGTTAAAATAAATCCAATAAAAAATGAAATACCCGCACGTACTGTGATATATTGGAAAAGATTAATGTGAAAGTAGTGGTAAAAGAGATAAAGCATTTCATTCCTTAAAAAATTTACAAGGCTATTTTAGTAAAATCAAACTTTTAGCACATTATTTATTAAAATTAGGGAAAAAATTTTAGATGGAAACAAATAAAGTATTACTCGTTATCACCGACGGAATCGGATACAGACAAAGTTGTGAAAATAATGCATTTTGTCAGGCAAAAAAGAGTGCTTATCAATATTTGATGGAAAATGTACCACATGGTATGATAAAAACTTCAGGACTTTCAGTCGGACTTCCAGAAGGTCAGATGGGAAACTCGGAAGTGGGACACATGACTATAGGAAGCGGTCGGGTTTTATACCAAAACCTCGTTAAAATTTCCAAAGCTGTGGAAGATGGCTCTATCGAACAAAATGAAGCATTGAATCAGATTCTAAATAATTCAAACACTGTTCATATTATTGGTCTCATGAGTGACGGCGGAGTCCATTCTCATATAGACCATATCAAGGCACTAGCACAGATTGCTGCTAAAAAAGATAAAAAAGTCGCCCTGCATCTTATCACCGACGGAAGAGATGTCAGCCCTACTTCAGCACCGACCTATCTAGAAGATATTGCATCGATTCTGAATGAAAAGATATTTATTGCGACAATCAGCGGTCGTTTCTATACTATGGATCGTGATAAGCGCTGGGATCGCGTACAGAGAGGATATGAAGCTATTGTACAGGCACATCCAAAATCAGATATGCAGCCTATCGACTATGTCAAATCTCAATATGAAAAAGAGATTACCGACGAGTTCATCGAACCAGCTGCTTTCAACGGCTACACCGGTATGGAAAATGGTGACGGCGTTATCTTTGCCAATTTTAGAAGCGACCGTATGCGTGAAATCACAGATGCCATCGGCAATCCAAACTTCAACCATTTTGAACGCAAACCCATCAAAGTCAATATTGCGACAATGACAGAGTACAGTAAAGAGTTCAACTATCCGGTTCTTTTCAAAGAGGAGTTACCGGACAATGTACTTGCAAAAGTTGTCAGCGACGCAGGATTAAACCAGTTTCATACATCTGAAACAGAGAAATACGCTCACGTGACATTCTTTTTTAATGGCGGCGTTGAAGAGCCGTTTATAAATGAGACCCGTGTACTTGTACCCAGTCCAAGTGTCAAAACCTATGACATGAAACCGGAAATGAGCGCTCCGGAGGTAGGTGAAAATGTCAGAATCGCTATGAAAGAAGGATATGACTTTATCGTTGTAAATTTTGCAAATGGAGATATGGTTGGTCATACAGGAAACCTGGAAGCTGCCATCAAAGCAGTCGAAGCAGTAGATCATGAACTCGATCAAATCATTAAAGTTGCCAAAGAAGAGGAATACAGTATGGTTTTAACCAGTGATCACGGTAACTGTGAAGAGATGCAGGATAAAGAGGGACATATGCTTACCAACCACACACTTTACGATGTTTTTTGCTTTGTCATGAGTGATAATGTCAAACAAGTAAAAGATGGTGGTCTGAACAACATTGCACCAACAGTGTTAAAACTGATGAATCTGCCTATTCCTCAGGAGATGGACGCCCCGCTTATTTAGTTTAATCTCCGATCTTTTCCAAAAGAGTATCGAGA
Source organism: uncultured Sulfurospirillum sp. (assembly GCA_964651755.1). GTDB lineage: Bacteria > Campylobacterota > Campylobacteria > Campylobacterales > QNZT01 > QNZT01. The sequence goes on along the minus strand of CAZYZD010000041.1, from coordinate 6,375 downwards.
TCTATGGGTTCAAGGTTGCCGTATTTATCTATCCAGATATAATACGGTACTCCCCCTGCCCACATACCTCTTTTCATAAGATATCGTACAAGCCTATTCCCCTCTTTCGCTTTTAACACATCAAACTTTATATCTCTGCTTTTCACAAATTCTGCCAGTTCATGATCAGTAACGGGCATTTGTGCCTGAATCCCAATTACCTTGAGTTTCCCTGCTCTCACCATATCTACAACTTGTGGAATCTCCTTTTCACAAAAAGGGCACCTCGTTCCAAAAAAGAAAAAAAGCAGCGGCTGTTTTTCATAGTTTTTATCCTCAAAAAGAAAATTACCTTCATAGTTATTGATGTGGATTGTTTTCCCTTCAAGTGTTTTCAGATCAAAATCTCCGGCATGTAGTATTGCCGCCCACATAAGGATAATCGTTACTAAAACAGTTCTCATGAAATATCTCCTTCATTTTTCCTAAAAAATACAGATAATTTTATAGATATTACAATATCATGTTATAAAAAGATATAAAGGATGCAGATGGTCTTTAGTGGAAAGAACGTACTTGTTACAGGGGCAAGCAAAGGAATCGGGAAAGAGATTGCAAAAGTTTTGGCTGACTACGGTTTAAAAGTATGGATTAACTATCGCTCAAAACCTGAACTTGCTGATGCCTTGCAAGCTGAAATTGAAGAAGCTGGAGGGAAAGCAGCTGTTATCTGTTTTGACGCAAGTGATGAAGATGCTTTTATAGCCGCTGTAAAGACCATCATCGAAAGTGATGGGGAACTCTCCTATCTGGTCAACAATGCTGGCATTACCAATGACAAACTGGCACTTCGTATGAAACTTGCAGATTTTGATAATGTCATCAAAACCAACCTTGACTCTGCATTTTTAGGCTGCCGTGAAGCACTCAAGGTAATGAGCAAAAAACGTTTCGGAAGTGTTGTTAACATCTCTTCCATTGTCAGTGAAACAGGCAATCTCGGGCAGGTAAACTATTCTGCGAGTAAAGGTGCCATGAACTCAATGACAAAAAGTTTTGCACTCGAAGGTGCAGCCAGAGGAATTCGTTACAATGCAATTACTCCGGGCTTCATCGCAACAGACATGACAGATGAACTCAGTGATGAGATCAAAAAAACATATACAAACAAGATCCCTTTAGGGAGATTTGGCGATCCAAGAGATGTGGCTGAAGCAGTGGCGTTTTTACTAAGTGATTCCTCCGCCTATATAACAGGAGAAATTCTCAAAGTAAATGGCGGGATGTATATGTAAAAGGCATTTGATGCCCCGTAATACATTGATTCTGTAAAAAATTTAACAATTTTTTGGTAATATACTTACCGTACTTAATACAAGGAGAAAACATGGCTTTAATAGATGAAGTAAAAGAAGTAGTTGCTGAGCAACTGAACGTTAACGCTGACGAGGTAAAAGAAGAGTCTAAATTTGTTGAAGATTTGGGTGCTGACTCACTGGACGTAGTTGAACTCATTATGGAACTTGAAGAAAAGTTTGACATTGAGATTCCTGATTCAGAAGCAGAAAACATCGCTACTGTCGGTGACGCAATCAAGTACATCGAAACACATAGTGCATAATTAAGCTGGAAAATCCTTAATGGATTTTCCGCATTATATTTTATATTTACAGGTTTATTTTTAAGGAGACGGATTTTGAAAAGGGTTGTAATAACTGGTTTAGGTATGATCAATGCAGTCGGTATGGAGAAAGAGAGTTCTTTTAAGGCTATCATTGAAGGTAAATGTGGCATTAAAAGGATTAGCTTATTTGATGCATCTAAGCATACAGCCCAAATTGCAGGTGAAATTACCGAATTCGATCCTTCTAAAATCATGAATCCCAAAGAAGTAAAGAAAGCGGATCGTTTTATCCAGTTTGGCATAAAAGCAGCACAGGAAGCGATGGCTGACGCAAAATTTACAGAATTTGATTCAGAGCGTTTCGGTATGGTCTCAGCTTCCGGAATCGGCGGTCTGACAAATATTGAAAAAAACTCGCTTATCTCTCATGAAAGAGGTCCAAGACGTATTTCACCTTTTTTCATCCCCTCTGCTTTGGTAAATATGCTGGGTGGTTTTATCTCTATCGAACATGGTTTGAAAGGTCCAAACCTTTCAGACGTTACAGCATGTGCAGCTGGAACACATGCCGTAGCAACTGCAACCAAATCAATCATGCTTGGAACTGCAGACCAAATGCTTGTAGTAGGTGCAGAAGCGGCTATATGTGATGTTGGAATAGGTGGATTTGCTTCCATGAAAGCACTCTCAACCGATAATGATACACCTGAAAAATCTTCCAGACCATTCGATGCAACTAGAAACGGTTTTGTCATGGGAGAAGGTGCAGGTGCATTAGTTTTGGAAGAGTATGAAAGTGCTAAAGCACGTGGTGCATATATTTACGGTGAAGTGATCGGTTTCGGCGAAAGTGGTGATGCAAATCATATTACAACACCAGTTGTCGATGGTCCATATCGTGCAATGAAAGCAGCTTATGAAATGGCAGGAAAACCAAATATTGACTATATCAATGCACATGGTACAAGTACTCCTGCCAACGATAAAAACGAAACTGCTGCAATTAAAATGCTTTTTGGTTCCAAAGAAGCATGTCCTCCGGTCAGCTCTACAAAAGGGCAAATCGGACACTGCCTAGGTGCAGCAGGTGCGATAGAAGCTGTTATATCCCTCATGGCTATGAGAGATGGTATTCTTCCTCCAACCATTAACTATGAAAATCCTGATCCAGAGTGTGATCTCGACTATATACCCAATATTGCAAGAGAAGCTGAAATCAATGTTATTATGAGTAATTCATTTGGTTTTGGAGGAACAAACGGCTGTATTATTCTTAAAAAACTATAAGGCTTTTCTATGGTAACTTACCTCGAATTTGAAAAGGGGATCGAACAAATTGACCAGGATATCCGCGAAGCAAATGCAAAAGGCGACAGCGATGCAGTAGATATTCTTCAAAAAAATCTTGAAAAAGAGATTTCTAAAACTTTTAAAAATCTCTCTGATTATCAAAAACTTCAGCTTGCCCGTCATCCAAACCGTCCTTATGCACTTGACTATATACGCGGTATACTTGACAATCCATATGAACTACATGGCGACAGGCAGTTTCGTGATGATGAAGCTATAGTCTGTTACATTGGCGAAATTGATGGTAAAAAATGTGTTGTAATTGGAGAGCAAAAGGGTCGAGGTACAAAAAATAAAATTAAAAGAAATTTTGGAATGCCTCATCCGGAAGGTTATAGAAAAGCACTTCGCGTTGCAAGACTTGCAGAAAAGTTCAGATTGCCTATACTTTTCCTCATAGACACTCCCGGTGCATATCCAGGTATTGGTGCTGAAGAGAGAGGTCAAAGTGAAGCAATTGCAAAAAATCTTTATGAGCTAAGCGATTTAAATACCATCATAATCTCTATCGTCATCGGCGAGGGAGGCAGTGGCGGTGCTTTGGCAATTGGTGTTGCAGACAAGTTCGCTATGATGCGTTATTCTGTATTTAGTGTTATATCACCAGAAGGCTGTGCTGCCATTCTCTGGAACGATCCAAAGAAACAGGAACAGGCAACCAAGGCAATGAAAATTACTGCTGAGGATCTCAAGGAGCTAGGTCTTATAGATGATGTTATTGAAGAGCCTCTTATTGGTGCACATAGAAAGAAAAAAGACGCCATTGATGCTTTGAAAAACTACTTTATCCAAAGTGTAAATGAACTTGAAAAACTCAATGAAGATGAACGATTGGAACAACGCTATCAGAAACTCATATCTGCCGGTGCTTATGCTTCCAGAAATGAGATTGAAAAAGAGGAAGAGAAAGAAAGCAATAGCGCTTTTAGTTCGTTAATGGACATGATTACACCCTCTTCTGACAAGCATGATGATAAAGATAAAAAAACAGAAGAGAAGAAATAAAAAAGCATCTCTTCTGTCTAAATACTTTTCAACAACTCACAAATTTTACACATCTTTTCATTATACTTTTTAAAAAAATAAACGATATTACTTTAATAAGGAAGTAAATTATGAAGCTTAAATACACATTCACGGCTATTGCAATCTCTATGACGTTCTCTTTTGCACATGCCGAAAGTTACTATATCAAATATAAAGGTATTAAATTGGGAGAGATAGAAAATCTTTCTACACTTAAAGACCTTTATTTAGATGCTAAAGCTACTAACCCATTTGTAAGATTTTTACTTGGTAAAGACAGATATGTATTTTATGCAGATAAAAAACCTCCAATAAAAAATGCAAAATTTAGAAAAGACAAAAATCAGTTGTTATTTGCCCTTAGAGAAGCTATAACACACAGACCAAAACAGAAAATTTTTACAATCAGAGATAATAGAAAACTTATTGTTGAATGTAAAGATAACATTTGTCAATATAAATACTATAAATACAACAAATTTAAAGATAGCGGAATAATAGAGTTTGACAAAAATAAAAAATTCTTCAAGTTAACCGAAAAAAAGTCAGACGTAGTTATAATAAGGAAATAATATAAGAGCCAAAAGCTCTTATATTATTATGTTAGTGTAACTTACTCCAGATGTTTTTCTTCCAGAGATATGCCAACACTGTAAAGATAACAAAGTAAAGGATTACTTTCCATCCAAGCGAATCACGCGCAGGTTTACTAGGATCACCTACTTCTTCCAAATGTTGTACTACTTTCTCATAACCTTCTGCTGTTAAACCAACACGTGGCATTGCAGTACCAGGCAATTGAGATTGTGGATTTTCAACAAATGTTTTAAGGAAATCTTCACTTCTCGCTCTGATAATAATAGAAAGATCAGGCGGTAGTTTACCCATATACGCTTTTAAATGATCTTGCGCTTCAAGTACTTTAACTTTGTAAGCAAGCTCATCTTTTTCATATTTGAACTTAGGTGTTTCTCCAAGCAATGTCCATTTGTCATAACGCATATCATGACATCTACCACATGCTGTTTCATATGCTTCTTTCGCTGTAATCTCTTTAGGAGCAATTGACTTCAGATAAGCAACCATGTCTGCAATTTCTTGATCAATATCTCCACCAGCACCAAAGAACGCTGTCATTGGATGAGGCTTAGAATCACTGAACTTATGTTCAACTTTCATAGCATGTGCCGGATTTTTAATTACCGCTGCTAAAAATCTTTCATCAAATAAAGCGCCTACATTGCTAAGATCCGGTGGATTAACACCATAACTTGCTACTGCAGTTGCAGCATCCATAGGAGCCTGCATACCTTCAGCTTTCAATCCGTGACAACCAGTACATGCACCAGCACCCATCACAAGTTCTTTACCTTTGGCTGCATCACCTTTAGCTTTTAATGCAGGAAGATCCTTATATGCAAACCCTTCAAATTCTACATGTTTATGCATTTGAGAGTGTGCATAAGGCTCAACACCCCAGTATGTTACCAATGTAAAAAAGACAACTACTGCTAAAATTTTCAATTCTTTATTCATTCAGCACCTCCTACTTTTTCTTCTCTAGCATGGTTATGAAAGGTAAAATTACCCATAAACCAATAAACGTAAGTGCTGCATAAAGACCAATAGTATTAAAGATACCTTGAGGAGGAACTTTACCCATCACTGTAAGCACAATCATATCGATCAACAATACCCAGAACCATACTGCGAACAAACCTCTTCTGTTTGCAGGAGCAACATTTGGACTTCTGTCAAGGAATGGTAACAACATAAAGATCACTTGCGCAAATCCAAATGCAACCAGACCAATATCTTTAGAGAAAGGTCTCAAAATCTCATAACTCCACAGGAAGTACCATTCAGGATAAATATGCGGTGGCGTTTTAAGACCATCTGCCGGATCAAAGTTTACCGGATCCATCGCAAATTCAAAATGATAAAATACCAGATAGAAAAAGAAGATAAGGAATACACCCATTACAAAAATATCTTTACTCAGGAAGTCCCACTGGAATCTGATTACTTTAGAACCTTTGGTATCACCAGCAAGATATTTTTTTGCTTCTGCATCAAAATCGATCTCTTCTCCATCTTGGTTGTTAACATGAGGAATTCTCAATGTACCGAAATGGAAAACAATCAATCCAATAATAATCAATGGCATTAACAATACATGCAACATAAAAAATCTTGTCAGGAACGCATCACCAGGAACATAGTCACCTCTGATCCACTCAACAAGACCATTCAGCTCTAAAGAACCAAGACTAAAGAGGTTAGTAATAACCATACCAGCCCAGTAACTCATCTGACCCCATGGAAGCATATAACCGGAAAAAGCTTCCGCAGAAAAGGTAACAAACAAAAGCATACCGGAAATCCAGATAAGTTCT
>CAZYZD010000040.1:0-18625 GCA_964651755.1 uncultured Sulfurospirillum sp. | reverse complement strand
TTTGGATTTCTCTTCTGTTGCATTGAGAATACTGGTGATCTCCGCTTCCATATTTTTCCAAAAACTAAAATTGTCACTCGATGTAATTGTAGCTCCAGTAGAGAGACTTCCACCTTTTCCACTCTCATCTCCACTTCCATTCTCATTACCGGTTTCACCTGTTAGAGAAATATCCGTATTGCTGACACCGGAACGTTCAGTGTTGACATAATCGATTTTAAACGTCTTCGTCTTCAAACCGCTGATAACAAGCAGATTGTTGTCATAATCATAATCAAGACCTTTTGCACTGATAAGCACATCAAATATCTCTTCCAGACGCATCTGCTTGATATTGATACCATAAAGCTTTTGTGAAAGTTTCTCTTTTGCCAGACTATCCTTGGTAACAATACTGAAACTACACTCATTGCTTAACTGATTCAGGATTTCGCTGGTTGCCACTTCTTCGGAAACTTTGATATTAAAAGCACGATAATTACAACTTTTGGCAGAGAGTGTCATAGTCGAGACACTCACTAAAAGTAATCCTGTGACAATACCCTGTCTCATGCTATTGAATACTGATTTTTTCATTCTTTTTCCTCAAAGTTAATCTTTTTTTAAATTCATTATTTTGTAAAAATACACCATTTGGCTGAATCGTCGCCAATATATAATCGTCGACTTTATCACCGATTCGATACCATTTTCCGCTGATTTTTGCACGTTCGCTCATAATTGCCTGCAATTCATACTCAGATTTTACTTTCACAGCAATTTTGGTACCATCTTTTTTTACAACCACTTTTTCTCTGGCTTCTTTATGCAATCGCACAAACGGAGGACGTACAGATTCGATATCGCTTCTACCCGCACCCACTCTTTGCTGTCCAATCCGATCAAACATCATCTTGTAATCTTTGATAAGTGCAATACGTTCATGACCTTTCCCAGACTCTGCAGCATGTAAAAATGTCAGAGTACCTGCTAATGCTATCATTGTTAACTTTTTCATCAATACTTCATCCCCCATACTGCAATTCTGAACTCACTCAATACTTTATCATCAGGCTTGAACATTTTAAGCTGATCAATATCGATTACCAGCGGAGACTCTTCAATCTCATTGATAAACTTCATCAAATTGGTAAAATTTGCCCTGGACTTTACATCCACTACCACAACATGAGTAATCTTCTGATAGGTAGGATTGAAAAATTTGTTACCGATCTCCTTAATCTCTACATGATACTTTTTGGCAAGTGCAGCAATATTATCTACAAACTTTGCCCAGTTCTCATCATCAAACAGAAGATAGGAGAGTTCTGTGAGCGTATTGTCCACATAACTGATCTGATAGAGCGCATCATCAAAACGCTTCTTTTTCTCTTTTACAACTTTTCGCAGCATTGCCACTTTCTGCGGCGTATTTTGTGCAAGGTAGTTGCGTTCTTTATTGATTTTGCTTTTAATCTGCACAATCTGATTTTGTGTCGTTTGTAGTTTTTTATCTGTTTCCATAAAGATAAACTCATATACTACATATGCGATCAAAAGTGCAGCCACAAAATAAAACATAGAGACTTCGGAAGATTTTTTTTCATTAAAAAACTCATCTATTTGACTAAAAAGATCTTTTTTATTAATTGAACTGACCATTTAATCCTACCTTTATTGAACTCTCATAATAAGAGTTATTGTCATCTTTTTTAATCAAATCGGTACTGACATCATAATCTTTACGCAAAGAGATATCCTGAATCAACTCTGTAATATATTTATCTTTGGGACTGCGTACCGTAATGTACATCGTATTATTGTGCTCCTGTGTCTCCACAACTTTGGCATGATGTGCATTTACTCTTCGAAACAGATCTGTCATAATCTTTGCTTTCATAGGATAATTCACTTTCTTTTTGTAAATCTCTTTCAAAAGATTGGTACGAAAGTCAAGATCTTTCATTTTGATTGCCAGTTTGGCATCGATCTCTTTCTTCTCTTTCTGAACTTGTGCCAGTGCTGTTTTGATCTGTTTGCTTCGCTGTGAAAGATTTTGATGCTGCTGGCGCAATTGAGTAAGCTCTTTTTGCAAAAACATACGCTCATACACAAACTGATATCCGGGATATGCAAGAGACAACAAAAGACTTACAGTAATTACCTGCATCAATTTACCGCTGGGACGCTCTTTTAATGGTGGCGGTTTTTTGAAGATAGAGATATTATAAGTATCATCTCTGGTAGAAAGATAACTATGCGCTGTTTCAATCATCATCGTATGCAGCGGTTCCACATCTACTTCATTTGCATTTTTAGAAATTTTAAAAGTCAAATATTTCGTCGGCAGTGAAATGTAGTTGTAGCAAAACTCTTCCAGTCCGGCAATATTGCCAATCTCTGTACCAATATAAACTTGATCAATATTCTCAAGTCTGTAAGCTCTTTTGGCATATAAAATTACATCATTGACATAAACAAACAACTCACCGAAAATTTTCATAAGTTGCTGTTGGTAAGCACTGTTTTCATGCTGCATACCGTTTTTCTTCAACATCGCAAAGAATGTCTTTTCATCGATACGTTTTCCAAGTTCTTTGGCAAAAGTATCTGCAATATATCCCAAAGAGTATTTAATCGATTTGGAAAATACATATTCTCCATTTTTATAAATCGTCACATGTGCATCATCTTTATGGAAATAGACAAAACAGTCTGTTTTATCCGGTACCAACAGATTTTTCTCATACAGAGATTTCATGAGGAAAGGAGCAGCAGTAATATAATCAATATATTTGATATCTTTCAACTCACTGAAAATCTGATTAAGCACATCCGTATCGATTGCTATTACATTAAAGACCCTGAATTCACCATCATCCCGATTGGATTGGAAGTGAAAAATAGAATACTCTTTCTCAGCTTCCAGTCCCAGTTCATCATATGCTTTGATTTCAATGGCATCATTTAGTTCTTCATCAGAAACACCTATCTCTATATCTACAGTAGATGAGATAATATCTTTTGTCTGCACATAAGAGATATAAAAAGCCCTGTCATCCGACTTTTTGACACTCTCTTCAGTGATTACATTATCTCTGTAGCGATAAGATTTTAACGAATAGGGATCAAGCGTAATCACACTGGTTTTACGTCGATCAATTATTCCACGTTTTAACATCACAACTGCCTATTATAAGATTAATAGGGTTGCAGATCCGATCCCAAAGATCAGATCCTAGAAGTTGTAACCAAGTTCTCCTAAAGATTTTTTATCTTTGGTCCATCCATGTTTTACAACTACAAAGAGCTTCAAAAATGTCTTTTTACCATTCAATTCTTCGATTGATTTACGTGCATAGTGTCCGATGCGTCTCAAAGTTTCACCGTTTTTACCGATGATAATCCCTTTTTGACTCTTCTTTTCCACTACAATCTGTGCGTAAATTTTCTCAAGATCGGGAAGCTCTTCAACCCTCTCAATCACTACATCGGTGAAATAGGGAATTTCTTTAGAGGTTTTTTCAAATACTGCTTCTCTGATCAACTCTTTGTAGATATCTTTCATTTTATCAGTTGTTAAAATTTCCGGATCATAGTAGTATGGATGAGAAGGAAGATGTTTGCAAATGGTTTCAAAAACCATCGATCGTTCTGTTCCTCTTTTAATTGAAACAGGTATCAACTCCAGAAATTTTTCCTGATATTTCTGAAACTCTGTCATCTTTTGCAGTACTTTTTCATTTGCTACCTCATCTGTCTTGGTCAGAAGTACGATATGTGGAATATTTTTTTTATTAAGTTTGAGGAAATTTTCATACTCTTTGAGGCTATCTGTCACAGGAGAGAGGAAAAGAATCAAATCTGCATCTCCCATCGCTTTGAGCGCTTCTTCAAGCATAAACTGATTCATCAGCCGTTCACTTTCATGAATACCCGGCGTATCCACAAAAATGATCTGACAGCAATCATGCATTGCAATAATATTGAGCCGTTTTCGGGTAGCATTGGCTTTGTGCGATACCATCGCCAGTTTTTCCCCTACAAAAAAATTCAGAAGTGAACTTTTTCCCGCATTGGGTCGTCCCACTACCGCTACAAAACCTGCTTTGGTTGTTTCACAACTCACAGGATATACCTTGAAAGATCTTCATCGCTTGCTACTTCATCCAGTTTTTCATGTACCAGCTCTTTTGTCACCGTAATTGTCTCCCCTTTGTGTTCGTCGGCATCATAACTGATATCTTCAATCACACGCTCCAAAACCGTATGCAGACGCCTTGCTCCGATATCTTCCAGTTTTTCATTGGCAAGTTGGGAGATTCTGGCAATCGCCCGGATCGCATCATCTGTAAACTCCAGAGATACTCCCTCTGTTGAAAGAAGTGCTTCATACTGCCTGAGCAGAGAATTTTTGGGCTGTGTCAGAATTTTATAAAGTGTCTCTTCCGAAAGTGAACTCAACTCTACACGCAGGGGAAAACGCCCCTGAAGCTCAGGAATGAGATCACTCGGTTTGGTCAGGTGAAACGCACCTGCCGCAATAAAAAGAATATGATCTGTTTTGACAACACCATATTTTGTGTTGATATCACTCCCTTCCACTATAGGCAGCAAATCCCGCTGTACTCCCTCTTTGCTCGGATCCTGACGGCTCTGGCTTTTTGAACTGACTGCTATCTTGTCAATCTCATCGATAAAGATAATCCCGCCGTTTTGTGCACGCTCGAGTGCCTCCGTTTTTACCGCTTCAAAATCAAGCAGCTTTTCACTTGCTTCCGCCTTCAACGCTTCTTTTGCCTCTTTGACTTTCATCTCTTTTTTAACATTTTCACTTTTGGCTGTTAAAATTTTCAGAAAGCTCTCCTGTACCTTGATCATCTCCGGAGGCATGGAAGTATCGCTTATCTCACCAACTCCACCGCTCACTTCAATCTCGATCTCCAGATCATCCAGCTCTCCGTCACGCAAGCGCTGGCGCATCTTTTCAAAACTACGTTTATAATCCTCCTTTTTCGTCTCACTGGCACCAGAAGGAAGCGGTGGTAAAAGCTTTTCAACAATTTTTTTCTCGATATACTCATCGATAGCACTCTTATTTCTCTCTTTATGTTCCGCTTTGACAAGATTGATCGATGCCATCACCAAATCCCTGACCATAGACTCCACATCACGCCCTACAAAACCGACTTCGGTATATTTACTCGCTTCCACCTTGACAAAAGGGAGGTTCATCATTTTGGCAAGACGTCTGGCAATCTCCGTTTTACCAACACCGGTCGATCCAATCATAAGAATATTTTTGGGGCTGATCTCCTCCTGCATCACGCTGTCAAGTTGCATTCTGCGGTAACGGTTACGTAGCGCAATACCAATCGCTTTTTTGGCATCAAACTGCCCGATAATATACTGATCAAGATAGGAGACAATCTCTTTGGGTGTCATATTCATGAAAGATCCTCTTTGGTTAATGTAAATGTTTTGATTTTATCACTGGTATAGATACAAAGCTCACTTGCAATCAAAAGCGACTCTTTGACCAGTACCTCTTCATCAAGATCAGCATGCCGATCCAGAGCGCGGGCAGCCGAAATTGCAAAGTTGCCGCCGCTTCCGATTGCTGCAATCTTTCCATCTTCCGGCTCCACGACATCGCCGTTACCGCTGAGAATAAAAATATTATCGGTATTGAGAACAATCATCATCGCTTCAAGTTGTCTCATGTATTTGTCTTTACGCCACTCTTTTGAAAACTCGATGACAGATTTTAAAAGATCACCCTTTTTCTGCTCCAAAATCCCCTCGAACATATCAAAAAGATTAAATGCATCCGCAGTACTTCCGGCAAAACCGGCAATCACCTTGCCGTTATAGAGTTTTCTGATTTTAGTGGCATTCGATTTTAAAATAGCATTTCCGAACGTTACCTGTCCATCACCGCCAATAACTGCTTTTTTCTCACCTTTGCAGGCAAGAATCGTTGTTGCATGAAACATCTACTCTCCTACAATCTCAAGATGGAGCGTCGCATGGATACCATGTCCGAGTTTGACAGAAATATCAAAATTTCCTGCCGTTTTGATAGGATTTTTGATCTCAACAGATTTTTTGTCAATTTCGATTCCTTCCTGCGCCTTTAAAGCTTCCGCAATCTCCTCTTTTGTTACAGCACCATACAAAGAACCGTTCGCACCAAGCTTATGTTTGATCACCAGTTTAACATCGGCAAGTCTCTTTTCAATATCTTTGAGTCTCGCAATCTCTTCAGCTTCCTGTTTCGCTCTCTCTTCCTGCTCTTTTTTCCACGCTTCGATAACCTCATCGGTTGCCCGTTTGGCAAAGCCTTTGGCAATTAAAAAGTTTTGACCGTAACCATCTTTTACCTCTTTTATCTCACCTGTTTTACCAAGGCTCTTTACATCTTTGATCAACAATACTTTCATATCTGATTCCTTTCCTAAATAGTTTCTTTTGGGGGATTATAGCGAATAGTAGTTAATTGGACGTGAAGAAACTCTGATATTTATACAACAATCCCCAGTGTCTCAATTTTCTCTTCAATCTCCAGATAACGTTCTACCAATATTTCATACTCAGCTTCATATTTTTGTAACTCTTCATGAAGTGTCTGCAAACCTTGCTCCTGATAACACTCCGGATCTGAAAGACAACTGTTTAAAGAAGCAATTTTCTCTTCTAACGCTTCTATTTTTTCAGGCAGCTCTTCATAGTCCCGTTTCTCTTTGTAGCTCAGTTTTGCCGTACGGTTGCGTTCACGCTTCACCTCTTTGGGCTTCTCTTCTACCTCTTTGGAAAAACTCTCCAGATCTTTCAACTCTTTCTCTATCTCCAGATACTCACTATAACTCTGGTAACTCTCCTCTACCAAACCGTTCCCTCTGAAAATTAAGAGTTTTTTTGCAATTTTATCGACAAAGTAGCGATCATGAGAGACAAAAAGAAGTGCACCGTCAAAACTTTGCAGATACTCTTCCAAAATATTGATCGTCGCGATATCCAGATCATTGGTCGGTTCATCAAGAATCAGACAATCATATTTTTTCGTAAAGAGCAGTGCCAGCGCTACGCGGTTCTTTTCACCACCACTTAAAATTCCGATCTTCTTATCCAGATGCTCTTTGGGAAAGAGAAAATTTTTCAGATAGCCGTAAACGTGCATATTTTTTCCGCGCACATCCACACGATCCCCGCCATTGGGACAAAATATCTCAATCAAGTTTTTATCATCATCGAGCATTGCACGTTGCTGATCGAAATAACCGATAGAGAAGTCTCCCTTTTTGATCACACCGCTATCGGGTTTCATCTCTCCCAGAAGCAACTTGAGAAGCGTCGATTTACCTGCTCCGTTTTTACCGACGATCGCAATTTTATCCTGCTGTAAAATCCGCAGCGTAAAAGCATCGATGAGAAGTTTGTTTCCCAGAGATTTTGAGATATTTTCAAGTTCAAACAGCATTTTTTTACGGTTTACCACCTTTTCATGTTGAAAACTCTTCTTCTCCCGCTCCAACTCCAGCTTCATTTTGCGAATGACGGAGGGATTCTTTTTCGCCTCTTCACGCATCTGCATCACACGCTGTTTACGCCCTTCATTTCGCTTCAATCTTGCTTTTACACCCCGATTCAGCCACTCTTCTTCACTTTTAAGCAGTTTCAAAAGTGTCTCATGCGACTTTTGCATAGACTTTAAAAGTTCCTCTTTCTGACGGATATAATCGCTGTAACCGCCCTTGAAAGAGCGTATTTTCCCCTCTTCTATCTCTATGGAGCGTGTCGCGATATTGTCCAGAAAATAACGATCATGAGAGATAAAAAGCAGTGTAAATTTTTCACGCAGGAGATACTGCTCCAAAAACTCTACCATATAGACATCCAGATGGTTGGTCGGTTCATCCAGCAGTAAAATATCCGGCTTTTTCAAAAGCAATCCAGCCAGTGCCACACGCCGCTGTTCCCCTCCGCTTAAAAGCAGTACCGGTTTATCTTCATACTCTTTGAGCTGAAATTCCTGTAAAATACGCTCAACTTTATCGTCCAGGCTCCAGGCATTGTGCGTATCAAGAAAAGTCCCCAGTTTTGCATGCTCTTCCACCAGTATTTTATTGTCAAACGCTTCCGCAAGCTGCTCACTTAGAAGATCATAACGCTCCTTTGCCTTTTTCAGCTCTTCAAGTTCATTCTCTATCGCATCTTTGACACTGATACCCTCTTCAAAAGAAGGATTTTGATCGAGCATTTCTATTTTGATATCGTTTTGGACAATTCTCCGCCCCTCATCAAACTCCAGTATCCCCTGGCATATCTTCATAAGTGTCGATTTACCGCCTCCGTTTTTGGCAATAATCGCAACTCTCTCCCCTTCATGAATAGAAAAATCGATATTCTCCAGGATCTTGTTACTCTCATAGGCTTTGCTAACGCCTATCAAATCTAAAAGCGCCATTAGTGCTGATACTTTTTGGGATATTCGAAAAAGAGAAATTTACCGGCTCTGGGCTGGATGCTTTTCCAATCATCCGTAGGCAGTTCAATACCGATAACAGCAGCAGTAGGAAGGTTGTCAAGGTTGACATTGCTGATCTGGTTGATCAAACCGGTCATTGCCGGATTATGCCCTACAACCAAAACACTCTGCACATCGTCGGGAAGATCATGTAATACTTCAAACAAGTCAAGTACAGACGCTTCGTAAATTTTTGGCACAAAAAGTATTTTGTCTGCATTATATCCCAGTTTATCTGCAACAATTTCTGCAGTTGTTTTCGCTCTCTTTGCAGGAGATGAGACAATAAGGTCAGGATTAATATTTTTCTCTTTCAAAACTTTACCCATCAAAGGGGCAGCTTTCTCTCCCCGTTTATTTAAACCTCGCTCAAAATCACTTACATAGTAGCCATTCCAGTCTGATTTTGCATGGCGCATCAAATAAAGTCGCTTCATCGTTTTTTCCTCTCCCTCTTCTTTCATCTCATAATTGTAAGTATAGCAAAAGAAGGTACTAATTCAAATCAATTTTATTTATAAAGATAATTAATTTTTTTATCTTTATATTATATTTTATAATTTAACTGAAGTTAAACAAATCTTTGTGTATAATTTCTTTTATGAAATATTTTCCCGCATTCTTAAAATTGGACCAGAGCAAAATACTGATCGTCGGTGGTGGCAAAATTGCAACTGAAAAGATCGAAAAGGTTCTTGATTTCACAACCAATGTTGAAGTCATTGCCGACCACTATAGTGAAGAGATGCTCTCACATATTATCGACCACAATCTTTGCTATAAAACCAAGAAATACGAAACAGGAGATGTAGAAGGATTCGATATTGTCATCATTGCAGTCAATTCTCTTGAAATACAGGAGCAAATCTACAAAGAGACACGCCACATGCGCACCCTCTGCAATGCTGTAGACTCTGTTGCCTACTGTGACTTTATCTTCCCTTCCTATGTGAAAGAGGGTGATTTGACTATCGCTATTTCTACCTCCGGTACTTCTCCGGCAATTGCAAAATATCTTAAATATTATATTGCAAAAGTATTGCCTAAAAACCTCAACAACTTTCTTGAAGAGATGAAAAAACTGCGTGCAGAACTGCCAAAAGGAGAAGAGAGGATGAAAACCCTCAGCAAAAAGGCAAAAGCTTTTTTTGAGGGAAAAGATTATACTAACTAATCAGGAAAACTGCACCGGATCAATATCTACTTCGCAATCTTTGATACGACACCGGTGGGCTACCTGCACAAGTGCTTTGGCAGAGTCTGAACGAAGCAGAATCTGAAAGCGGAATTTTCCGGCAATTCTTGCTACCGGGGCTTCTCCGAAGCCGACCACTTCGATATCTTCTCTATTTCCCAGACAAATCTGAAGCTGTTCCAGAATCTCCAGCGCTTTTTGTTTGTTTTTATGGGAAATCATAAATTTCATAAGCTTTTTAAACGGCGGATAGAGTCCTTCCCGGTAAGGAAGTTCATCTTTGAGGAACTTTTCATAATCGTCCATATAGTGGGCAAAAAATTCAGCGTTGCTTGTCTGAATGATCACCTTTCCCTCTCCTTTTCGTCCACTTCTTCCCGCCACCTGCAATAATAGACTCATCGCCCGTTCACGTGCCCGGAAATCCGCCTGTGCCAGAATCGTATCGATTCCAAAAACCACAGCCAGACGCACATCATGATAGTCATGCCCCTTGGAAAGCATCTGTGTACCAACCAGTACATCAATCTCTTTATCGTTAAATGCTTTAAGAATCTTTTTCAGTTTGGTCTGTGTTGTCACTTCATCGCGGTCAAACTTCATAAATTTTTTCTCCGGAAACTTTTCAGAAAGCTCCGCCACCACCTGAGCCGTACCTATACGGCTTGTTTTAAGATGATGCCCCTTACATGAAGGACACTCCGAAGGAATACGCTGCATATAGTTACAATAATGACACCGAAGCGCATTGCGTTCCCGGTGAATACTCATCCCTACTGCACAAAAAGGGCACTCGACAAATTTACCGCAATCCATACAGGTAAGATACTTATAATTGGCTCGGGTGGGCAAAAAGACAATCGCCTGATGGTTTTGACTAAGAGTATGAGATAGTTCATGAAGAATCCGCTCACTGATCCCATCCTCCTCTTTAAGAAAGAGAACCGACTTCTGCGTGTCAAAAAAAGTCTCTTTGAGTCTGAAATGGGGAAATTTATGATAAGAAGTCAAGGAGGGAGTTGCAGAACCAAGCACTACTTTCGCTCCTACCATTTTTCCCATATAGATCGCCGTATCTCTGGCATGATAGCGCGGTCGGTTTGAAGCTTTATAACTATCGTCATGCTCTTCATCGACAATAATCGCACCCAGATTCGGCATCGCCACAAAAAGTGAAGACCTTGCCCCCGCTACAATCTTTACTTCACCCAGGGAAATCGCTTCTAAAATCTCTTCTTTCTTCTTTTTGGTGATTTTGGAGTGCCAAATCGCTACAAGATCGCCGAATTTCTTTTTCAGACGTTTCTGCATCTGCGGTGTCAAAGAGATTTCAGGCATCAGAAAAATCGCACTTTTACCTGCATTGATGACATCTTCGAGCAGTTTCATATAAATCTCTGTCTTACCACTTCCAGTATCACCAAAAAGGAGGGAAATATCATGAGAGAGAATAAAATCATACGCTTCCTGCTGTCTTGAAGAGAGTTCGATATCGCAGGAAATTTTAAAATTTTGTAGTTGTTTTTGCAAAGGAACAGGCGTAAAAAGTCCTGCAGCTTCTCCGAAAGAACATATATAATACTGACTCAAAAATCTGAATATCTGCATATATTTTGCAGAAAAAGAGATATCCAATACTTTTTCCACTTTTTCACATGAAAACTTAGGTTTTTCACATTGTGAATAAATAATACCTTTTACTAATTTATTTCTAAGCTTTATTTCAACAAGCTGACCTTCGTCAAGTTCTTTTTCGGATGTGTATGTCAGAGGAGAAAGAGGCGAGTTGATAAGAGCAATCTGATAATAGAAAATAGCACAAACCTTTTTCAAAATTTGTACTATTGTAGCAAATCTATTCTGTCAAATCTTTACAAAGTTGTTTTTTGGAAGTATCACTGTTACTGTGGTCACAGTCAAAACTTCCACTATCTGATTTATAGACAAAATCAACATCTGTATTTACAGCATTGAATGTATAGGTATCATCATCTGTTTTTCTCCAGCCGTTTTTGGACTTGGAATAGATTGGATAATCCAAAAGCTGCGCTTTAGGATCAGAAGTATTGCCATCATAATCAAAAAGCTTATCGCCGTCATTTGAAGAAGATGTACTCAAAGCATCAAGGAAAGATGGATAAGCCGCACCTTTACCCATCAAAATATTGGTATTTCTTTTCATAGAGATCGCATTACGAATTGCTGCTACTTCACTCCTGCCTTTGGAGATAACCGCATCATCACGCGTTACCGCCATTTTGGAGACAGCTACACTCGATAAAATACCTAAAATAACGATCACGAATATGATCTCGATCATTGTAAATGCTTTTTTCATACTTTTTCCCTCTCTCTTAAAATACTATTTGACTTCCACCAACAGAGTAATTCCCCTCTGAAACTCTTTTTTGTAAACTCTTGCAGATGATCCCGACACAAGGTGAACCATATTTAAAAACCAACGTCGTTTGATTGATATCAAAAACAAAGGGATGATCATCCCCACCTGTACCATTCTGTGTATAAACGGTAAGTTGTCCTACAGAACCGGGGATTTGAGCATTTGATGTTTCAGCAGCCCGCCCGATATGTACAAGCTGCTGTAAAACCTGCGACATTTCATGTGGTTTTTTAATGACCCCCATTGCACTGTAATTTGCCAGGATTTCACCTATACCACTTTCTACCTGCTGTGACATAACTGTAATTTTTGCATCATCTCTTGTAGCTGCCAGTTTTGGGAGAGCTACCGAAGCCAAAACACCCAGAATAATAATGACAAAAATAAGTTCTATCATCGTGAGTGCACTTCTCATTCCAAAACCCTGTATCTATTTTAACTTTATAGTACCAACCACAAAGGTTGGCACTAAAAATCAAAATAATTTTGATTAGAATACTACGCTTTGACCACCAATAGTAAAGTTACCTTCTGCAATTCTTGCTTGTACTCCTTTACATACTTTACCACTTGGGCTACTTTTATGTGTCACAACAAGATCTGTTGCATTAACTTCAAAACTTATACAATCTTCAGCAATAGCATTGTCATTAAGTGTTTGAACTGTAACATGGTCTGTATCCGATGCAATTATACCTCCATCAGTAGTTGAAAGTTTATTTTGACTATCCAACTGAGACAATACTTGAGACATTGTAGTCAAACTATCAACTTTACCTTTTGCTGTTACATATGCTGGAATTTCACCAATTGCAGACTGAACTTGCTGCGCAACCGCTGAAATTTTTGCATCATCTCTGGTCGCTGCCAGTTTTGGGATAGCTACAGATGCCAAAATACCTAAAATAACAATCACGAAGATCAACTCGATCATAGTAAAACCACTTCTTTTCATAAAGAACTCCTTCAAGTTTTAAATTTTTCCCGACTCTTTTTGTTGTCGTTGAACCTAGATCGTCTCACCCTGTAAAAACTTTAGGATTTTTGTTATAATCTGCTAAAAAAAGGTTTATGCTTGGCGAAATTCCAACTCAAAAGTGACTTCTCTCCTGCCGGAGATCAGCCGCAGGCAATAGAAAAACTTTCTTCTTCTATATTAGATGGAAACAGATACCAGACACTAGTAGGTGTTACAGGAAGCGGTAAAACCTATACGATGGCAAAAATCATCGAAAAGACAATGCGCCCTACACTTATCATGACACATAACAAAACACTTGCTGCGCAGCTTTACAGTGAATTTAAACACTTCTTTCCGGATAATCATGTCGAATATTTTATCTCTTACTATGACTACTATCAACCTGAAGCCTATATCCCGAGAACAGATCTTTTTATCGAAAAGGATAGTTCTATCAACGAAGAGATAGAACGACTGAGACTTTCCGCTACAGCATCTCTGCTCTCCTATAACGATGTCATATGTATCGCCTCTGTTTCGGCAAACTACGGTTTGGGTAATCCTCATGAATACAAAAAGATGGTTCAGATTCTGGAAGTGGGCAGCGAACTCAACCAAAAAGAACTGCTGCTGCGCCTGGTCGATATGGGATATAAAAGAAACGATACCTACTTTGACAGAGGAGATTTCCGTGTCAACGGGGATGTCATCGATATCTATCCGGCATACAGCGATGAAGAGGCTGTGCGGGTAGAGTTCTTCGGCGATGAAATCGAATCTATCTACTACTTCGATGCACTGACAAATAAAAAAACTGTCGAAAAGAACAAAGTCATCATCTATGCAGCCAACCAGTTTATCGTTGGACAGGATCGTCTGAAAATCGCTATCAAAGAGATTGAAGAGGAGCTGGATCAACGGCTGAAATTTTTCAAGCAGGAAAATCGAATGGTCGAATACCAGCGACTCAAACAGCGGGTAGAGTTTGATCTGGAGATGCTTAATGCCACAGGTGCCTGTAAAGGTGTTGAAAACTATGCCAGACACCTGACCGGCAAAAAACCGGGCGAAACACCCTACTCTCTCTTTGATTATTTTGAAGCGATGGGAGAAGATTATCTGGTGATTGTAGATGAGTCACATGTTTCTCTGCCTCAGTTCCGGGGTATGTATGCCGGAGACCGCAGCCGTAAAGAGACACTGGTCGAGTATGGTTTCCGCCTCCCTTCTGCACTCGATAACCGACCGCTTCGTTTTGAAGAGTACATCGATAAAGCGCCAAACTATCTCTTTGTCTCCGCCACCCCTGCCCAGCTTGAACTCGACTTAAGCGGACCAAACGTCGCCGAACAAATCATCAGACCTACAGGACTGCTTGATCCTGAAATAGAGATACTAGACAGTGATAATCAGGTAGAACAACTTCATGATGAAATCAAAAAGACAATAGCCAACAACGAAAGGGTGCTGGTTACAGTTTTAACCAAAAAGATGGCGGAAGAGCTGAGCCGATACTACATCGAACTGGGGATCAAAGTCAAATATATGCACTCCGATATCGACACTATTGAACGTAACCAGATCATCCGGGGACTTCGCCACGGTGAATTTGACGTACTGATCGGAATCAATCTCCTTCGTGAGGGACTGGATCTTCCGGAAGTATCTCTCGTAGCCATACTGGATGCTGATAAAGAGGGATTTTTACGGAGTGAAACATCGCTCATTCAAACGATGGGACGTGCCGCGAGAAATGCCAACGGACGGGTTATCATGTTTGCCAAAAAAATCACCGGATCGATGCAGGCAGCCATCGACACAGTCAAATACAGACGTCAACGACAAATAGCATACAACAAAAAGCACGGTATCACCCCGACAACTGTTATCCGAAAGATGGATGAAAATCTCAGGGTAGAAGATTACAGTGAAATCTATGAGAAAAAAAGCAAACAGAAAATTCCAAAAAGCGAAAAACAGAAAATCATCAAAGAGCTCAAAGCCAAAATGCTCAAAGCGGCAAAAGATCTGGAATTTGAAATGGCAGCAAAATACCGTGATGAGATAGAGAAAATAAAAAAATTGTAAAAAAAATTTTAAGCATATTTTATCTCTATACAAACTCATATATCTGCAAAAACAAGCTATACACAGATCTGATCAGACTTTACAAAAGTATTCTATCTTAATGGAAAAATAAAAAAATTATGATAAAATAACACTAAACTTTACTTTTAAGGACTTCTGTGACAGATCTGAATGATAAATCACTCTATATCAACAGGGAGCTTTCCTGGCTTAAATTCAATACACGTGTACTTTACCAGAGTACAAAACAGGAAAAACCACTGCTTGAACGCTTGAAATTCATGGCAATCTACTCTACTAACCTGGATGAGTTTTATATGATTCGGGTAGCAGGTCTGAAACAACTCTACTCAGCACGTTTTATCTCTTCAGGTGTTGATGAAATGACACCGCTGGAACAGTTGGAAGAGATTAGAACATATCTTCATCATGAAAAACAAGATTTGGAAAAAAGCTACAAATCTGTTACAAAAGCACTTTCGCAGGAAGGTCTTTTTATCCAGGAGTTTCAGGATCTGCCAAAAGATCTGAAAACATACGCAGGCGAATTTTTTTATGAAAATATTTTTCCTGTTATTATTCCTATCGCCGTCGACGCAACACACCCTTTCCCCCCGCTCAACAATCTCAGCCTTTCACTGGCGATTAAATTACAGGACAATTCTGGTGAGGGAGAGATTAAGTTTGCGATGATTCGTATCCCCCGTCTTTTACCCCGTTTTGTACATCTTTCAAAGGGTATATACATTACCATTGAATCACTTGTACGGGAATATATCGAAGATATTTTTCCAGGTTACGATATTATCTCAACAACACTCTTCAGAGTTACCAGAAACGCAGATATCGTTATTGAAGAGGAAGAAGCAGATGATTTTATGGAAATTATGCAACAAGGGTTACGCCTGCGTAGAAAAGGTGCTTTCGTCCGTCTGGAAATCGAAAAAGGATGCGATGAAGAGTTACTCGATTTTTTGAATAGTTATCTGAAAATCAATTCAAAAGATATCTACGAATACAGCATTCCACTTAATCTCGGCGCGCTCTGGGATGTTGTGGTAGACAAAGAGTTTTCACATTTGAGCGAGCCCCAGCATGTCCCCAAACTCTTACCTCCTTTTGATCAAAATGAATCTATTTTTAAAATTATTGACCGTGAAGACGCTATGTTGTTGCAGCCTTATGAGAGTTTTGAACCTGTTGTACGCTTTATTCAGGATGCAGCAAAAGATCCCAAAGTACTCTCCATCCGTATGACCCTTTATCGTGTCGGGAAAAACTCTCCGATTGTTCAGGCACTCATTGATGCTGCCAACAACGGAAAACAGGTAACTGCTATGGTAGAGCTGAAGGCAAGATTTGACGAAGAAAACAACCTTATATGGGCAAAAGCACTCGAAGATGCCGGTGCACATGTCATCTACGGAATTCCCGGTTTTAAAGTACATGCCAAAATAGCACAGGTTATCCGAAAATCAAACAACAAGCTTAAAATCTATCTGCATCTTGCAACCGGTAACTACAATGAATCAACAGCAAAGATCTATACAGATGTCAGTTATTTTACATCCAGAGATGAATTTCGTGCCGATTCAATCACCTTTTTCCATATATTGACCGGTTTTTCCAAAAACAAAAAACTTAACAATCTCAAAATGTCTCCGATGCAAATGAAAGAGAGTCTGCTTGAGATGATCAAAACAGAACGCTCCTATAAACAGAAGGGGCGTATCATTGCAAAAATGAACTCTCTGGTAGATGCTGATGTCATCAAAGCACTCTATAAAGCGAGTATGGATGGTGTCCAGATTGACTTGATCGTAAGAGGTATCTGCTGTCTGAGACCAGGTGTTACAGGTATCAGTGAAAATATCCGCGTTATTTCCATAGTCGGTAAATATCTTGAACACTCCAGAATATTTTATTTTAAACACAGTAACCCTTCTACTTTTATCTCGAGTGCAGACTGGATGCCGAGAAATCTTGAAAAGAGATTTGAACTTATGACGCCTATATATGAAGAATCACTTGCCCTGAAACTGCTTGATCTTTTAAATTTGCAGCTAAATGACAATGTACTCGCATGGGAACTTGATTCTAATGGAAAATATAAATTACGCAAACCACCGGAGGGTACAAAAGCAATCAATTCACAAATTTTTCTGGAAAATTATGTCAACCGTCTCTATAAAGCAACCAAAAAAAGCAGTGCGACCAATACAGCACCAAAAAAGAAAAAGATTTTCAAATGATACACCATTATAAAAACAAAACACCGATTACAGGAAACAACTGTTTTGTGGCTCCTAGTGCTGATCTTATAGGCGAAGTCACAATGGGAAACGACTGCTCTGTCTGGTTTGGATGTGTGGTACGTGCAGATGTACACTATATCAAAATCGGTGATCGTGTCAATATACAGGATCTGAGCATGATTCATGTCACCCACTACAAAAACCCGGACAGAAGCGATGGAAATCCCACGATTATTGAAGATGATGTTACGATTGGACACAGGGTAATGTTACATGGTTGTACAATTAAAAAAGCTTCATTGATAGGCATGAGTGCTACCATACTTGATGGTGCCGTTATAGGAGAAGAGTCTATTGTCGGTGCAGGATCACTCGTTACAAAAAACAAAATATTCCCGCCCAGAAGCCTTATAATGGGAACTCCGGCGAAATTTATCAGAGAGCTTACAGAAGAAGAGATCAAAGAACTTTACAACTCTGCAAAACGCTATGTAATCTTTAAAAATGAATATTTATAATTATTATTAGAACTTATTATCAATTATAACTTTTATAAATATAAAAAAAGAATTTCCATAATATTATCTTAAAGTTCTTTATCCTATAATTATTAGATGATTTTATATTAATAAAGGAGAATATATGGCAAGAGTTGTAATTATGGGTGCCGGTGTATCTGGACATACCGCTGCATCATTTCTGGGCAAATGGATTGGAGGGGAACATGAAGTTGTAGTTGTTACTCCAAACAGCAAATGGAACTGGATACCTTCTAACATCTGGGTAGGTGTCGGAGAAATGACAAAAAAAGATGTTACTTTTGATTTGGCACCTGTATATGCTAAAGCCGGTGTTGACTACAGACAGGCAAAAGCTGTTTCAATTCATCCTGAAGGTGGAAAAGATCAGGATAAGCCATATGTTACTATCGAATACACTGATCCATCCAAAGAAGGTGAAACAGAAGAGTTGACATATGACTATCTTATCAATGCTACAGGACCAAAACTGAACTTTGACGCAACACCTGGTCTAGGTAACGGTAAGGGACAACTCGGAGAGCATACAGTTTCTGTTTGTACTGCAGATCATGCAATGCATGCGAGTGAAGAGTTAAATCAATGTATTGAACGTATGAAAAAAGGTGAAAATCTTAAATTTCTTATCGGTACAGGTCACGGTATGTGTACATGTCAGGGTGCTGCATTTGAGTACATCT
>CAZYZD010000039.1:1312-18839 GCA_964651755.1 uncultured Sulfurospirillum sp. | reverse complement strand
AAAATTCAAACAAACAGAGGAATCATCACAGATGAGACTTTTGAAACAACCCTTACTGACCATTACGCAATCGGTGACTGTAACGGCAAACTGCAACTTGCCCATGCTGCACGTGCGGAAGTTCTCTATGTAGTAGAAAAAATTCTCGGACACAAACCTGCAACACTCAATCTTGAACATGTTGTCAAGTTCATTCATATGCTGCCTATGGGATATGCTACTGTTGGTAAAAACAAAGAGATTCTGGAAAAAGAAAATACCTCTTTTAAAGAAGGTATTGTACCCCTCAGTCATTTTACTCTGTCACATATACATGATGCAAGTGAAGGAGTCGTTATCACCTACGCTGATGATGAAGGGTTTATTCTTGGGGCAGAGATTCTGGCACCAAATGCAGAAGAGTTGATCGCAACTGTTGCAATAGCGCTTGCCGGAGAGATGGACAAACATCTGGCACAAAAAACCATTATGGCACATCCCACCTTCTCCGAAGCATTGGAAAGAAGCTATTTTCGACTATGATTCTGCATCGATGGGGTGTTGTTCCCTATGAAAAAGCAAGAGAACAGATGCGCAACGTACATATGCAGGCACAAGAGGATGGGCAAAATCACCTCATCCTGACACAGCATCCCTCCTGCTTTACCGTCGGACGTGATCACTGGTCTGAAAAATGGAATATTCCGGTAATCCAAACAGATAGAGGAGGTTCCGTAACCTGTCACAGCGAAGGGCAAAATATTTATTATTTCTGTTTTCAGGCACAATATCCTGTAAAGTTTTTTCAAAAAGTCAAAAATGCTTTTTCACATTTTTTTGATACTCTGGGAAAACCGATATACTACGACAAAGAACATCCCGGTTTTTACATTGCAAAACGCAAACTTTGCTCGCTTGGATTTCGCTATAAAAACGGCGTCTCCTGTCACGGCGTAGCACTCAATGTCAATGTCGATCTGAATTTTCACAACCAGATAAATCCCTGTGCGCTGGAAAATATAAAAGCCACTTCTTTAATAGAAGAAGGTATTCACATTTGCGCTGAAGATGTGAACAACATAATCATCACAGAAATTTCCAGAGCTTTTCATGATCCAGTATAAACCAAAAATCAAACTGCCGGATCCGCAAAAAACAGCCCAAATACAAGAACTCCTAAAAATACACAAACTTACAACAGTCTGTGAAGCTGCCAATTGTCCCAACCGCAATGAGTGCTACGCAAGGAAAAGTGCTACATTCATGATTTTAGGTGATACTTGCACAAGAGCATGTACTTTTTGTAATGTAAAAACAGGAAAACCCCTCTCCCCGGATCCTACCGAACCAGAAAGAGTTGCCAAAGCAATCAAGGCACTTGATCTGGACTATGTTGTCATCACTTCCGTGGACAGAGACGACTTGAAAGATTTTGGCGCTAATCACTTTAAAAGTTGTGTAAATGCAATTTATAAATACACACCCAAAACCAATGTGGAGCTTCTTACGCCAGATTTCAAAGCTGATACCAAAGCGCTGGATATTATTCTCTCTTCCAAATGTCATAAACTTGCACATAATCAGGAAACAATCCAGCGTCTAAGTAAAAAAGTACGTCCCCAAAGTGATTATAAACGTTCATTAAAAACCCTTTCCTACTATGCGAAATATAGTGACATCCCCGTCAAATCTTCTCTGATGGCAGGACTGGGAGAAACAAAAAAAGAGCTTTTGGAGTGTATGCAGGATTTACTGGATGCAGGTGTTACTCAGCTTACACTTGGGCAATATCTTCAACCTTCACCAAAACATCATCCAGTTATACGTTACTATCCTGAATCATTTTTCAAAGAGATGAAAGAGGAAGCTTTTTCAATGGGTTTTAAAGCGGTTGCTTCAGGGATTTTGGTAAGAAGTTCCTATTTTGCAGAAAGAATGAGCGAATAACTCACCCATTCTTTTTTCTATCTATGTTAATGAAGCTTGTGTTTCAAAGCTTCAAGCCTCTCTACTCTTGCCTGGGTACTTGGATGTGTAGAAAACAAAGAAGCAAAAGAAAAATCTTTCCCGGTAAAAGGATTGACAATAAACATATGTGCTGTTTCAGGGGTAGCATCGTGAATAATTCCACCTCTGTTAAAGTTTTCCAGTTTCAATAATGCACTTTGCAGCCACTCCGGATGTTTTGTCAGTTTTGCGGCACCTTCATCTGCCATAAACTCCCTGTTTCTGCTTACCGCCATCTGGATAATCGATGCCACCAGAGGCATTACAAACATCATAATCATCGCAACAATCGGATTGGGTCTTTCATCGTCGCTGCTGCCTCCGAAAAAATAGAAGAAATTGGTCAGCATTGCAATAGCACCAGCAATTGTCGCGGCAATCGTTCCAATCAGGATATCATAATGTTTCACATGACTCATCTCATGCGCCAGCACCGCTTCTACTTCATGATCATCCAAAAGTTCCAGCAGACCCTCAGTTACCGCAACGGCAGCATGCTCCGGGTTTCTTCCCGTTGCAAAAGCATTGGGTATATGATCCGGTATGATGTAAACTTTCGGCATCGGTGTACCTGCTCTCTGTGCAAGTTTTCTGACAATATCATATAAACCTTTGGCACTATGTTCATCGACTTCTACAGCATGATAATGTTTCAATACTGCTTTGTCAGAGTTATAATACGCCCAGAAATTCATCGCCAATGCCATCAGAAATGCGATCATCATCCCCTGTTTACCGGCGAGCATTCCACCTACCCAGACAAATAGCAGTGTCAAAAGTGTCAATAAAAATACAGTTTTAACAACTTCCATAATTTATCCCCTCTTCAAATAAAATTCCATCTATTTCATGTTCAGCTGCCCATTCCATATCGGATTGTGCACCTGTATAGAGCAATATTTTAGCGTCAAAAAGATAACCGTCGGCAAATTTCTGAGCATGGGTTGCTACACTTTTATCACAGACGATAAAATCTGCACCAAGAGCCTGTGCAAAAAGTACATCCTGTCTGGTATCACAGATAAGCGCAAAAGAGAGATGGTTTTGTAAACAGTGCCGGCAAAGTGCAAGATTTTCCTCTTTAAAAGGAAAAATAAGACGACTATTTGAGGGTGTATCTGCAATATCATCTATCTTTTTAATCAGATAAAAAGGCTCAAAATCAATCCACTCATGCCCGATAATAATCATTTGATCTCCGCACACTCTTTGGAACAGTAGTAGTAACCATCTTTCAAAATTGCTTCATCAACACTTATATAAACACCGCATTTATGACATTCAACCACTGTTTCAACATCTTCATTTTTCCCTTTTCGCGAAGCTGTTTTACTCTTCTCTTTCATCTTATCCATAAGGTTTCCCTCTCTGAAAAAGAGAATATAAACACCATAAATCAGTGCCGCCAGTATAATAAATTTAAAAATCATTTAATTCCTTTGATAAAGAGGTAGTTTCGCTTCCCTCTATTGATAATCTCACTTTTCCAATCAGAATCAAGCTCTTTATGAACACCTTCCCCTTTATAAAAAAGCAACACTGTTTTTTCACCGATAAAACCCTTTGCCAGATCAATTAAGAAGCCTGTTTTTGCCACTGCACGTGAAGTAATCAAATCTGCTTCAAATGATGGTATGTTTTCAATCCGGTCACTTTTAATCGTTACATTGTCAAGTCCAAGCTTCGACTTCACCAAATGCAAAAATGCCGTACGTTTCATCAGAGGTTCCACCAGTGTAAAATGGATATCGGGATATGCCATTGCCAAAATCATTCCCGGGAACCCGGCACCTGTACCAATATCTACCGCAGTTTTTATTTTTTTGGTATCCAAAAACTGCATCGGGTAGAGAGAATCTTCAATATTGGCATCCACCTCCCCTGTATCTTTTGCACCCGAAAGCCGGTGTACTTTATTGTACTCGAGTAAAAGTTTTGTGTATGTGTCAAATTTATCCATTAAACGATTATACCAAAACTTTATAACGCTCTAAAACAGATGTCCCATTTTTGCTTTTTTTGTTTTCAAATACCCCTTGTTATAAGGGTTTGCCTCTATAACAATCGGCAATCGCTCTACTATTTCGATCCCTTCAAGACTCTCTATTTTTTTGGGGTTGTTGGTTAAAAGTTTGATCTTTTTGATACCAAAATAATTTAGCACGTACTCCACCATCTCATAGCTTCGTTCATCGGCACTGAACCCCAGCTGGTGATTGGCTTCCACTGTATCCAGCCCTTCATCCTGCAAGGCATATGCATTTACTTTATTCAAAAGTCCGATATTTCGTCCTTCCTGGCGCAGATAGATTACCATACCGCCCTCTTTTGCAATTGTCTGCAAAGCATAATGCAATTGTTCACCGCAATCACACTTCATGCTTCCCAGTGCATCTCCGGTGAGGCATTCACTGTGCACACGTACAATCGGCGCTTCCCCAAACGGCTCTTTAAAAATCACCAAATGCTCTTTTTCTCCCTCTTTAAATGCCTGTATCAAAAACTCTCCAAATTCTGTGGGAAGCTTAGCGATTTGGGATATATCTATTTTCATATCTTTTTATTTCCTAGTTTATGGTAGAATAATGACTTTTTTCAGAGTTCTTGCAAAACTATTCTTCAAAAGGTAAATCCTCCTGCTAGTCTGAGCCTTTTGTTATGGTTTTGCAAGAACTCTGATATAAAATGATTTTATCATACCAGAGGCTAAAAGATGTTTAAAAGATTTAGAAGAACCCGCATCAACCCGAGATTAAGAGATTTACTGACAGAGACCAGACTCTCAACAGATGACTTTATCTATCCGCTTTTTATCAAAGCTGGTGAAGAAAACTACAAAAAAGAGATCGGTTCTATGCCAGGTGTTTTTCAAATGAGTATCGACGAAGCGATCAAAGAGTGTGACGAACTTAAAAAACTGGGACTCTACTCTATCATTCTCTTTGGTATCCCCGACGTCAAAGACAGCGTGGGAAGCGATGCACTTTGTGAACACGGTATCATTTCCAGGGCGATCAAAGAGATCAAAAAAGCACATCCGGATATGCTGGTCGTCAGTGACCTTTGCTTTTGTGAATACACAGATCACGGACACTGCGGAATCCTGGATCTTGAAAATGAGACAGTCGACAATGACGCAACATTGAAGATTCTGGGCAAACAGGCAGTTATCCACGCCAAAGCGGGTGTTGACATGATTGCACCAAGCGGAATGATGGACGGTATGATTACAGCTATCCGTACAGCACTCGATGAAGCAGGATTTATCAATATTCCTATCATGAGCTATTCTACCAAATTTGCTTCCGCTTATTATGGACCATTCCGTGATGTGGCAGAATCAGCACCAAGTTTCGGAGATCGCAGAAGTTATCAGATGAACCCTGCAAATCGTGACGAAGCGATTCTGGAGAGTCTGGAAGATGAAAAAGAGGGAGCAGATATCCTCATGGTAAAACCAGCACTCGCCTATATGGATATCATCCGCGATATCCGCAACAACACACGTTTACCATTGGCAGTGTATAATGTCAGTGGAGAGTATGCGATGCTAAAACATGCGGGCAATGCCGGATTAATCGACTATGACAGGGTTATGATGGAAACGCTTCTGGGGTTTAAGCGTGCCGGTGCAGATATTATCATCACCTACCATGCTAAAGAAGCAGCACTGCTTTTACAAAAAGGATAGTTCATGAGACACTTTTTAACACTCAAAGATTATACCAAAGAGGAGATTCTGGAGATTATCAAACTTGGTTTCAAAATCAAGAAAAAGCTGAAAAAGGGGAAACAAAAACCCTATCTCAAGAAACAGACCCTTGCGATGATCTTTGAAAAATCCAGCACCAGAACGCGTATGAGTTTTGAAATCGGAATGTACCAGCTGGGCGGTCATGCAGTCTTTTTATCTTCCAACGATTCACAACTGGGACGCGGTGAACCCATGAAAGATACCGCCCGTGTCATCAGCCGTATGGCAGATATGGTCATGATCCGAACATACTCGCAGGAGAGTCTTGAAGAGTTTGCAAAATACGCCACTGTTCCAGTCATCAACGGACTAACTGATCTATACCATCCGGTACAGCTTTTGGCAGATTACATGACTATGGTAGAATACAAAAAAGATAAAAACCCGATAGTCGCTTATATTGGGGATGGAAACAATATGACACATTCGTGGATGTGGCTTGCTGCAAAGCTTGGTTTTGAACTGCGCGTAGCATCTCCTCAGGGGTATGAAGCAGACGGCAGCGTAATGGATGAAACACTTACAGAAGCAAAAAAGTCAGGTGCAAAAATCACCTTCTTTCATGATCCAAAAAAGGCAGTCAAAGATGCTGATGTCGTTACGACAGACACCTGGATCTCTATGGGTCAGGAAGAGGAGAAAGAGAAACGCATCAAAGACTTTGCAGGGTTTATTGTCGATGAAAAGATGATGAAACTTGCCAAAAAAGATGCTATATTTTTACACTGTTTGCCTGCATACCGTGAGTACGAAGTAAGCGAAGCGGTTCTTGAAGGTAAGCAGAGTGTTATTTTCGATGAAGCAGAAAACAGACTACACGCCCAAAAAGGTCTGATGGTCTGGCTCGATAAACAACGCTAAAAAAGAAGGGGAAGAGGATATGAGCGAACAAAACAAAGAACAACCGAAAAAGAAGATTGAAACGCCGGAAGAAAAGACAAAAAAATACGATATCATAGAGAAAATCAATTCTTTGTCCGACAGACTGGGACTAAGCAGAGAACATCGTACACTTCTGGGAATCAAAAATACAGATAATCCCAACATCAAAGAACTTTACCTTAAAGAGGGAAGCTGGGACTCTGATGATCCATGGTTTGCCATCGAAGACAACAATGAGAAAAAAGCCTATGCTTTTATTCCTGCGGATGCTTTTGCACAACTGATCGATACCCTGCGTCACGCACAGCAGGAAAACTTCAATCTCAAACTTGAAAAAACAATCTGGCAGAATATTCCTGCCGATTTTGAAGATGTCTGGGTTGTCGCGATGGAAGAGATCCGTAAATACGCACAGCAAAATGATCCAAGCAAACCAGTCTCCATCGATCTGGACAAACTGATCAAAAAGATCAAAAAAGAGCATCCGAATCTCTTTATCAATATCAGAGATTTTATGCCGCCACAAATGAACCAACTACAGGATAACCATGATTGATTTTAACAAGTTTACCAAATATTCCAAACCGGGACCTCGTTACACTAGCTACCCTACTGCACTGGAATTTAACGAAAAATTCGACACAAATGCACTTTTGGCAGAGTTTGAAAACCAGGATAAATCACGCCCTCTTTCACTCTACTTTCACCTTCCTTTCTGCCGGAGTGCCTGTTACTTCTGCGGTTGTAATGTTGTTTTTACTTCAAAAGAAGATAAAAAAGAGCGCTATATCTCGTACATTGAAAAAGAGCTGAAGATTTTGGAAGCACATTTGGATACCAACAGAGAAGTAATCCAGATGCACTTTGGCGGCGGAACACCCACTTTCTTCAGCCCTGAACAGCTGGATCGTGTCATCGGTCTGATCAAGAAAAGCTTTCCTAACTTTACCAAAGATGCCGAGATCAGCTGTGAAATCGATCCACGCTTTTTTACAAAAGAACATATGGATGTGCTTAAAAAAGGCGGTTTTAACCGCATCAGTTTCGGCGTACAGGATTTTGACCCCAAAGTACAGGAAGCAGTACACAGAATCCAGACTTATGACGTAACCAAAGCGGCTATTGATCTTGCACGTGCAAATGGTATAGAATCGGTCAATGTCGACCTGATCTACGGACTTCCGTTTCAGACTTTTGAAACTTTTAAAAAGACATTGCAATTAGCGCGTTCTTTAGATGCAGATCGTTTTGCAGTTTTTAACTATGCCCATGTACCATGGCTGAAAAAGACTATGCGTAAAATCGATGAAACCACCCTTCCCCACCCTTCTGTCAAACTGGAGATTCTTAAATATACTATCGATTACTTTACCTCAGAAGGTTACAAGATGGTCGGAATGGATCACTTTGCCAAACCGGAAGATGAACTTTTCAAGGCGATTGAGAAAGGAGAACTACACAGAAACTTTCAGGGGTATACTACCAAAGGCGGTGCTGATCTGATTGGTGTAGGATTGACCAGCATCGGTGAGGGGAAAGATTATTATGTCCAAAACTACAAAGATATGAGATCCTATGAGGAAGCTATCGACGAAGGCAGACTTCCAGTGGAAAGAGGTATTAAACTCACCCAAGACGACGTGATAAGAAATGCCGTGATCATGGAACTTATGAGTAATTTTAAACTAAATATTCCAAAAATTGAAAAAGAGTACGGGATCAACTTTCAGGAATATTTTAAAGAGAGTCTTGCACAACTTCAAGAGTTTGAAGAGGCAGAAATTGTCACTATTTCCAAAGAGGAGATCAAAGCAAGCCCGACAGGTGAGATGCTGATCAGAAATATCTCTATGGTCTTTGACGCCTACATGAACAAACACGCAGACAACAAAAAAACATTTAGTAAGACAATATGAGCAAGAAAACACAGGATATATTTAATTTTCAAGCCATCAGCGACGACTGTATCAAATGTGGTAAATGTATTCCCGTCTGTACGATTCACCAGGTAAATCCTGATGAAACAACCTCTCCACGTGGTTTTATCGATCTTCTGGGACAATACCAGGCAGGCAATCTGGAGCTTGATAAAACAGCCAAAAATATCTTTGAAAGCTGTTTTCTATGTACAAACTGTGTCGATGTCTGTCCTAACTCTCTACCGACAGATATGGTCATCGAAGAGGTACGTGCAGATATCGCAGAAAAATTCGGGATTGCCTGGTTTAAAAAAGCTGCCTTTTTCCTGCTTGAACATCGAAAAGTGATGGATATTGTCATGAAGTTCGGATTCATGTTCAAAACCTGTGCACTTGCCGAAGATGAAAAAGGCAGGGGGCTGAAAGCGCGTTTTTCACTTCCCATGATGAAAAAAGGAAGACTCATCCCCTCTATGATGAAAACCAGTTTTCTAAACAGTTATCCCGAACATATTCCTGCGCCAAAACCACAGGAGAAAAAGCAAAAGGTGGCTATTTTCATCGGCTGTCTTGGCAACTATAACTATGAAGGTATCGGCAAAAGTCTGGTAGAGATTCTGGAGAAACTCAATATCGAAGTTTTCATTCCTAAAGAGCAGCAATGCTGCGGTGCTCCGGCATATTTTACGGGTGCGGTCGATTCCGTAGAGCGTATGACCAAAAAAAATATCGAATATTTTGAAACTTTTATGGATGACTATGATGCCATGCTCATTCCCGAAGCAACCTGTTCGGCGATGGTAAAGCATGACTGGGCAATCTTTTTTAAAAATCATGATATGCCGGAATGGGAAGAGCGCGCCAAAAAAGTAACACAAAAAATTCACATGGCAACCGAGTGGCTCCATAATAACACCAACCTCAAAGAGCTTCTTGAAACAAAAGGAAAGAAATTCGATGAAATCGTCACCTACCATGATCCCTGCCATGCAAGAAAAGTTCAGGGTATCTGGCAGGAACCGAGAAACCTTCTCTCTCCAAACTACCCGATGCAGGAGATGAGCGATCCGAATCGCTGCTGCGGTTTTGGAGGAGTAACGATGCAGACAGAGAAATTTCATCTGGCTGAACTTGCAGGAAAACCCAAAGCAGCAATGATCAAAAATACCAAAGCCACCTATGTTTCGGCAGAATGCAGTGCGTGTCGCGTACAGATATCCGAGTCGTTGAACAACAGCGGAGATGATACAATCATCTTTAAAAATCCGCTCGAACTTATTGCAGAGGCACTCAAATAATGGAATTCTGGAACCATATCTACGAGCAATTTAACCCTGTTGCATTTAGCCTTGGTGCTATCAAAGTGCACTGGTATGGCATCATGTATGTGCTGGCACTGCTGGTAGGTATAGCTGCTGCAAAGTGGATCGTCAAAAAAGACAATCTGCCTGTTTCACAGGAGATGCTGGACAACTATATCATCTGGATTGAAGTAGGTGTCATCCTGGGAGCAAGGATTGGATACATCCTCTTTTACGATCCAAATACATCCTATTATCTTACCCACCCATGGCAAATTTTCAATCCTTTTAAAGATGGAGAGTTTATCGGCATACGCGGTATGAGTTTTCATGGTGCATTACTTGGATTTATCATTGCATCCACACTCTTTGCAAAGAAATATAAAATCAACCAGTGGTTTATGCTTGATATAGCAGCTATTGCTATTCCGGCTGGATATGTTTTTGGCAGAATCGGGAATTTTTTCAATCAGGAACTTGTCGGTCGTGCGACAGAAGTACCCTGGGGAATCTATGTTGACGGCGTTCTGCGCCATCCTTCACAGCTCTATGAAGCACTGCTGGAAGGTCCACTGATCTTTTTGATCCTTTATCTCTATCGTAAAAGAAAAACATTTCACGGCGAACTGATTTCTCTATACCTCATCCTTTACGGTATAACAAGATTTACGGCAGAATTTTTCAGAGAACCAGACCCGCAGCTTGGGTTTATCTGCTGTGGGTGGATGACCAAAGGTCAGGAGTTTTGTCTTTTCATGATCGCACTGGGATTGGGACTCTACTTTTACTTTAAAAAATATGGGGAACACACTAAAACATAATGGTATAAAAATTGCTCCGGTTTAAAAAAGAATAACCGGAGCACTTCATGAAAACATCCCCTCTTCCTCACTTTCCCCACAATCAGGAATCTATCCATCTTGATGCTTTTAAAACACTTTTTGAAAAATCGTATGATGGTATATTGCTCATAGACAACGGTATATTTACAGACTGCAATGAAGCTGTAGTACGTATGCTGGGATATAAAACAAAAGAAGATGTTCTCAAATTACACCCTTCCCAACTCAGCCCAAAATACCAACCAGATGGCAGAGACTCCTTTGAAAAAGCAGAAGAGATGATGCAAATTGCCATGGACAAAGGATACAATAAATTCCAGTGGCTGCACACCAAAGTCACAGGAGAAGAGTTCTGGACTGACATTGTACTGACAAAAATCAATATTGCAGGCAAAGATATTATTCATGTTGTCTGGAGAGATATTCAGATACAAAAAGAACTCGAAGCAAAAAACAGAGAGTTGCATCAGCAGCTTGAACAAAAAGTACAGCAAAGGACAATGGAACAAAATACACTTCTCTCCCTTTTCGACAAAGGTGAATCTATCCTTTTCAAGTGGAATAACGATGCAAACTGGAGTGTAGATCATGTTTCCAAAAGTATTCAAAAAGTACTTGGATATGCTATAGAAGATTTTTTGGAGCATAAAATTGTATATGCAGAATGTATACATCCCGATGACCTGCCCCAGGTTGTACAAGAAGTTGAAGAGGCAATAGCACAAAATAAAGAATATTTTGAACATGAACCTTACCGTATCTATACAAAAGAGGGTGATGTCAAATGGGTTCATGATAGTACTGTAATCGTTAGAAACAAAGAAAATAAAATCACCCATTTTGTAGGCTACATTACAGATATTACGGATATTAAGGAAAAAGACAAACAGTTACTCCAGCAATCCAAACTGGCACAGATGGGTGAGATGATCAGCATGATAGCACACCAGTGGAGACAACCTCTTTCAGCTATCAGTGCAACTACAAACAACTTAAGTCTCAAACTTATGATAAACGATATAGATAAAGAGAATTTTCTGGAAGAACTCTCTTTAATCTCAGGCTATACACAACATCTCTCCAAAACTATCGATGACTTTCGCAAATTTTTCAAAGAAACCAAGGAAAAAGAACGTGTTATGCTCAAAGAACTTGTTACAGAAACATTACAGATTGCCTTAGTCTCATTGAAAAATAAAAACATTAATCTTATCACAGAGTATAACTGCGACAAACCCATTCTAACCTACACAAGTGAAGTAAAACAAGTTTTATTGAACTTCATTAAAAATGCAGAAGATGTACTTTTGGAAAGAGAAATCAAAAATCCGAAGATTACAATTATTACAAAAAATGACGATACTAGTCATATATTGGTCATTAAAGATAATGCAGGTGGCATTCCTGAAAAGATTATCGACAAAATATACGAACCCTATTTTTCTACAAAACTGGAAAAAGATGGAACAGGATTGGGTTTATATATGTCAAAAAAGATTATAGAGGAACATTGCAGTGGAAAGATTGAAACAAAAAATGACAAAGAAGGTGCCGTTTTTACAATCACACTTCCCGATCTTCAGGAGAAATGATGCCTGATATAGATATCTCCAAAATTCTCAAAGAAAGCAAAAATATGCACGTACTCTATGTCGAAGATAACGCAGAAGTACGTGATCAAACACAAAAAATGCTTGAAAACTTTTTTGATCATATTACCATTGCCACAGATGGTCAGGATGGCTGGGAAAAATTTCAGCAAAAAGAATTTGATATCATTTTAACAGATATCAATATGCCAAATATGAATGGTCTTCAAATGCTCGAAAAAATCAGAGAAAAAGATATTGAAATCGTATGTATTATCATCTCTGCACATGATGAAAATAGTCATTTTACAAAATCTATCGAACTGGGTATAGACGGCTATCTTCTCAAACCTATTGAAATCAAACCATTCATTACCCTGCTTTATAAAAGTATTAAAAAAATCAAACTTCAAAAAGAGCAAAAAGATTACAAAACATTACTTGAACAAAAAATCGAAGAACGTACTGCCGCCTTGCAAAAACAGTTGTTCACCGATGATCTGACCGGCGTTGGAAGCAGGTACGCTTTTTTGCAGGAGTTATCCATGTGCAGTGCAACCTGTACACCGACTCTCTTTCTCCTCAATATCGATGCATTTACCATATATAACGAACTTTACGGCATAGAAGTGGGCAACGAAATCCTCATTGCCTTTGCAAAACTACTCCAGAAATTTGCAGATGCACACAACTACCAGTTTTACAGAATCTCCGGAGATGAATTTGTGCTTTATTACAGAGATGCTTCTA
Source organism: uncultured Sulfurospirillum sp. (assembly GCA_964651755.1). GTDB lineage: Bacteria > Campylobacterota > Campylobacteria > Campylobacterales > QNZT01 > QNZT01. The sequence goes on along the minus strand of CAZYZD010000039.1, from coordinate 5,816 downwards.
TTGATATTAGTAGAAGTGAAGAGACGATCAATACTATTTTTTCACTGCTTAAAACAGAGCCTCTGTATATCGAAAGTATTGATGAATTTATTACCATAGGTGTTACTATTGGTCTCTCTTTCAGCAATGAAAATCCTCTGGGTAAAGCAGATATGGCAATGAAAGCAGCCAAAAGATCTGCAAAAAGGTTTGTTACCTATCATCCTAGTATGGACACCAAAGCAGATTTGCAAAAAACGCTATACTGGAGAAGAGGTATTGAAAGCGCTTTGGCAGAAGAGAGAGTCATACCATTTTTTCAACCTATTGTAGATAGAAATCAACGCATTACAAAATATGAAGCACTGATGCGTATTAAACTATATGATGAGAACAACCAGCTTAAAATTATTTCTCCCTATGAATTTCTGGATATTGCTATTAAGACAAAACAGTATGATGCCCTCTCTTTTCGTCTTATTCAGACAGCTATTGATCTGATGAAAACAAAAGGCGTATCTCTCTCTTTAAACATTAACCTCAGCGATATTTATAATCATGATCTTATAGACATGCTTAGAAATGAGATCATCTCCTTCAACAAATTTAATGCAGCAAATGGTACACCGGAAAATCATATTATTCTGGAAATTCTGGAAAATGACAATATAGAACATTACCACCTGCTGACAAAAAAACTGGTTCAGTTTAAACAAGTTGCAGCCAAAATTGCCATCGATGACTTCGGCAGCGGATATTCAAACTTTTCTCATATTATCGGTATCTCTCCACATTATCTCAAAATTGACGCAAGTCTGATCAAAGATATAGATACCAATCGAAAATCTTATGAAATGGTCAAAGCCATAGTGCAGTTTGCCAAAAGTCTGCATATTAAAACCATTGCTGAATTTGTCTCATCCAAAGAGATATTTGATATTACCTATGCTTTGGGTGTTGATGAATTTCAGGGGTACTATTTTGGTAAACCTATGTCTATCGAAGAGATAGAAGCTAAAACAGTTGCAGATATAGCCCTGTAACAACGGCATATCGTATTCCTTTTGCTATCAAAACCAAAAACAGAAACTTTTTAAAATCATATTCAGTTACACCGGCAATAAACGTAATCGGATCACCCAAAACCGGCATCCATGAAAACAGAAGCGCCATTGCACCATAACGTGTGAAAAGCACATGTGCTTTTTGGAGATATTTTTCTTTGGCATACCCTTTATCTATCAGATAAACAGTCCCTTTCCTGCCTATCATATAATTGATAACCGATCCCGCGGTATTTCCAAGAGTTGCAATAAAAACAAGTAAAAAAGTATTGGCATTTTGTGAAAGATCATACAGAAGTAAAGCTTCACTGCCTCCAGGCAGCAATGTAGCCGCCAGCAGTGAAGCAAAAAAGAGGGTAAAGTAGATCACTTATTTCAAAAGCATCTTTCTTAATTCATCCTCTTCAATCTCTTCATCATCATATTTTACTACGATTGTCTCTTCTGTTTCATTGATATAAAAATCACTAACACCTTTAGTGGCTTTGAGCATCGGAACACGTTCACGGTCATATTTATCCATCGGTAAAAAGAGGTTTTTACGAAGTCCCGGATTTCGCATCCCTACAATCCAGTAAATCCAAAAAAGTGAAACCAGTAAAACAAAAATTGCAACCCCCTGCTCACCATAGTGCTGATACAACCATCCACCGATTGCACCACCCAAAAAGATACCTACATAAGCAAAAGTATTGGCAACACCAAGTGCTGCCCCTTTTTGATGTACTTTGGCAAACTTTGAAACAAAAGACTGTAACAGCGGTTCAAACATATTGAATCCAATAAAAAAGGCAGAAACACCTGCTGCAAACATCATGAAAGAGGAAGCATATCCCATTAAAAGGAATGAAACCATAATAAAAGCTATAGAAATTAAAAAGACTTCTTTTCCTTTACTGTATTTCTCTCCAAAAACAGCAGCTGGACCCATTGCCAATATGCCCAGAATTACAGCAGGAAGGTAAACTTTCCAGTAATCCATCGTTGTCATATCAAACTTGTTTTTCATCAAAATTGGAATAATAAAGAAAGCAATCGCCATTGTAGAGCTGTGAAACAAAAATGTAACATACATACGCACTAGATCTTTATCTTTAAAAACATGCTTGATCTGCGCCTCTTCCTCACTATAATGGTGAACGATTTTCGGTGGTTCCGGAACTGCCGTAAACAAAATCAAAAGAGCAGTAAGCGCAAGAGCACAAGTAAGCCAAAACAACATACTAACAGAAAAATAACCCGCTATCACTGGTCCCAGAATCATCGCAGCCGCAAAACTCATCGCGATAACCATCCCCATAATCGCCATGGCATGTGCTCTTTGATCTTCTCTGACATGATCTGCAATCATCGCTGTTACAACAGAACCGATAGCACCTGCACCCTGCAGAAAACGCCCAAGCAATAACACATAAATATTTTCAGCCATACCTGCTACCGCAGAACCCAGGGCAAAAATCAAAAGCCCGATCAGAAGTGTCTTTTTTCGCCCGATTTTATCACTAAGCACCCCAAAAGGCACCTGTAAAACCGCTTGTGTCAACGCATAACCACCCAGTGCGATACCCGCCAAAAATGCTGTTCCCCCCGGTAAATCTTTCGCATATCCGGAAAGTACGGAAAGCACAATAAAAAGCCCAAAAAAGCGTAATGCTATAATCAGACTCAATGGTAATACTGATTTGATCATCAAATCCCCCTAAATGTGATATAATTTTTCATACATTAAATATAATATGACAATTATAGTCCTAATAAGTTAATATAAGGTTGAAAATGAAAATAATCCTGGCAAGCGGCAACAAAGGAAAAATCAGAGAAATTGCGGCATACTGTACCCAACATGAAGTCCTGCCATATACAGATATCGTTGAAAAATTTGAAGTTATCGAAGATGGCACTACTTATCAGGAAAATGCTCTTCTTAAAGCACATGCTGTCTATGAAAAAGTCAAAGATAAAATATCAGACAAATTTGTCGTCCTTTCCGATGACAGTGGTATCTCTGTACCTGCACTTGGAAATATACCAGGTATATACAGCGCAAGATTTGCAGGAGAAGGCGCAAGCGATAAAGAGAATCTGTATAAACTCATCGACACACTCAAAGAAAAAAATCTCTCTAAAACCCCGGCTTTTTATACAGCAGCAATGGCAATTGTCACCAACAAGGGAGATTTTACAGTACACGGATGGATGCATGGAAACGTAATCGATGAAGCCAGAGGAGAAAAAGGTTTTGGATATGATCCTATGTTTATTCCAGAAGGTTTTGACCAAACTCTCGGCGAGCTTGATCATGCAATAAAAGAAAAACTTTCACATAGAAGTAAAGCGCTTGAACTTGCCAAAGCAGTGATTGAAACACTTTAAACAAATAGATCAGGCGCTTTCGAGCAACTCCTCTGTTTGTTGATACGAATATTTGTAAGGCAACAACTGCTCTTCTTTCAGAGGGGCTGAAAAGTAATATCCCTGAAAATAATTGACTCCCAGTTTATAGCATATATCATAAATCTCTTTTTTACTGACAAATTCTGCAACAGTCTCTATTTGCAAGTGTTTTGCAAGTTTTACAATGGCACGAACCAACAAGTAGGATTTACGATCTTTATCGATATTTTTGATCAAAGAACCATCTATTTTCAGAAAGTCCGGCGCCAGCTCAAAAATATGTGTAAAATTAGAATAACCAGACCCAAAATCATCTATAGAAAAACGCACACCCAATTTTCTAAACTCTGAGATAAAACGCTTCACTTGCGTAAAGTCTTCTATATTACTACTCTCCACAATTTCAAAAATAAGTTTAGATCCAATTTTGTACTCTTCTATCTGACTTTTCAATAAAGCAGTAATTTTTTTATTGACAACATCTTCAAAAGAGAGGTTTATAGAAATATCACAATCGCTTTTACAAGCTACTTTAAAACTTTCTTTAATCATGACTTGCGTCAATTTTTCATACTGCTTACTTTTAAAAGCAATTTCCAGGAAGAAAAAAGGAGAAATCAGCTCTTCTTTACCATCAACTACACGACGAAGTCTCATAAGCGCTTCATATTTTACCACTTCCTGTTTTCGGTTGACAATAGGCTGAAAGAGAGGGATGATATTATTACTCTGTAGTGCTTTTCTAATCTCATTTCGCCATACCAAAAGCTCCTGTGACTCTTCAGAACTATCAATAATTTTACTATACGCGATATATTGCATTTTATACTTTTTGGCATACAACAAAGCCATCTCTGCCTTTTTCAACGCTTTATCCGCTTCAAGAGAGATACCCACTGTAATATCCAACTCTAATTTATCTTCAATAATATCTATTTTAATTGTATAATTCTCAATTTGTGAAAAGAGCAGTTCAATATCTATTTCCAAACTATGATAAGAGATTTGATCTGAAATCTTACGCAATACAAAATGATCTCCGTAAATACGATAAACCTCATAAGAAT